>MNUQ01000101.1 GCA_001871085.1 Desulfovibrionaceae bacterium CG1_02_65_16
CTTTTGCTCTAACTTTGCTCCCAAAAATAAAGCACCACACGATGCCAAGGAGCGTGCCACCAAAAACAGCTGTACCGGCCCAAGGATGACCAAGTGAAGCAAACCACCCAGCAGTGGCAAACCCCGCCAGGGTTAGCAGAAAACCCAAAAGCAGGCCGACTCGGCCGTCAAAGATGGAAGCCTTCGCTTGCACCTTTTCCAATTCAAAAAAACCTTTCTCCATTGAATGGCGATGTTTCTGCTCATTTGTAGCCCAGAGAACAATATTCTCCGCAAGGTGCGGCACGACCTTGTCATACTCGGCAAGGGTCTTTGGGGGCGGCAACGGTCCAACGTGCATCTCACGGAGTTCTTGGCGGACTATTCGTCCTTGTGAAGGCAAAGGAGCAGGAACAACTGTAGGAACAGATGTTGGTGTCGCCGGAGAGTGGGCCGCCGGTTTCATGACCGATGGCTTAGATTTGCTTCGCTTACTTTTGGGCTTAGCCACGGGCCTTGGCCTGTTCCATGACCGTAGTCAGGTCGCGACCGACCTTGAGCAAATCTTGCTTCGAGGCCTCGGAGTCGCTCCGACCGGCGTAATACTCACGCATCGACCGGGAACGCGCAACTTCAATTACAATCGCCGAACCAGAAAAATCCAAAATTCTACCGGCTCCAGCTATGATATTCTTAATCTTCTTTGTCATATCTTTCACCCTCCTGTGCTCATCACAATTGATGGGTGTTTGAGGAGAATATAACCATACCCTGCTCTCAAGTCAAAACTCTGGGGCTTGGTTTCGTATAATGCAAAAAATAGCCCAGTGGGAAAAATCTCCCTAGGGGCAAGCGGGCGCATTGAGGTTCGCTTCAATCTCGTGCGAAATTACCGTTAGCGTAGCGTTAGAAATAACGCAACCCCTGCCCCCCTCCCCCCTGCTCCCTACGCGCCGGCGAGAGCCCGTTTAACGGCCCTTTTCACGCTCTCTTCAATTTCTGCCACCTCCGGCTGGCCGATGCCCAGGAAGGGGCGGGCCGGGATGTCGCCCCAGGGTACGGGCATGGTGCCGCCCTGGGCACGGCCGGAGAGCCAGCCGCCCGCGGTGGCCCCGCCGCGCGCGGTGTAGTTGCGGGCGTAGCGGCGGCAGCCGGAACGTTTGCGCCGCGCCAGGCGTTGCCATGCCCGGCTCGGCGCGGTATTCAGCGGCGAAGCGCGTCGGACGCATTCGGACACGCGCGGACGAGGAGGGCGGCGGCGATGCTGGAGCTGCAAGAAGACTGCGCGGGCGTGGATTGGCGCGAGGTGGCGGCGACGCTGGAGCGCGTGGGCATGGCGCACTACGCGCCCGAGGTGCACAGGCGGGCTTTCGAGGCCAGCCACACCACCGTGTTTGTGTACGAGGCCGGGCGTCTGGCCGGCTTCGGCCGGGCCCTTTCCGATGGGGCCTACCAGGCCGCGATTTATGATGTGGCTGTGCAGCCGGAATTCCAGGGACGCGGCGTGGGCCGGCGCATCATCGACGCCATTATGGCGCGCCTGCCCGGCTGCAACGTCATTCTCTACGCCTCGCCCGGCAAGGAGGGCTTTTACGGCAAGCTGGGCTTCCGGCGGATGAAGACGGGCATGGCCCTGTTCGTCAAGGCCGGGGCCATGGCGGCAAAGGGCTTCACGGAGTAGGGAGCGCGCCGCTCGCAGCCGGCTTGACCAGTTTTGCGCGGCGCAAGCGCCGGCCGGGCGTCTCGTCGGGAGACCGGATCCAGGGGCGCGGGCATTCATCGGGCGTTGCGGTTTCGCCGCCTCGCCGGCCTGCCATGCGCGAGGGCCCGGTTTAGCGGTCCAGATCCTCCCAGTTCATCTGCTTGTCCCAGGCCACCTTGCCCTGGCTTTTTTTCATCTTGCGCAAAAGCACGTAAATAGCCCCGGCGCCGCCGTCCCTGGGCTGCGCGGTGCAAAAGGCCAGCACAATGCGCCTGAGCGGCTCGCGCGTGAGCCATGTTTGCAGCTCTTGCCGCAGAATGCCCAGGCCGCGCGGCGAGTTTTTGCCCCGCCCGGGAATGACCAGCACCATGCGCCGGCCGGCGAGGTAGCTCTCGCGCATAAAGAAGAGCAGCGAATCAAGCGCCTGGTCGGCGTTCTGGCCGTGCAGGTCCAGGTGCCCCTCGGCCGAGAGGCGGCCCGCCTTGAGCTGCTGGAAAATCTTGGAGTCCAGCCCGCGCACGTAGCCGTGCATGTACTCGTCGGAGAATTCGATTTCGAAGTCCACGCTGCCCATCATGGCCTGGCGCATGAGCTTGGCCTCGGGGTCGGCGTCGTCCTCGGGGAGCTCCGGGGCCGGCGGCGGAGGCGGCTGCACTTGCCTGCCCGAGCCGCCAATCTGCGCCACGCCCTGCATGGCGCTGAAAAACAGCGAGTCGTCCCCGGCGTCGTCGCCAGCGGGCGGCTCCGGCGCGGCCTGTTTCGCCTTGGGGGTGGTCGGGGCCATTTTGCCCTTTTTGCCCGCGCGCAGAGCGGCCTTGGCTTGCTCCAGCAGGCTCGGCTTGGCGCTTTCCAGCTTCAGTTCGGACAATGCGTCCAGCGACGTGAGCTTTTTCTTCATTGATGGTGCCTCGCTGGCGCGAAACTACACCAAAGCTCCCGGGCCGCCAAGGGCGGCTGCGTCGTTTGCGCCATTGCCGGCGCGGCTGGACTTCACCCGCCAAAATCGGTAGGAATCGTTCCCCCAGCCCGCCGCATCCCGGGGCACCGGGACCGAAACCCAGGCGGGGAAAGCGAGGCCTCCATGCTCAAAATCGAGGATTTGCGCGTCAGCATCGGCGACAAGGAAGTGCTGCGCGGCATCAACCTGCACATCCGCGAGGGCGAGACCTTCATCCTCTTCGGACCCAACGGATCGGGCAAGACATCGCTGCTGATGACCCTCATGGGATTCTCCGGCTACACCGTCACCGGCGGCAGCATCATCTTCCGCGGTCAGGACATCACCCACATGCCCATGTACGAGCGCGCCCGGCTGGGCATCGGCATGAGCTTTCAGCGTCCGCCCACCATCCACGGCCTCAAGACCAGGGACTTGGTGCTGCGCTGCGCGCGCGGCCGCGAGATCGACCCCGAGGCCATGGCCGCCAAGGTCAACTTTACGGACTTTCTTGAGCGCGACATCAACGCCGGCTTTTCCGGCGGTGAGATCAAGCGCTCGGAGCTGCTCCAGCTCATGGCGCAAAAGCCCAGCTTCGTGCTCTTCGACGAGCCCGAGAGCGGCGTGGACCTGGAGAACATGCAGCTCATCGGCAAGGTGGTGCGCCGGCTGCTCGACGGCGAGGTGGACATGCCTCCCGGCGCGTGCGCCAAGCCGCTCAAGTGCAAACTGCGCACAAGCGGGCTCATCATCACCCACACCGGCTACATCCTGGACTACATCAATGCCGACCGCGGCCAGGTGCTCTACCAGGGCCATTTGTGCTGCGAGGCGCGCCCCCGTGACATTCTGGAGCACATCCGCAGCTTTGGCTACCAGGAATGCATAAAATGCCTGAACGAGCCCGCGCCCGGGCAGATAGTGCTGTAGGGAGACGCCCATGAAAGACGTGAAGCTTTCCGACTACACCTTCAGCGGAGTCGAACACGGCGAGATCGCCGACCTGCGCACCCTGGACAAGAGCGACAAGAACCGCATCCTCTACGCCGGCGTGGACCTGGATCAGGGCGACGGCAGCGCGCTGTTCATGCAGATGGACCAGAGCACCGTGCATTGCGAAACGCGCGACCCCGGCCTGGAGCTGCTGGACATCAACGTGGCCATGAAACGCTACGACGGCCTGCCGGAATTCGCCTGGAAGCTGGTGGACCGCGACAAGGACGAGTTCACCCGCGCCGTGGCCGATAAGACCCACGGCGGCTACTTCATCCGCACCAAGCCGGGCGCGGTCATTAAAAAGCCCGTGCAGTCGTGCCTGTTCCTCAAGGCCGACAAGGCCGGCCAGAACGTGCACAACATCGTGGTGGTCGAGGAAGGCAGCGAGGTCCACATAATGACCGGCTGCTCCACGGCCCACGGCGAAACCCACGCCGCGCACCTGGGCATCACCGAATACTACGTCAAAAAGGGCGGCAAGCTCACCTTCACCATGATCCACAACTGGGGCGAGGGCGCCAGCGTGCGGCCGCGCTCCGTGGGCGTGGTGGAGGAGGGCGGCGTGTTCCAGAACAACTACGTGCTCTTAAGCCCCGTGGGCACGTTGCAGATGTACCCCACCATCAATCTGAACGGCCGGGGAAGCATCGCCCGCTTCAACTCCGTCATCGTCACCCCCCCCGGCTCCTATGTGGACTGCGGCAACCGCGTCATCATGAACGCGCCCGAGACCCGCTGCGAAATCATCAGCCGCACCATCACCACCGGCGGCGTGAACATCGCGCGCGGGCACATTGCCGGCAACGCCGTGCCCTGCCGGGGCCATTTGGAGTGCAAGGGTCTTATTCTGGGCGGCGGGCAGATGCTGGCCGTGCCCGAGCTGGACGCCACGGTGGAGGGCGTCGACCTCTCCCACGAGGCGGCGGTGGGCAAAATCGCCCAGGAGGAGATAGAGTACCTCATGGCGCGCGGCATGGACGAGGCCGAGGCCACGTCAACCATTGTGCGCGGCTTCCTCAACGTGGACATCATGGGCCTGGAAGGGCCGCTGGCCAGGGCCATTCAGGAGCAGGTGGCGCAGATCGACAAGAACGGCATATAGCCGCCAAGCCTCCCCGAACGCATGCGCCCCCGCTGGTCCCGATGGACTGGCGGGGGCGCTTTCGTTTCATCTTGCCTCTGCGTTCTCTTCGCCGTTTTTTCTTCTCCACGGCGGGACGACGTGCGTGGGCAGCTCCTGCAGCCGCCACAGCAGCACCGCGCCGATCAGAAAGTACGCTTGCAGAATCAATTGGACGATGCCGCCCGGCGTGAACGGCGCGGGCGACAACACGCGCATGACGATGAAGTACAGCGCGCTCAGTCCGATGTACGCCGCCAGAATTCGGCTGGGCAGGCGCTTGGCCTTGTACGTCGCCCAAGCCAGCACCAGCACCAGCGTCACCTCCATGGCCGAAACCGCGAAAACGTCCATGTGGTCCAGCAGCAGCCGCCACAGGAAGCTGACGATGCTGAGCAGACAGAAAACCTCGACGACATACCATGCGCCAGGCATCGCGTTCTCCCGCGTTGGGCTTGTGCTCCGCACTTCCCTGGACCGTAGGCGGAAAAATGGATGAACTCAAGGACCGGAGCGTTGCGCCGTTTTCGGCGGATTTCCCCGCGCGCCAATGCCGCCGCCGCCGCGAAGCTCCAGCGTTTTTCGTGCGCAAGCGCGTGGCGTGTCGGAGATGCGGTCGGGCGGCTTGGAACATGGCCGGGCCCCCCCGCTCGGGCGCTGCCTCGGGGCGGCTCCCTGAGTGGCGGGGTTGGAGACAGGCCGCCGCGCCCTCCTAGAGCTTCTTTCCCGTCAGGTGTCGCATGAGGCGCTGCCAAGTCGTCTCCGCCGCGCGGAGCCTTCTGCGATGCGTCTTGCGGTTCTGCTCGTACGCCATGTCGAAAATCCGCAGGAATTCTTCGGAATAGTGCTTAGACAACGCGGTCCTGTACCAGTCGATATGCTGGGGCTCTGGAACGTACTCCCACGGAAAGGACAATGCGCTGAAGCAGTTGTCAATGTATTTCCGAGTGTCGGGCGTGATCTTGAAAGCGCCGATGTTGGGGAGCCAGTATTCGCCGTTCGCGTTTTCCGGGCACCAGAACTTCTCGGCGACGACGCTGTCGAAAAGCACCTTCGTGGCGAAGTCCGCCGCCAACGTCCCGTTGAAGAGATTGATGTCGTGCAGGACGACATGGCATCCCTCCGCCAAATGGGGGAGAACGACGAGAAAATCGAGCAGCTCTCCCGGCAGGATGTGTGCGGTGTCCAGGAGCAGGAAGTCGACGCCGTCGCCGATCTGGTCGATGACGGCCGGTATCGGTTTGCCCGTCAGCAACGTCCAATGTTCCATGAGTTCGGGACACAATTCGTTCACTAGATAGCCCGTGCGTTTTGACAGGTCCTGGTAGTGCCGTTCGCTGAGGTCCACGGAATGCATCGTGAAGGGCGCGCCTTTTTTGCTCATGGCGTCGAGTATCACAGAGGCCGATCCGCCCGCCGCCACGCCTATTTCCAGAATTTTTTTTGGTTTCGCCATGTCCAACACGCCCAGGAGGAACGCGATGTCCGCCCTGGTCATCTGCGCCGAATCGCACCCTGCGTCGGCCCGCGGGAAAATGCGGGGGGCGAGGTCCTTCAGCGCGGCGAAATTCGGAAAGGAATCGGGAAGACGTTGCATGAACTGGCTCCTTGATGTTTGGATTGCCAACGGCAAGTTTTGGGGTCTGGCTTGCGCGTTGGGCTTGGCGACGACCCTGTTTAATTATGTTACCTTATTGGACCTTGCCGGTCAAATTGTGCCCAATGACGGACGCATGTCCGGCCAGGGGGCGTCGGTTTCGCCGCCCCGGTGTTTTGTTCGAATCCCAGGGACGTTGCCATTCGCCTGGCGCGCCCTTTCCCTCATCCCATAGAGGGGCGTGCGTCGTTGAGGCGCAAGCGGGACCGCTTTTCCCCATGACAGATCGCTCTCTGGTTCCCCCTTCGTCCCATCGTTTTCCCGACGCCCCGTCCGCCGCCGCTGTCGTCTTGACCTAAGTCAAATCCTTGTGCAGAGAATATGCTAAGTCCTAAGGCTCTAGCGAAGTCCGCCTTCGGGGGGAAGGCGGGCGGCCGCGTTCGGGTGCCGTGCGCCTCTCTGCGTCGGCGCGGCGTCACGTCTCACAAAGGTGGTGGGGATGAAGGGAAAAACGAGGCGAAGGCTGAAGCTCGGCCTGCTGGGCGGGGCGGCGGCGCTGCTCATTGCGCTGTTCCTGCTGATTGGGCCGCCGCAGCTGCTGGCGAAGTCGGAGACGCCGGAGTTCTGTGAATCGTGCCACGTGCACGAGGCGCAGTACGAGGCCTGGTTCCATGCCGGCGCGCACCGCAGGCTGGCCTGCGTGGACTGCCACTTGCCCAACGACAACAAGCCCGTGCACTACATGTGGAAGTCCATAGACGGCATGAAGGACCTGGTTCTCTTCAACGCCGGGCATGTGCCGGACGACATCCGCATCACCGAACATGGGCGCAGGGTTGTGCAGGGAAACTGCATACGCTGCCATGCGGAAACCGTGTTCATGATCGACCAGGAGCGCCAGTGCACGGACTGCCACCGCCGCATAATGCACAAGCGCAGCGGCGCCATGACGATGTAGCCGCGTGCGTTTGCGACGATATCAAGCCCCGTTGCAGGGGAACAACACATTTCACGGGAGGATCGAGATGGCATTGCGGAAAAAGAGAGTCTGGTTCGTCATCGGCGTGGCCCTGGCCCTGGCGTATCTCCTCATCCCCTATGGCTGCGCGCCCGGCAAGCCGGAAATGGTCAAAACCGTCACCATTCCCGATGGCACGATCGACCCCGAACTGTGGGGCAAGGCCTATCCCGAGGAGTATGAGACCTGGAAGAAGACCGAGCAGCCCGAGCCCGCCGGAAAGAGCAAGTACAAGCGCGGCTTCGACGCCGACCACCTGACCTACGACAAGCTGGCCGAGTACCCGTACATGGCGCTGTTGTTCAACGGCTGGGGCTTCGGTGTGGAGTACAACGAGCCCAAGGGCCACGCGCGCATGCTGCGCGACCAGCTCGATGTGGACGCCTCGCGCCTCAAGAGCGGCGGGGTGTGCCTCTCCTGCAAGACGCCTTACGCCCCGCAGATGCAGAAGGAGCTTGGCGTGGACTACTACTCCAAGCCCTATAAGGAGATTCTGGCCAAGATTCCCGAGAAGAACCGCGAGCTCGGCGTGGCCTGCATCGACTGCCACGACAACAAGGACATGGGCCTCAAGCTCTCGCGCGGGTTTACCCTGGGCGCGGCGCTCAAGGCCATCAACGTGGACGAAAAGAACCTCACCCGGCAGGAGAAGCGCACCGCCGTATGCGCCCAGTGCCACGTCACCTACGCCATTCCCAAGGACAAGGAGATGCACTCCGTCGGCCTGTTCTTCCCCTGGCAGGGCAGCAAGTGGGGCGGCATCACCATCGAGAACATCATCAAGGTGCTGCGCAGCGACGACTCCTACAAGGAGTGGAAGCAGAACGTCACCGGCTTCAAGCTGGCCTTCATCCGTCACCCGGAGTTCGAGCTGTTCAGCAACAACAGCGTGCATTGGAAGGCCGGAGCCTCCTGCGCGGACTGCCACATGCCTTACACCCGCGTGGGCGTGAAGAAGATCAGCGACCACCGCGTGATGAGCCCGCTCAAGAACGACATGAAGGCCTGCATGCAGTGCCACACCGAATCCGCCGCGTGGCTCAAGGAGCAGGTGACGGCCATTCAGGACCGCACCGTGGGCTTGCAGATCCGCGCGGGCAACGCCACTGCGGCCCTGGCCAAGCTGTTCGAGACGGCGCACAAGGCCCAGGCCGAGGGCAAGGTCATCGACAAGGCCCTGTACGACAAGGCCAAGGACTACTACGAGCAGGCGTTCTACCGGTCGCTGTTCATCGGCGCGGAGAACTCCGTGGGCTTCCACAACCCCACCGAGGCCATGCGCGTGCTGGGCGACTCGGTGGCCTTTGCCGCCAAGGGCGAGGGGCTGATGCGCCAGGCGCTGTGCCGGGCGGGCGTGCCGGTTCCGGTCACAATCGACCTGGAGCTCTCCAAGTACCTGGAGAACCGCGGCAGCAAGAAGATCAAGTGGGACAAGGCCGTGGAGTTCAAGGACCCCAGCGGCGTGCAGGACCTGTTCTAGACCGGTCGGCATGAGTTGAGACGAAACGAGGGCCCGTCGCGCAAGCGGCGGGCCTCTTTTTGTGGTTTGATATTTACAACGCGATTTAATCAGGCTATGTTGTCGTACCTATACACGTACAACTAGAAGGAGGGGGCATGGCAGAGCTCGAATTGGAATATGATGTATTGACAATTGATACTAATATATTTGTAGCTAATGCGTGTGCTATTGAGAAAGGGTATTTTAAACAACTTGCGCAATTCAAAGAAAGCCCAGCAACATTCGTATTATCAGATATTGTGAAGCGTGAACTCACAAAGCATATTGCCGAAAAAATAAAAAGCGCTCGAGGAGAAATTAAGTCTGCAATTAAAGTTGCAAGCAATGAATTGCTAATTGACGACGATGGGTGTTCACAGGCTGCAACATTGCTCTTCGGTACGGGAGAAGATTTGGCTGTCGCTGAAGCGAGGGTTAAATCGTTCGTAGAGAAAACAGGGTGTGCTATTATTTCTGTAAAACATGCCGATGTTCAGGAATTAGTTGATTTATATTTTGATGCGGTGGCACCATTCGAAGCAACGGGAAAAAAGAAAAATGAATTTCCAGATGCCTTAGCATTACTTTCATTAGATGATTGGGCCGTAAAGAATAAGAAAAAAGTTCTTGCAGTTAGCAAAGATGCTGGATGGAAAGAGTTTGGAGATAATAGCACTGCTATTGATGTTGTCAATGATCTTGGCGCGGCTATTCAGAAGTTTCAAGTACCAAATTCAGTGAGTAATATTGTTGATGAATTGAAGTATCTGTTGAAAAATGGTGGATGTCATAGCATCATTGACAGTGTTCAGAAAGCGATAGAAAAGAGTCTGGATGAAGCTGATGTTTATATAGACGCAGAATCTGACTACATGTACGAATATGATGACGTTTTTGTGTCATATTCTATGCATGAGTTCGTGGATTCGCGTGCTGACGGCAAACCAAAGATCGAACTAATTCGAATCGAATCTGATCGGATTGTTATTGGTCTTGAGGTTTTCGTTACGTGCTCAGTCGAAGCGTCTTTTTCATTTTATGTTCATGATAGTATTGATAACGATGACATGCTTATGGGAGCTAATACGGCAACAGCCGAAGAAGAGTATAACACAGATATACTTGTAACACTTGCCGGAGATTTTAGTGACGGCATAAATGGTATAGAGGTCGACGATGTTGAAGTCTTGCATTCAATTGACTCTGCTGATTTTGGTTATGTTCGCCCAGGCTTTAGCGACGATTGGGCCGATGAGCTGGAAGAATAGCTTTACTTAAGCTTGAGTTTTTTTATCTACACCGCTGATCTCGCGCTAACTTCAACGAAAATTGGTGGCCAGGGGGGGAGGCTTGTGCCTCCCCCCTGTTGACAAACCCCACCCCACGGGCGAAGCAGGGCAACGTGTGGCGCTTGCGCAGCGCCAATCAGACAAGCCCCATCAGCCCAAGGTGAAATATGTCCGTCAAAAAAGAAGTGGATATCGAGGCGCTCAAGCTCAAGCGCAAGGCGCTGGCTGGCCGCGTTACGGCCTGCGAGGGCAAGATTAAGAGTCTGACCCGGGAGCTGGAGGAGGAGAAGGCCAAGCCCTGCTTCAAGACCAGCAAGGACCCTAGGCACGTCAAGTTCCAGGAGGCCGCCCGGCGCAAGCTGGAGGCGTTGCAGCGCGCCATCGACGATTTCCAGAAGGAGCGCGCGGCGCTGAACGCCGACGTGAAAAAGCTGAGCCTCATCATCAAGGGGCAGGCGGCGCGGTAGGCGGCGAGCCCTTCCTTTCCCTTCCCCCTTGCCCCCTTGCGCGGCCCGCGCTACCATCCGGCGCAGCGGGCGCGCAAAAGCGCCCGGAAGGAGCGCCAATGTTCACGCCAGCCATATTCCGTCGTGGCCTGTTTTGTCGATTCGTCCTGTCCGCCATCTTGTCCGTGTCGCTCGCCGGAGTGGCGCTGGCCGCGCCCGCCGCGCCCCAGCCGGACGACTCCATTCCTTTCTTCGGCGGCGTCAAAAAAAATCTCGCCCAGCAGGAGCACGACAAGCAGACCGTGGCCGAGGCCATCCGCCGCGCCGGCTCCAAGCAGAACGCCATCGACCTGGTGATGCAGAGCGGCTGGACCAAGCTCAAAAGCGGCGATGCCAGAACCGCCATCAAGTATTTCAATCTCGCTTGGCTCATAGAGCCCAAGAATCCGGACGTGCTGTGGGGATTTGGCGCGGCGCTCAACCAGCAGCGCAAGTTCGAGCCCTCGCTCAAGCTCTTTGAGCTGGCGCGGCAGCAGAAGCCCAACGAGGCCGGCCTGCTGGCGGATTACGCCTACGCCTGGATAAGCAAGGGCGCCATTGGCGATAACGGCGTGGACCAGCGCGAGGCCTCCTTCGCCAAGGCGCTGGAGCTGCTGGACGCCTCGCAGAAGCTGAACCCGCGCAACCCCATGCTGTACAGCAACCGCGCCATGCTGCGCTATTTCCAGGCGCGTTACCTGGACGCCTGGCGCGAGGTGGACAAGGCCGAGGCGCTTGCCCCCGGCAGCGTGGATCCCCGTTTCCTGCGCGACCTTTCCGCCCGCATGCCCAGGCCCGGCAACAAGTAGCGGCCGGGCGCGTCGGCCGGCATGGGGCGGCGGCGGTCAGGGGAAATTGCCGGCGTTTGGCGCGCGCGGCGGGCGGGCGCTTTCCGCAACCCGCCGGGCGGCTGCGTCGCGGCGGTCTACGGCCGGTCCGTGCACTTGATGTCCACCACGGGCGTGCCGTCAATGGCCTCCAGCGGGGCCACGCGCAGGCGCGCCGGGGCGGCTATCTCCAGAATCTCCACTTCGTGCAGGCCGATGGGGTTGGGCCGGTCCGGCGAGCGGGTGGCGAAGACGCCGCGCTTGGGCCGGGTCTTGTCGCCGCGCGGGTGGCACTGCATGACGGTGCGGTCGCCCTCGTGCAGCCAGGTGACGATGACCAGACGCTGGCCGGGCGCAAGGCCAAGCAGCGCGGGCGCGTAGTAGTCGTCCAGTTCGATCCAGGCCTCGGGCGCGCCTTCCGACCCCTGCTTGGGGGCGAGCTGGCGCTCGGTGAGGCTGGAGCGCACATAGCCGAGAATGGTGAGCCGGGGAGCGGGGGGCAGCATGTCCATTATACATGCTCCTTTGGCGGCGTGAAGTTTTCGCTAGCCTGGGCCGGGCTTGGCGAAGTGGTCGAATCCCTGGCGCAGCACCTGGCCGCTGTTCAGGCGCAGGCCGGGTTCGGAGCAGACGCGGCCGATGACGCGGGTTTGGGGCAGCTCGGCCAGCACGGCGTGCACGCGGTTCTTGTCCGCGCTGGCGATGAGCGCGTAATCCTCGCCGCCAAGCACGGCGGCTTCCACGGGGTCTTGCCCGTGCGCGGTGAAAAACGCCGCCACCTCGGGGGGCAGGTCCTCGCTTCCGATGGTCAGCTCCGCGCCATACGCGCCCAGAAAGCGGGGCAAATCGCGGGCCAGCCCGTCGGAAACATCCATGAGGCCGGACACGGCGGGTCCGTCGGGCGTGGTCACCGCCGCCAGGGCCAGGCCTTCCGCAATGCGCGGCTCCGGGCGCAGGTGCGCGGCCACGGCGGCCGGCCAGGCGGCGGCCTCGCGGCAGCCCAGGGTCTCCAGCTCCAGCAGGCCGGCGCGCGCCAGGCCAATGTCGCCCAGCAGCAGCAGCACGTCGCCGGG
>MNUQ01000024.1 GCA_001871085.1 Desulfovibrionaceae bacterium CG1_02_65_16
AATGCCCGCAGCAATCCACCCTGCCGCCCGACGGCATCATCGCCTCCGTGGCGCGCATGGACTTCGTCATCCAGGTGGATGACCTCTCGCGCCGGGAGTTTGTGGACCGCGAGCTCGTGCTGCTCAAAATCCGGCGGGAAAGCGAAAGCCTGCCCCAGCTCATGCAGATTCTGGAGGTCTTCCGCGCCGGCGTGGTCGGGCTGGGCGAAACCAGCATCACCGTGGAGCTCTCCGGCGACTCCGAACGCGTGGAGGGGCTTATCCGCATGCTCTCGCCCTTCGGCATTCTCTCCATGGCCCGCACAGGCAAAATAGCCATTAAACGCGGAGACGAATAAGTGAACAGCCTCGACGAGCTCATAGCCCTTGCGGCGACGGAGCAAGACGGCGGCAGACCGCGTCTGGTCATAGCGCCCTGCGCGGAACGCTTTGTGCTGCGCGCGGCGCTGCTTGCGGCCGAACGCGGACTCGTCGAACCCGTGTTCATCGGCGCGCGCGAACGCGCCTGCGCCCTGGCGGAAACCCTGTGCCCCACGTTCGCGGACTTTGAGTTCGTGGACTGCGCCGACGACCGCGCCGCCGTGGCCCTGGCCGTGGACTATTTCCGCTCCGGCCGGGCGCAGTTGGTGATGAAGGGACTGGTGCCCACGGCCACGCTGCTCAAGGCCGTGCTGGCCAAGGATGCCGGGCTGGTGGCCCCGGGCGGCATCCTGAGCCTCGTCTCGGTCTTCGATGCGCCGCCCCAGCCCCCGCGCCCGGGCGAGGAGGCCGCCCCGCAACAGCCGCGCCTCATGCTCCTCACCGACGCGGGGGTGAACATACGGCCCAACCTCCAGCGCAAGGCCGACATCATCAAAAACGCCCTGTCCGTGGCGCGGGCGCTGGGCATGCCCAGCCCGCGCGTGGCCGTGCTGGCCGCCACGGAGAAGGTCAACTTTCCCGCCATGCCCGCCACGCTCGACGCCGACCTGCTCTCCAAAATGGCCGACGACGGCGTCTTCGGCGATGCGCGGGTGGCCGGGCCGCTGGCGCTGGATCTGGCGGTCTCGCCCCGCGCCGCCAGCCTCAAGGGCGTTGAAAACCCCGTGGCCGGCCATGCGGACATTCTGGTGGCCCCGGAGATCGAGTCCGGCAATATTCTCTACAAGGCCATCACCACGCTGCTGGGCGCGCCCATCGCCAGCGTGGTGGTGGGCAGCAGAATGCCCGTGGTGGTGCCCTCGCGCGGGGACTCGGAGCGCTCCAAGTTCGCCTCCATAGCCCTGGCCGCGCACCTGGCCAAACTATCCGCACCATCCGCACCCCAGGGACACCACTCATGAGCCGCCCAACGCCGCCGCGCATCCTGTGCATCAACCCCGGCTCCACCTCCACAAAAATCGCCGTGTTCGATGGCGGCAGCGCCCTGTTCAGCGAGGAGGTGCGCCACCCCAAGGAGGAGCTGGCCGTCTGCCGCGGCGCGCAGGGACAGCTGGCGCTGCGCCGCGCCGCCGTCTCCGAGGCGCTGGAGCGCCACGGCTGCGGTCCCGCCCGGCTGGACGCCGTGGCCGGACGCGGCGGACTGCTCGCCCCCCTGCCCGGCGGCGTGTACGGCGTCGGCGCGCGCATGCTTGGCGAGCTGGCAGCCAATCTGCACGGCGAGCATCCCTGCAATCTCGGCGCGCCGCTGGCGCTTTGCTTCGCGCAGGCAGCCGGCTGCCCGGCCTACGTGGTGGACCCGCCCGTGACCGACGAACTGCGCGACATCGCGCGCGTCACCGGCCTGCCGCGCATCCGGCGGCGCACGGTGTTCCACGCGCTTTCGCAGCGCATGGCCGCGCGTCTGGCCGCGGAACGCCTGGGGCTCCAGTACGAGCAGGCCAAATTCGTGGTGGCGCACCTGGGCGGCGGGGTGAGCGTGGGCGCGCACGACTGCGGACAGGTGGTGGACGTGACCAACGGCCTGGACGGCGAAGGCCCCATGAGCGCCGAGCGCGCGGGCACCCTGCCCGCCCTGGTGCTGGTGGAGATGGTGCGCGACGGCGCGGATCCCGACGCCCTGCGCCGCGAGATTCTTACCCACGGCGGGCTGTACGCCCACGCCGGCACCAACGATCTGCGCGTGGTGGAGCAACGTTTCCGCGCGGGCGACGAATCCGCCGGCAAACTCATCCAAATTTTGGCCTACAACGTGGCCAAGGCCGTGGGCGGCATGGCGGCCGCGCTGTTCGAGGCCACGGACGCGCGCCTCGACGCCGTAGTGCTCACGGGCGGCATGGCCCGAAGCGAGCTGCTGGTGGGAGCGATAACCCGACGGGTGCGCTTTCTGGCTCCGGTGCTCGTCATGCCACAGGTGGACGAGATGCAGGCGCTGGCCAAGGGCGCGGAGCTGG
This sequence comes from Desulfovibrionaceae bacterium CG1_02_65_16, assembly GCA_001871085.1. Classification (GTDB taxonomy): domain Bacteria; phylum Desulfobacterota; class Desulfovibrionia; order Desulfovibrionales; family Desulfovibrionaceae; genus Humidesulfovibrio. The sequence continues at coordinate 2,373 of MNUQ01000024.1, forward strand.
CGCTGGCGGGGAAGGTTCCGGTGCTCGACTACAACGGCTGACGACGGTTGACGGGGACGACGGCTGACGGGGGACGGGACGAAACAGCCCAGGGAGCAGAGCCCGGACATGTTGCCGGCCGGACGTCCCCGGTCTCCACCGCCCAAAACGTCCGGCGCACCGGCGACATGCTTGGCGACATGCCTGGCTACATGGCTAGCGACTTGCCGGGGGCGACATGCTTTTGCTGCCGGACCGCCGGGCATTCGGCCCACAGCGCCGCCGCCAACTCCCGCCACGTCGGCGTCCTGCCGGCACAGGCCAGCCCCTGCCGCCGATGTGTCGATGTGATGAACCGATCAACGCCGCGTTTAGCTGATCTTCGGGATTCTCCCGGGTGCGGAACAGGCGCGGCCGAGCCGCCCAGGACTGCCCCGCCGCCAACACCACGGCCCTTTGGGAAGATCGCTTTGCCGGATGCCCGCCAGGAACGCCCACACAACCAGACGCCGGGCGCAGGCAAACAGGCCCCCCTAAAAAAACGCGGGCTCACCCCGGCAGTTCGGAGGTGCAGTTTGGGCAACGCACGGCCTTAACGCTTATGGCGCTGGCGCAGAACGGGCATTCCCGGGTCGTTGGGGCCGGGGCGGGCTCGTCCGTTTTCTGCATGTCGCGCAGGCGGTTGACCGTGCGAACCACCAGGAATATGGCCAGGGCCACAATAAGGAAATTGATGACCGTGTTGGCGAAAAGCCCCAGATTCATGGTCACGGCGCCGGCCTTCTTGGCCTCCGCAAGGGCGGCGTAAGGGCCGGGCGTGGCTCCGTCGCGCAACGTCAGGTACAGGTTGGAAAAATCCACCCGGCCAAGCAGCAGGCCAATGGGTGGCATGAGCACATCATCCACCAGCGACTTGACGATGCCGCCGAACGATGCGCCGATGACAATGCCCACGGCCATGTCCACCACATTGCCGCGCATGATGAACTCTTTAAAATCCTTAAACATATGTGCTTTCCCTCCCCGCATGCAGATCCGCCCGGCCTACGGGCCGGCCCGGCTACGTAGATTTTGCTTTAGCCCAAGGACATGCTACATTTTACAACACACAGTCAATAGAATAGGATGCCATGCAACCACTTATCCCCCCCCAGACACAGCGCGCCACTCCGACCCCCTCGCGACCGCGCGCACAGGCGGATTTTGCGGATTTGCTGGATGCCCTTGACCACCCGCTGTTCACCATCGACGCGGACGGCGCCTTCTCCTTTTTGAACCTGGCCGCGTGCCGGGCATTGGGACACCCACGCGCGCAGCTCCTGGGGGCCCGCGCAGCGGACTTCCTCGGCCACGGGCAACCGCTGGTTCTGCACGGCCGCGAGCATCTCGTGCACCTTTCCGACGCCCAAAAAGGCGCGCGCGCCGGACAGCTGCTGGATATGACCGACCTGCGCGACACGGAGCTGGCCTGCGCTCTGGGCGACAAGCGCCTGGAGCTGCTGGTGCGCAATTTGCCGCTTTTGCTCCACGCCCACGACGAATCCGGGGCCATCGTCTTTTGGAACCAGGAGTGCGAGCGCGTGCTGGGATACCGCGCCGAGGAGGCCGTGGGCAACCTCGGCATTTACGAACGCCTCTACCCCGATGCGGATTACCGAGCGCGCGTGCTGGCGAACCGCATTAAACCGGACGCCGCCGGCGGACGCGAGGTGGTCATGCGCGCGGCCGACGGCGCCGAGCGCACCATTATCTGGACCGCCGTGCCGCAGGCCCTGCCCATGCCCGGCTGCACCGCCTGGCAGACCGGCGTGGACAAAACCGCGCAAAAATCCGCCGAGAGCGCGCTCGCCGAGGCCAAGCGGCAGGTGAGCGCCCTGTTTCTGGCCTCGCCCATGGGCATGCACCTGTACCGGCTGGAGCCCGACGGCGACCTGATTTTCGTCGGAGCCAACCCCGCGGCCGACACAATCCTCCACCGCGACCACTCCCGTCTCGTTGGCCAGCCGGTGGAGACCGCCTTCCCCGAGCTCGCCGGCAGCGAGGCGGCGGAGCGCTTCCGCCGGGCCTGCCGCCTCGGCGAGTCCTGGAAGACCGGCCATTTCGATTCTCAGGGAGAGCAGGCCGTCAGCGCGTATGAGCTGCACTGCTTTCAGACCGAGCCCGGAGCCTGCGCCTGCATGTTCCTCGACCAAACCGAACAACACCGCCTGGAAACACGTCTGCGCACCCAGGCCCTGTACGACCAGCTCACCGGCGTGGCCAACCGCTCGCTCTGCATGGAGCGCATCGACACGGCGCTGCAACGCGCCAAACGCCGGCCCGACTACCACTACGCGGTCATCCTCATCGACCTGGACCGCTTCAAGAACATCAACGACACGCAGGGCCACACCATTGGCGACGCCGTGCTGGTGGAAACCGCCGCGCGCCTGCGCGCCTGCGTGCGCGAGCTGGACACGGTGGCCCGCATGGGCGGCGACGAATTCGTCATCGTCATGGAGGAGTTCGATTCCTACAAGCGGCCCATCCAGGCCATCAAGCGCATCCGCGAGGAGCTGCGCCCGCCTGTGAGCGTGCAGGGGCTGGAGCTCTCCGTCAGCGCCAGCATCGGCCTGGTGCTGGGCAGCACCCCAGCCGCCAGCGCGGAGGAGGTGCTGCGCAACGCCAACCTGGCCCTGCACCGCGCCAAAACCATGGGCCGCAACCGCGTCAAGAGCTTCACCCCCTCGCTGCTGACCCAAACCGTGCGTGTGGTGCGCCTGGAAAGCGAAATGGACCACGCCATCGCCCGGGGCGAGTTCTTCCTCGAATTCCAGCCCATCATCCAGCTGGGCAAAACGCAGCTGGGCAACACGCGCCAGCTCTTCGGCTTCGAGGCGTTGGCCCGCTGGCGGCACCCGGAGCGCGGGCTCATCATGCCCAGCGAGTTCATTCCCATAGCCGAGGAATCCGGCAAGGTGGTGGAGCTTGGCTACTGGGCCCTGCGCGAGGGATCGCGCATATTGAACACGTGGCGCGGCCGCTACCCGCATTTGGCCAACGCCATGCTCTCTGTGAACCTTTCGCCGCAGCAGGTGCCCAAGCCGGATTTTTTGCCGCGCATGCGCGAAATTCTGCACGAAACCGGCCTGCCCGCCAAAAACCTCAAGCTGGAGGTGACGGAGACGGCGCTGATGCAGAGCGGGGCCACGGTGCTCAACAAGCTTACGGAACTGCGCGACATGGGCGTCACCTTCTCCGTGGACGACTTCGGCACCGGCTACTCCAGCCTAGCCTACCTGACGCGACTGCCGCTGGACCACCTCAAAATAGACCTGTCCTTCGTGCAGATGCTGGAAAGCGGCAAGGAGAACCTGGAGATCGTGCGGGCCATCATCCAGCTGGCCACCAGTCTGCGCATGGACGTTGTGGCCGAGGGCGTGGAGACCCTCAGCCAGCAGGGCATTCTGCAAGGCCTCGGCTGCGAGTACTTCCAGGGCTATCTCTTCGCCCGGCCATTGCCGGCGGACAAGGCCGAGGAATTCCTGCGCCGCTTCGACACCGCGCTGACCGACGGCGACATGCCCGCTGGCGGCATGTCCGCCGCGTGCGGGCTGCCGGACTGACCGTGGCGGGCTAGCAGCGATGGCGGGCGGCGCGGCGGGCGCGATTTTCACCGGCGCGGCGCTGGGATTCTCGGCGGGCGTTTCGCCCGGGCCGCTGCTGGCGCTGGTCATCACCCAGACACTTGCCTACTCCGTGCGCGAGGGCGTCAAAGTCGCCGCCGCGCCGCTCATCTCCGACGCGCCCATTGTGCTGGCCGCGCTGGCCCTCACCGGCCTGCTGGCGGACCATCCCATCGCCCTCGGCCTGCTCACCCTTGGCGGCGCGCTCTACCTGGCCTGGTGCGGGCTGGAGAGCCTGCGCTTCAAGTCCCGCAGGGCGCAGGACGCGCCCCTGCCCCGGCCGCGCTCCATGCAAAAGGGCGTGCTGGCCAATTTCCTCAACCCCAGCCCGTATCTGTTCTGGGGCGGCGTGGGCGCGCCGCTGCTCACGCGGTTCTGGACCGAGGGCAACGGCGCGGCGGCGGGCTTCCTGGCCGGTTTCTACGCCTGCCTCGTGGGATCCAAAGTGCTGATCGCCTGGATTTCCGGCCGCGCGGGACCGGTGGTTGGGGGGCCGGCATACGCAGTGGTCATGCGGGGGCTCGGTCTTGCGCTCATGGCCTACGCGGGCTGGTTCGCCCTCGACGCCTGGCGGCTACTGGCCGCATAATCACGCAAGCGCGCCAAACGCCGGCCTCACGCCCTGGGCGCAACGGGCAGGTGGTGCTCGCCGCCGGGCATGCGCTCGCACTCGCGGAACACGCGCGTGTGGCAGCAGGCGCAGCGCTCCGGGTCCAGCCTTGGCACCATGTGGGCGATGGCCTGGGACTCGGACTCGAAGATATGCTCGCCGCCGAGCCTGCGCACGCACATGCCGCGGTCCAGCACCTCGCGCACCTCTGTTTTGAGCCCGCAGAAAAACATGTCCCGCCCGGAGAGCTTGAGGTTGAGCGCCTCGTTGAAGAGCATGTGGCAACCGCTGGCGTCGATGAAATTGATGCCGCCGCCGACGATGAGAATGTGGCACTGCTCCGGGAAATCCTCCATGATGCGGTGCAGATCCTCCGAGATGTGCGCCACGGCCCCAAAGAATATGCTGCCGTCCAACCGCAGGATTTTTAGCTGCGGGCACTCGGGAACGGCTTTGCGGCGCACGTTCACCAGCGGCCGGCGCAGGTTGTCCGGGTCCGGGGCGAGCACCACGAAATTGGGGTGCGAGGTGCGCCGAAGGTACATGAGCAGCGAAAGAATGACCCCGCTGAAAATGGCGAACTCCAACTGCACAAAGAGCGTGGCCATGAAGGTGACGACCAGCACCCCCGCCTCGCTTTTGTCCGTGCGCAGAATGTGGCGGATGCCGGCGATGTCCGCCAGATTGGCCGCCACAAGCAGGATGACGCCGCTCATGGCCGCAAGCGGCAGGTACGCAGTGAGCGGCGCCACAAGCAGTACAATGGCCGCAAGCATGAGCGCTGAGAACACGGCCGCCAGCGGCGTTTTGGCACCGGACTCGAAGTTGAGCCCCGTGCGCGTGAACGATCCCGACGAGGCGTAGGCCGAGAAGAAGCTGCCCACCACGTTGGCCAGGCCCTGGCCCACAAACTCCTGCGAGCTGTCGAGCTGCTGCTGCGAGCGCACGGCCACGGCCCGGGCGATGGAGACCGCCTCGGCCAGGCCGAGCATGGCGATGGCGAGGGCTCCGGGCACCAAATGGCGCACCTCGTCCAGGCCGGGCACGGGGAGCGAGAACGGCGGCAGGCTGTCCGGCAGCGCCCCCATGAGCAGCACGCCGTGGGCCGCGCCAGCAATGGCATGGTTGAGTCCGGCGCCCACCAGCATGGCCAGCAGCATGGCCGGCAGCCGCGGCCAGAAGTGGCGGATGACCAGCGCGGAGATAAACGTGGCCGCGCCCACGCCGACCACATACGGATTGGCCTGCGGCAGATGCTGGAAAAGATGCCCCCACGTATGCACAAAGGACCCGCCGCGCGGCAGGCTGAGCCCGAAAAAACCGCCCAGCTGGCTGGTGGCGATGAGGATGGCCGCGCCCGCGGTGAAGCCCGTGACCACGGAGTGCGAGACGAAATTCACCAGCGCGCCCAGCCGGGCCACGCCCAGCCCAAGCTGGAACAACCCGGCCAGAAAGGTCAGGGTGAGCACTTGCCGGATGAACTCCGCGCTGCCGGGCTCGGCGAAATGGTGCACGTTGGCGAAGATGACCAGCGAGATGGCCGTGGTGGGGCCGGAGACAAGATGGTGCGAGGAGCCGAACAGCGCGGCGATGATCACCGGCACCATGGCGGCGTAAAGGCCGTATTCCGGCGGCAGGCCGGCGATGGCGGCAAAGGCCACGCCCTGAGGCAGCACAATGACCGCGCCGGTAAGCCCGGCCCAGAGATCGGCCTTGATGGTGCGGCGTCCCACCTGCGGCCACCAGGCAAGCATGGGGAAAAAGCGCGGGGCGGCCTCGCGCAGCCTGCTCCACCGCGTTTTGGGCTGGGGGATGTCACACTGGTCCATGCGGTCCTTACCTGACAATGGTTGCTCTTCTCACTACTGGTCATGTACCGCAAATGGCAGGCGCACGCCAGCGCAAATGCGCTTCGCTCGGGCGCTTCCCTTGCACTTGTCCGCATTTTCGGACAAAATGTCTTATCGAACGCATGGACGGACGCGGATGGTCCGCAGCCCTGCCCGTTTTTTCGGACAAACCTCGGCGCGCGCCGGCCCATTTTGTGTGGCCGAGACGCAACCAACCGGAATCACAACCACATCGATTTCATGTTCTCTTTGGCACACAAGTTGCGAAGTCTTCAGATTTGAACTAGGCCCAGAGTTACGCTACCAACATGTCCAAACCTTCCATATAAGAAAGAGGGAACAGAACATGGCGAAGAAAATGAAGACAATGGACGGCAACACCGCCACCACGCATGTGGCCTACGCCATGAGCGAGGCCGCAGCCATCTACCCCATCACCCCCTCGTCCACCATGGGCGAAATTGCGGACGAGTGGGCCGCCAAGGGCCTGAAAAACATCTTCGGACAGGTCCTGAACATCCGCCAGATGCAGTCCGAGGCGGGCGCGGCGGGAGCCGTGCACGGGTCGCTGGCCGCCGGCGCGCTCACCACCACCTTCACGGCCTCCCAGGGCCTGCTGCTCATGATCCCCAACATGTACAAAATTTCCGGCGAGCTGCTGCCCGGCGTGTTCCACGTTTCGGCCCGCGCCATCGCCGCGCACGCGCTGTCCATCTTCGGCGACCATCAGGACGTCATGGCCTGCCGGCAGACCGGTTTCGCCATGCTCGCCTCCTCCAGCGTGCAGGAATGCATGGACCTCGCCCTGGTGGCCCACCTGACCGCCATCGACTCCAGCGTGCCCATCGTGCACTTCTTCGACGGCTTCCGCACCAGCCATGAAATCCAGAAAATCGAAGTTATCGACTACGAGGACATGGCGGGGCTGGTGAACTACGACAAAATCGCCGAGTTCCGCAAAAAGGCCATGAACCCCGAGCACCCGGTGCTGCGCGGCACGGCCCAGAACCCGGACATCTACTTCCAGGGCCGCGAGCGCTCCAACCCCTACTACAACGCAGTGGCCAAGATCGTCATTGAGAACATGAAGAAGGTGGGCAAGCTCACTGGCCGCAAATACAAACCCTTCGACTACGTTGGCGCTCCCGATGCGGAAAACGTCATCATCGCCATGGGCTCCGGCTGCGAGACCATCGAAGAGGTCATTGCCCTGCTGGCCAAGAAGGGCAAGAAAGTCGGCCTCATCAAGGTGCGCCTGTACCGCCCCTTCGACGTCGCCAGCTTCTTCGCCGTCATGCCCAAGAGCGTCAAGAAGATCACCGTGCTTGACCGCACCAAGGAGCCCGGCGCCCTTGGCGATCCCCTGTACCAGGACGTGTGCGCCGCCTTCATCGAGCGCGGCGAGGCCATCCCCGAGCTCGTCGCCGGCCGCTACGGCCTGGGCAGCAAGGAGTTCCGCCCCAACCACGTCATGGCCATCTACAAGAACATGGAGAAGGCCAAGGCCAAGAACCACTTCGTCGTCGGCATTGAAGACGACGTGACCAAGAGCAGCCTGCCCGTTGGCCCGGCCGTGGCCACCACCCCCGAGGGCACCGTGCAGTGCAAGTTCTGGGGCCTTGGGTCCGACGGAACCGTTGGCGCGAACAAGAGCGCCATCAAGATCATCGGCGACAACACCCCGCTCTACGCCCAGGGCTACTTCGCCTACGACTCCAAGAAGAGCGGCGGCATCACCGTCTCGCACCTGCGCTTCGGCAAAAAGCCCATCCAGTCCACCTATCTGGTCGACACGGCGGACTTCATCGCCTGCCACAAGTCCAGCTACGTGCACACCTACGACGTGCTGGAAGGCATCAAGCCCGGCGGCACCTTCCTGCTGAACTCCACCTGGAGCACGGCGGAAGACATGGAGGCCAATCTGCCCGCCGCCATGCTGCGCACCATCGTCGCCAAGAAAATCAAGCTCTACACCATCGACGCGGTCAAAATCGCCGCCGCCGTGGGCCTGGGCAACCGCATCAACATGATCATGCAGACGGCGTTCTTCAAACTCTCCAAGGTGCTGCCCATCGACACCGCCATCTCGCTTTTGAAGGACTCCATCAAGAAGACCTACGGCAAGAAGGGCGACAAGATCGTCAACATGAACATCGGCGGCGTTGACCAGACGCTGGCCAACCTCGTGGAGATCAAGGTGCCCGCCAGCTGGGCCAAGGCCGAGGACAAGGCCGTCCACACCGACACGGTGCCCGCCTTCGTCTCCGATGTCATGCGGCCCATTTTGGCCCAGAAGGGCGACGAGCTGCCCGTGTCCGCCTTCACCGCGGACGGCTCCTTCCCGGTGGCCACCAGCCAGTACGAAAAGCGCGGCGTAGCCATCCTCGTGCCCGAGTGGATCAAGGAAAACTGCATTCAGTGCAACCAGTGCGCCTTTGTCTGCCCCCACGCCACCATCCGCCCGGTGCTGGCCAGCGAGGCCGAGCTCAAGAAGGCCCCCAAGACCTTTGAGACCCTGCCCGCCCAGGGCAAGGAGCTTAAGGGCCTGGGCTTCCGCGTGCAGATCAACACCCTGGACTGCATGGGCTGCGGCAACTGCGCCGACATCTGCCCCGCCAAGACCAAGGCGCTGGTGATGAAGCCGCTGGAGACCCAGACCGGCGTGCAGGTGCCCAACCAGCAGTTCAGCGAAACCGTCAGCATCAAGGGCGACCTCGTGAAGCGCGAGAGCGTCAAGGGCAGCCAGTTCCAGAAGCCCCTGCTGGAGTTCTCCGGCGCGTGCGCGGGCTGCGGCGAAACCCCCTACGTCAAGCTCATCACCCAGCTCTTTGGCGAGCGGATGATGATCGCCAACGCCACGGGCTGCTCCTCCATCTGGGGCGCCTCGGCTCCGGCCAGCCCGTACACCGTCAACAAGGACGGCTTCGGTCCGGCCTGGAACAACTCCCTGTTCGAGGACGCCGCCGAGTTCGGCTTCGGCTACACCATCGCCCTCAATCAGCGCCGCACCAAGCTGGCCGACCTGATGGGCAAGGTGGCGGAGAGCTCCGCCAGCGCCGACATCAAGGCCGCCGCCGCCGAGTGGCTCTCCGGCAAAAAGGACCCCGTGGTCTCCAAGGCCGCGGGCGACAAGCTGAAGTCCCTGCTGAAGGGCGCCAAGGATCCCCTGCTGGCCGAAATCGCCGCCATGGCGGACCTGTTCACCAAAAAATCCATCTGGATCTTCGGCGGCGACGGCTGGGCCTACGACATCGGCTACGGCGGCGTTGACCACGTGCTGGCCAGCGGCGAGGATGTGAACATCTTCGTCATGGACACCGAGGTTTACTCCAACACCGGCGGCCAGTCCTCCAAGGCCACGCCGCTGGGCTCCATCGCCAAGTTCGCCGCCAGCGGCAAAAAGACCGGCAAGAAGGATCTGGGCCGCATGGCCATGACCTACGGCTACGTCTACGTCGCCAGCATCAGCATGGGCGCGGACAAGAACCAGACCCTCAAGGCCATTCAGGAGGCCGAGGCCTACCCCGGCCCGTCGCTGGTCATCGCCTACGCCCCCTGCATCAACCAGGGCATCCGCAAGGGCATGGGCAAGAGCCAGGAAGAGGCCAAGCTGGCCGTGGCCTCCGGCTACTGGCCGCTGTACCGCTTCAACCCCCAGCTTACCGCCCAGGGGCAGAACCCCTTCAAGCTGGAGTCCAAGGCCCCCGACGGCTCCCTGCAGGCCTTCCTCTCCGGCGAAAACCGCTACGCGGCCTTGGAGAAGTCCATGCCGGACGAGTCCAAGCGCCTGCGCTCCGGCATCGAGACCGCCTACTACGAGCGCTACAAGCAGCTGCGGGTTCTTGATGATCCCAAGCTGGTGTGCACCGAGGGCGCGCTGGACTTCACGCCTCCCGCGGCTCCGGCCGCCGGCCCCGCCGGCGACGCCAAGCCCTGCTCCATGTCCAACAGCGGGCACT
>MNUQ01000160.1 GCA_001871085.1 Desulfovibrionaceae bacterium CG1_02_65_16
GTCCTTGTGGGTGTGCAGGGCGTCCATGACGAACTCGTCGATGGGCTCAAAGAGATAGAGCACCTCCACGCCCTTCTTGCGGAAGATCTCCAGGTGCGGATTCAGCTTGAGGGCCTCGCGGCTGGGGCCGAAGGCGAAGTAGATCTTCTTCTGGTCCGGCTTGGCGCGGGCGATATAGTCCTCAAGGGACACGAGGTCTTCCGCCTTCTCGCAGGCGCTGGAGTTGAAACGCAGCAGGTTGGCGAAGGTCTCGCGGTTCACAAAGTCCATATACCCGGCCTTGAACACGCGGGCGTGCTCGCGCCAGAAGGCGGCGTACTTGTCCTTGTCCTCGGCCATCTTGGTCAGCTGGCCCAGCAGCTGCTTGGTCAGCGTGGCGTTGATTTTGCGGATGAGGCGGTTGTCCTGCAAGGTTTCGCGGCTGATGTTCAGCGGCAGGTCCTCGGTATCCACCACGCCGCGCGCGAACATGAGGTACTGCGGAATGAGGTCCTTGTTCTGCCGCTGGATGAGCACGCGGCGCACGTAGAGGTCCAGCCCCCAGTCCTCGCGGTCGAAGCCCATGAAGTCCTTGCTCTTCTGCGGGATGAAGCACAGGGCGTTGAATTGCACGGGCGCGTCCACGGATGTGTGCAGCACGTCCATGGGCTCGTCCAGGTCGTAGGTGAGGAAGCTGTAGAACTCCTTGTACTGCTCCTTGGTGATCTGGAACTTGGGCTCGCGCCACAGGGCGGGCACGGTGTTGGCGCGCTCGCCGTTCACCAGAATGGGGAACCCGATGAAATTGGAGTGCTTGCGGATGATGTGCTTGAGGCCGTCGGGGTCGGTGAACTGCCCGACAAACTCGTCCTTCAGGCGCACCTCGATGGAGGTCCCGCGGGCCACGCCCGCGCCCTCGTCGCCGGAGTCGCAGGCGGCTATTTCGCGGATGGTGTACGCGCCTTGGCCGTCGCTGGTCCACTCAACGGGGGTGGAGCCCTCGCGGTGGCTCTTGGTGGTTATGCGCACGCTGTCGGCCACCATGTAGACGGAGTAGAAGCCCACGCCGAAGCGGCCGATGATGCCATCCGCCGCCCCCTGCTGCCCCTGCGCGGCGGACTCTTTGAGCGCCTTGAGGAAGCTGGCGGAGCCGGAGTGGGCGATGGTGCCGATGTTCTCCACAAGCTCGGCCTCGGTCATGCCGATGCCGTTATCGGTGATGGTGAGGGTCTTCTTGTCCTTGTCCGCCTCGATGCGGATTTCCAGCGGGGCGTCGTCGCCGTCGTCCTTGTCGGCGGCCTCGATGCGCAGCTTGTCCAACGCGTCGGAGGCGTTGGAGACGAGCTCGCGCAGAAAAATTTCGCGCTCGGTGTACAGGGAGTGGACGAGGATTTCGAGGAGCTGTTTGATCTCGGCCTTGAATTCGTAGGTTGCCTGTGCGGCCATGGCGTATCTCCTTGGCTATTTGCGGTGTTCAAACCTTCAACCGCACAAGGCCCCGCGGGGAGGCGGGGCCTTGGCAGGGCTGAGGGAGGATTCGGGCCGTCTTGGGGAGGAGGTTCCCCGCACGGGCGCGGAAGGTGTGGCGCTTCCGGTCCCGTTTTGCTCAAGTAGTCACGGCCTTGATCTTGTCAAGGAGGTACTTCTCCATCTCGCGCCGGTCCTTGCGCAAGCGGATGAGCTCAGCCTCCAGCACGGTGAGCTTGGCTTTGAGTTCGGCGTTCTCCGAGGCCATGCGCGCCACCTCGCCGGTGTTCTCGTCCAGCTTGCCGCAGGCGTTCTCCACAACACTCTTGATGGCGTCGATTTCGCCGGGGTCGAAGGTCTCGGGCAGGGCGGCCTGCGCGCCAGGCTGGCCGTTGGCCGAAACGCCAGACTGGGCGGAAAGATGCTGGCGCAGCCCCTCGCCGATGCCCCGGGCGATCTCGCGGCCCATCTCCTGGCCCATGGCTGCGGCCAGGCGCAGGGCGGCGTCCGCGGCGGCAGCCTCGGAGGCGGCTGCGCGCGGGTTCTTGAAGGGAGCCTGCTCGCCGGCGGCCAGCGGGTCGCCCTCCATGGACGCGGTGAGCGGGAAATTCTTGCCCAGCGTCTCCATCACGTCCTGGGCGCTGTGCCCCAGGCTGAACATCTCCGCGATGACGCGGAAGATCTCCACCGCCTCTGGACGGAAACGCTTCTGCCGGCCCGCCCCTGCGCTGGGCAGATGCTGGGCGAAGCGATTCTTCCAGTAGTGGACGGTGGATTCGGGCACGCCCAGCTTGCGGGCGATTTCGGCCACGGAAAGCAAGCGTTCGTCCGACGACACGGGCAGCCTCCTCCAGTGATATTGGGCACGCGCGGGCGTTTGGCCAAAATGCGGGGTTCACGCTTGCGTACACCAACCGCCCGCTTCCCACAAGGGCGCGCGGCGAAACGCGAAAAAACACGCGCCAGCCTCTTGACAAATATTTTGCTTTTGCAATATTTCTGTCCAATCAATTTTCGAAACGGAAAATTTAGAGCAAGGAAATCCACGTATGAAGAAAGTTCTTGATGTCGCCGACCGTCGGCTGGTGGCCGCCCTGGCGAATGACGGGCAGGCCTCCTCCGCCGTGTTGGCCGCGGAGCTGGGCGTCACCGCGCCCACCATCCGCGCGCGCATGAAGAACCTCATCAGCCAGGGGCTGCTGCGCGTGGCGGGCCTTGTGGACCCCTTTCAGGTGAAGGGGCTTTCGGTGGCGCTTGTGGGCATCAAGCTGCAATCGCAAATGCAGTTGGACGAAAAGCTGGAGGAAATTTCGCGTCTGGCGGACGTGAACTGGGTGGCCGCCGTCACCGGACGTTACGACATCCTTGTGGAGGTGGTGACCAGCGAGGACATCGGCGACCTTTACAGTTTCCTCGACTCGGCGCTCTCGGGCGTCGGCGGCATCGCGTCCAGCGAGTCGTTCGTGGTCATGAAGGCCAGACGCAAGTGGATTCCCCTGCCCAAGGGCGCGCGGGCCTGGTTTAGCGAGTAGGCGCACACACTTTTACTTTTACCCCTAAGGAGCACATCCCATGATCATCGGCATCCCGAAGGAAATCAAGACCCTGGAAGATCGTGTTTCCATGACCCCCGGCGCCGTGGAGACCCTTGTCCGCCGCGGCAACACCGTGCTGGTGGAGAAGGGCGCTGGCGTTGGCTCCGCCCTGTCCGACGACGAGTACGTCGCCGCCGGCGCCAAGATGGTTTCCGCCGCCGAGGCCTGGGCCGCCCAGATGGTCATCAAGGTCAAAGAGCCCATGGCCGCGGAGTACAAATTCCTGCGCGACGATCTGCTGCTCTTCACCTACCTGCACCTTGCCGCCGACGAGGCCCAGACCAAGGCCCTGTTGAAGTCCGGCGCCATCGGCGTGGCCTACGAGACCGTGCAGCTGCCCGACCGCACCCTGCCCCTGCTGCAGCCCATGAGCGAAGTGGCCGGCCGCATGGCCACCCAGGTTGGCGCGCACCTGCTGGAAAAGACCCAGGGCGGCCGCGGCATGCTGCTGGGCGGCGTGCCGGGCGTGGCTCCGGCCAATGTCATGATTCTGGGCGGCGGCATCGTTGGCACCAACGCCGTCAAAATCGCCGTGGGCATGGGCGCGCGCGTCACCGTGTTCGACGTGAACCTGGGCCGCATGCAGTACCTGGACGACATCTTCGGTTCGCGCATTGTGACCATGAACTCCAGCGACGCCAACATCCGCGCCGCCGTGAAAGAGGCCGACCTCGTCATCGGCTCCGTGCTGATCCCCGGCGCCAAGACCCCCAAGCTCGTCACCCGCGACATGCTCTCCACCATGCGTCCCGGCTCGGTCATCGTGGACGTTGCCGTTGACCAGGGCGGCTGCATTGAGACCACCAAGGCCACCACGCACAACAACCCCACCTTTGTGGTGGACGGCGTGGTGCACTACGGCGTGGCCAACATGCCCGGCGCTGTGCCCCGCACCAGCACCTTCGCGCTGGTCAACCAGACCCTGCCCTACGCCATCAAGCTGGCGGCCAAGGGCGTGGACGCCCTGCGCGAGGACGCCTCCCTGCGCAAGGGCCTGAACACCTACAAGGGCAAGCTGACCTTCCCCGCCGTTGGCGAGGCGCTGGGCATGCCCGCCATCACCGCCGAAGAGGCTCTGGCGTAAGCGCCCCCTCGCGCCAGCGTCTTCCTTGCATAGGCCCCCGCCGTGAGCACGCGGCGGGGGCTTTTTTGTCGCGTGTTCTGCTATACGTCTTTGTCTTCCGGCTCAACCGGGACATAATACCCGATGGTTTCCTTCAGGCGATCCGCATGAGCGTAAATGTCATCCACCGATGCAATGGGGATGCGCTCCTCATCCTTTGCCGCGTTAAAGAATCCAACATATTTCTGTTTCCCGTTGAAATGCAGCCGACAGATGGGCTTGCGGTTGTTATCATCCAGTAGCACTCCGCAATAGCTCAAGGTGTCACGCATCGCTATCCGTTTGGGGTCGATGGTCCGGCGGAGGATGGACTTGACAATGTGGTAACCTTCCAGTTCCTCCACTGTGGTAACAACACTAGACTCGGCATCTTTTGATTCTTGGGTTTCTGTCTTGATCTCAGGGTCGTGCGCAGTTGTTTGAGGAACCGCCATCGCCGTTTTGAGACGAGAGTTGATTTGGTCGTGGACAAGCTGTTGAAAGGCGCGCTTCACCCTCCCCGCGAACACATCCAGCACCCTGGATGTCAACGAACCGGAGCACACCTTCTTGGCGAACAACCGAACAAACTCGTCCGAAGGGGAAAGCAGCTCGCTTCCGAGCAACTCCTTTATCGCCCGTGTATATTTCAGCTCAGCGGCAGCGGACATGGCGGCGTCCACGTCCCATTTCGACTTGGTCAGCTTCCTGAGTTCCGGGATGAGCGACTCATCGGGGCTTGCTACGTCGAACTCCATAAATGGGGAAAGATCCATGATATTAGGTGTATTGTCCGCATCAGTGAAAAAAAGGTACCGCACGCCGTCCGTGAGAATACCTATGCGAGCGCTTGGCGTGGCGTTAAAATAACGCATAAGTTGGCCACACTTCCCAGGATCGAGTGTGCTTCCATAACTCTTACACTCAATGAGCATAACCATCTGCCCTTCACGCATGATGGCAAAGTCGACCTTTTCGCGTGTTTTGAACCCTACATCGGCGGTATACTCCGGCACCACCTCCGCCGGATTGAACACATCATAGCCGAGGGCGTGCAAAAACGGGAGAATCAGGGCTGTTTTAGTTGCTTCCTCTGTCAGGACTAGGTCCTTCGCCTGGCGGACTCTTTCCGCAAGCTCTTGCAGCCGGATGACAAAATCCATAGCGCCTCCTGAAAATTATTTCTTCGGAGCTATCACCTCGGCGCTAACAAATCACGTATTATTCTTCCGCTCTCAACCTCACCCCCTCATCCACGCCGCCAGCTCCTCCTGCCCCACCTCGCCCTTGCCCAGGCGCTCAAACATGAGCACCCGCTCCACGTCTGGTGCGGTGAGGTCGTGCCCGTGCAGCACGAGGAACAGCCGCGCGACAACATAGGCCGTGCGCTTGTTGCCGTCGTTGAAGGCATGATTGCGCGCCAGGCCGTAAGCATAGGCGGCGGCGAGGGCGAAGGCGTCCGGCGCGGGCGCAAGAGAGGTGGCGCGGGGCGCGTGCGCCAACAGATTTTGCGGCCGCGCCAAGGCGCTCTCCAGCAGGCCGAGGTCGCGCAGCCCCGGCAGGCCGCCATGCTCGGCGATCTGCGCATCGTGGATGGCGAGAACCGTGGGCCGCAAAATCCAGCGCCACGCGCCGCCGGACTCCCCGCTCATCGCTTGGCCAGCGCGCGCAGCACGCTCTTGTCCGCGCGCATGATCTTTTCCGCCGCCTCCATCTGGAGCGCGAACTCCTCGTCCACCGGCGTCAAACGCACGCCGCCGTCCTCCGCCTCGGTGAAATAGAGCGTTTCGCCCTCGGCAACGCGCATGCGCGCCAGCACGTCCTTAGGAATAACCACCCCGAGCGAATTACCGATTTTCCGAATTTTGACCGCCTGCATGGGCACCTCGCAATGGATTAATGTTGTCACGTTAGTTATAACGCTGCACCCGCCGCGTCAACATCCGCCGGCTCGCTCCCATCCCCCCGCCCCTTGCCAAGCCCACCGGGGGTGGCTATAGCCTGCCCCATTATGACAAAAGACCTCATCATCGTTGAGTCTCCCGCCAAGGTGAAGACCATCGGCAAATTTCTGGGCAAGGACTACACCGTGGAAGCCTCCGTGGGCCACGTGCGCGACCTGCCCAAAGGCGACATGGGCCTTGACGAGCAGCACGGCTACGAGCCGCGCTACGAGATCATCAAGGGCAAGGAGGACATCGTGGGCCGGCTGCGCAAAGCCGCCAAGGCCGCTGGCCGCGTGTACCTCGCGCCCGACCCCGACCGCGAGGGGGAGGCCATCGGCTGGCACGTGGCCGAGCTCATCAAGGGCCAGAACAAGAACGTCAGCCGCATCCAGTTCAACGAGATAACCTCCCGCGCCGTGCACGAGGCGCTGGAGAACCCCCGTCCCATCAACGCCGACCTCGTGGGCGCGCAGCAGGCGCGCAGAGTGCTCGACCGGCTGGTGGGCTACAAGATTTCGCCCATATTATGGAAGCACGTGAAGCGCGGCATTTCCGCCGGCCGCGTGCAAAGCGTGGCCCTGCGCCTTATTGTGGACCGCGAGCGCGAGCGCCGGGCGTTTTTGCCCGTGGAGCACTGGGCGCTCAAGGCCAAGCTGGAGGGGGCCAATCCCCCGCCCTTCCGCGCCGATTTGTGGAAGGTGGCGGGCAAGCTGGCCCAGCCGGGGCTCAAGGACATCGGCGACGAGGCGGCCGCCAAGGCGCTGGTTTCCACCGTGCGCGCCGGGCGGTTCACCGTGGAGGCCGTGGACGAGAAGGAGCGCAGCAAGAGCGCGCCCCCGCCGTTCACCACATCCAGCCTGCAGCAGGTGGCCAACCGCGCGCTGGGCTACTCGGCCAAGAAGACCATGGGCGCGGCGCAGAAGCTGTACGAGGGCGTTGACCTGGGCGACCGCGGCACCGTTGCGCTCATCACCTACATGCGTACCGACTCCGTGCGCATAGCCGACGAGGCCAAGAAGGCCGCGCACGATTTCATCATCTCCGCCTACGGCGCGGAGTACGCCCCGGCCAAGGCGCGGGTGTACAAGAGCAAGGAGGGCGCGCAGGACGCCCACGAGGCCTGCCGCCCGGTCGACGTGACCCTGACGCCGGACTCGGTGAAGCAGTTCCTCCCCGCCGACCAGTTCAAGCTCTACCAGCTCATCTGGCGGCGCTTTGTGGCCTCGCAGATGAATCCGGCGAAATTTCACGACACCACGGTGACGGCCAAAAACGGCGGCACCCTGTGGCGCGCCAAGGGCGAGCGCCTGCTGTTCCCCGGTTTTTTGAAGGTGCAGGGGCTTGAGGCCCCGGACCCGGACGCGGAGACCGAGGCCGACGGCTCGGCCCAGCTGCCCAAGCTGACCATAGGCGAGGCGCTTGCCCTGCTCGACCTGACGAGCGAGCAGAAGTTCACCCAGCCGCCCCCGCGCTACACCGAGGCGACGCTGGTCAAAGCGCTGGAGGAGGAGGGCATTGGCCGGCCCAGCACGTACGCCGCCATCATCAGCACCCTGCAGGACCGCGAATACGTGGCCATGGAGGAAAAGCGCTTCGCCCCCACCGAGCTGGGCACCACGGTGAGCGACAAACTGGTGGCGCACTTCGCCACGCTCATGGACATCGGCTTCACAGCCGGCCTGGAGGCCAAGCTCGACGACATCGCCGCCGGCGGCCGCAAATGGGAGGCGGTCATCGAGGAGTTCATGGCCGATTTCATCCCCGCGCTGGAAAAGGCCGGAACGGAGATGAGCCGCGCCACCATCGACTCCGGCGTGGCCTGCCCGGACTGCGGCAAGCCCATGCACGTGAAGTTCGGCAAGAACGGCGAGTTCCTGGGCTGCTCCGGCTACCCGGAATGCAAGGCCATCCGCGAGTTCACCCGCGACGCGCACGGAACCATCATCCCCGTGGACAAGCCCAAGGACGAGGTGACGGACATTCTGTGCGACCTGTGCGGCAAGCCCATGGCCGTCAAAATCCCGCGCAAGGGCCGCGCGCACGATCCATTCCTTGGCTGCACCGGCTACCCCAAGTGCAAAAACATCAAGAATTTCAAGCGCGACGAGTTCGGAAAGATCGTGGTGTTGGAGGCGCCGGAGGAGATTCCCGCCGGCACCTGCCCGGAATGCGGCAAGCCCATGGTCATCAAAACCGCGCGCCGGGGCAGCAAGTTCATCGCCTGCACGGGCTACCCCGCCTGCCGCCACACGGAGCCGCTGCCCACGGGCGTGGCCTGCCCGCAACCCGGCTGCACCGGGCAGATTGTGGAAAAGGTTTCGCACCGGGGCAAGGTGTTCTATTCCTGCTCCAAGTACCCGGAGTGCACTTTCTCCCTGTGGGACCGGCCGCTGCCCGGCCCCTGTCCCAAGTGCGGCTTCCCCCTGCTGGTGGAGAAGCACACCAAGGCCAAGGGCGCGTTCATCGCCTGCGGCAACAAGGAGTGCGACTGGGTAAAGGACGGGGAATAACGGAGCGCTGGTGTTTCGCAGGAGAAAGCGTTACGGCTCCGGCGTATCCGGTCCGGCTTCCGGGCCGCCAACAGCAACGCCAAGGAGCCCGCCAATGCGTTCCATGCGCCCCGCGAAACCAGTCCTCCTCTTCGCCCTCGCCGCTCTAGCCCTGTCGCTTTTCGCCTGCGCCTCGCGCGACGTGCCGCCAGCGCCCGAATCCCTCACCGTCACCGAAGCGCAGCTCACCCGCTTCCTCGGCGCGGACTACGTCAAGATGGCCCCCGCGCCGGGCGCTCCCGGCCGGCTCGTCTGGCGCAAGCCCGGGCTTGACCCCAAGCAGTACACCCGCGTGCTGCTCTCGCCCACCGTGCTCTGGCAGGAGCACGGCCTAGTCAAGGAAAGCGGCGTAAATCCCGACGAGCTACACGCCCTGGCCGGATATTTCGACTCCGTGCTCAAAAAGGCGCTCACCGACATCGACTTCCCCCTGGCCGACGCGCCCGGGCCGCGCACCCTGCGCATCGAGGCGGCCATCACCAGCGTGCACGCCAGCCGGCCCACCATGAACACCATCTCCAGCGTGCTGCCCGTGGGCATCCTCATGAGCCTGGGCCGCGCGGCCACCGGCGGCAAGGACCCCAGCGTGGGCGCCTGCACCATTGAAATGCGCTTCTCCGACGCCCAAACCGGCGAGGTGCTGGGGCTCTTCGCCGACCACAAGGACGGCGACAAGTACGACAGCGCCAACTTCAGCAAGCTGGGCCAGGCCGAAAAGGCCATGGATCAGTGGGCGGAGCGGCTGCGCCAGGGCATCCTCAAGAACTGGGGCGCGCGCAAGGAGTAACGGCTCCGCCGCCGCCACGGAAACGCGCAATGCGGAAACACGCGATGCGCTGACGCGCTGCCAACGCTCACTGGCGCGCCGCCATGCCGACAAAAAAGGCCGGAAGGACATGCATCCTCCCGGCCTTTCTCGTTTCCCGGCGGGTTACAGCAGGCCTTTGGCCGACTCGAAAAGCACGTCGCCGCTCTTTTTGAGGGCGGCCTCCTCCTCCGGTTCCAGCGGGGCGTCAATGACGCCCTCCACGCCCTCGGCCCCGACGAGGCACGGCAGGGAGAGGCACACGCGCGGCAGGCCGTAGCGGCCTTCGGCGTCGGTGGAGACGGTGAGGATGGACTTCTGGTCGCCCAGCACGGCCTCCACAATGCGGCACAGGGCCACGCCTATGGCCGTGGCCGTGTAGCCCTTGCGGTCGATGATGGTGTAGGCCGCGCGCCGCACATCGAGCGCCATCTGCTCCATGAAGGCCGCATCCAAATCAAGCCCGCGCAACCGCATCACCTCGGCCAGGGGAATGCCGGAAACGTTGGCCCGGCTCCACACGCAGACCTCGGAGTCGCCGTGTTCGCCCAGCACGGAGGCATGCACGCCGCGCGGGTCCGCGCCGATGGTGCGCGAAATGAGGTGGCGGAAGCGCGAGCTGTCGAGCACGGTGCCGGAGCCGAACACGCGCCCGGCGGGCAGGCCAAGGGGCACGGCCACGTCCAGCGCAACGCGCGTCAGCACGTCCACGGGGTTGGTGGTCATGAGGAACACCGGCCGGCCGCCGGCGGCCAGCACCCGGCGCACCACATCAGCGGCGATGCCCGCGTTCTGCTTCAGCAGCTCCAGGCGCGTTTGCCCGGGCTTCTGGTTGGCCCCGGCGGTCACCACCACCAGATCCGCGTCGGCGCAGTCGGCGTAGGCGCCGGCGTACACATTCATGGGCCCCACGAGCGGCAGGCCGTGCTTCAGGTCCAGGGCCTCGCCCTCGGCCCGGCGCTGGTCCAGGTCGAGGAGCACGATATCCGTGGCGAGCCGGCGCAGCATAAGCGCGTAGGCGAAGGCCGAACCCACGTTGCCCATGCCGATGACGGCGACTTTTTTGGCGTAGCTGCGGTCTTCCATGCGCGATCCTCCTTGCGTTTCCGGCCCGCGCAAAAGGCGCGCGCCTGGCGTTGAAACGCCACTGTAGCAGGATGCCCCGCCCAGGCAAGGGAAAGCGTCCCGTTTTAAACCCCGTGGATCCAAAAGAAAACGGGAGCTCGGGAACACCTCGCCCTTTTTCGGAGAAAGATCCGTCGTTTTTGAACAGCCCACAAGCCCGAGCTGGCCCGGCTTACATGGCTCCGCATGGGCCCGCCCGCATGGGCCCGCCCGAATGGGCCCGCCCGAATGGGCCCCGAAGGGGCTTAGAGCGCGATGCCCTGCCGCTGGGCGATGAGCTCGTACGCGCGTTTGGTGAGCTCGGTGATGTTCGGCTTGGAAATCTGGTCGTCCGCGCCCACGCTTTCGCCCTTGTGGCGCAAACGGTCAGTGATGAGCGAGGAGAAGAGGATCACGGGCAGCTCCTTGAGCACGGGGTCGTCCTTGACGCGCTTGGTCAGGTTGTGCCCGTCCATCACCGGCATTTCGATGTCGGACACGAGGATGTCCACAAGGTCGGTGAGGGGGATGTTGCCCTCGGCGGCCTTCTGCTTCAAGCCGGCAAGGGCGTCCCAGGCGTCCTGCCCGTTAACGGTCTGCGTGACCTCAAAGCCGGCCTTCTCCAACATGGTGCCGATCATGCGGCGGATGCTCGTGGAGTCATCGGCGATGAGCGCGCGGTAGTGCTCCTTTTTGACCGGCTTCCTGGTCTCCTCGATCTCCGCCATGGCCGTGGCCTCAATCCTCATGGCCAGGCCGGGGTTCAGGTCGGCCAGGATCTTCTCCATGTCGAGAATGAGCAGGATGCGGTCCTCGAAACGCACCACGCCGGTGACGCTGGAGCCGGAGTACTCGTTGAGGTGCTGGCCCGGCGGCTCCACCTGGGTCCAGCTGAGGCGGTGGATGCGCGTGACGCCGGAGACCATGAAGGCCGAGGTGATGCGGTTGAACTCGCTCACGATGACCTTGGTGTCGTTCTTGTCCGTGCACATGGCCTTGCCCAGCCACAGGGCCAGGTCCACCAGGGGGATGATGCGCGAACGCAGGTTGAAGGCCCCGAGCACGGAGGGGTGGGGGATCTCGGGCAGCTGCGTCACGACAGGCATGCGGATAATCTCCAGCACCTTGGCCACGTTGACGCCATAGAACCCCCGGTAGGTCTGGCCGGAGACGGCGTCCTTCTCGTCGATGAAGAATTCGACCAGCTCAAGCTCGT
The DNA here is from genome assembly GCA_001871085.1 of Desulfovibrionaceae bacterium CG1_02_65_16. GTDB lineage: Bacteria > Desulfobacterota > Desulfovibrionia > Desulfovibrionales > Desulfovibrionaceae > Humidesulfovibrio. The sequence goes on from MNUQ01000160.1 coordinate 11,764, forward strand.
TGGTGCCGGACTCAAGCAAAATGTTCGTCTGGCTCATAGCCCCTCCGCAATACGCGATTGAAATTTCTTATCGGTAACTCATTTATCCGACTTTACAGGAACTGTAAACAGCGCAAACCGGGCAGCGCCAATCCCGCCTTGGGCCAATCGAAACCAGCCCGACACCCGGTCGACACCGCGCGAACATCATCTTCTGGCAGGATGCGCGACAGTGCGAAAGTGACTCGTTTCAAACTCTGCGAGCATTTTGCCCTTGACTTTCAACCACAACAGGAACTAATCTTGATCAATAAATTTTAAATAGTATAGATTTTTTCAAGGCAATCTATTGCGTTTTGCTAGGCGTTTCGGTTCGCTGCCCCCTCTGCGAAGCCGGAATCCTACGGCACGCCACCCTTCCGCCGACATGACCCGGGGGCAATCGGAGCGCGCGTGAATCTCAAGGAACGGCTCAACTCCACCGAAAATCTGCTGCGCTCCATTCGCGGCGGGGAAGCATCTTCCCCGCGCGGCTCCGGCGCTGCGGAGCCGGCGGCCGTACCCAAAGACACGGGGTCCATTTGGACCCGGCGCATCTCCC
>MNUQ01000169.1 GCA_001871085.1 Desulfovibrionaceae bacterium CG1_02_65_16
CATGAGGCAGCCATCGTGGACCAGCAGAAGCAGATGATCGCGCTGCAACAACGGGTCGGCATTCCCATTGTTGACCTGAAAGAGATCAACCGCCAGATGACCAATGGCGAAGCCAAGGCGCGCCGCGCCAAACGCGACATGATCGAAGCCAACCTGCGCCTGGTTATTTCCATTGCGAAGAAATACACCAACCGTGGTTTGCAATTCCTCGACCTGATCCAGGAAGGCAACATCGGTCTGATGAAGGCGGTGGACAAATTCGAATACCGGCATGAGGCAGCCATCGTGGACCAGCAGAAGCAGATGATCGCGCTGCAACAACGGGTCGGCATTCCCATTGTTGACCTGAAAGAGATCAACCGCCAGATGACCAATGGCGAAGCCAAGGCGCGCCGCGCCAAACGCGACATGATCGAAGCCAACCTGCGCCTGGTTATTTCCATTGCGAAGAAATACACCAACCGTGGTTTGCAATTCCTCGACCTGATCCAGGAAGGCAACATCGGTCTGATGAAGGCGGTGGACAAATTCGAATACCGGCGCGGTTACAAATTCTCGACCTACGCCACCTGGTGGATCCGCCAGGCGATCACGCGTTCCATCGCCGACCAGGCGCGCACCATCCGCATTCCGGTGCACATGATTGAGACCATCAACAAGCTCATCCGCACCTCGCGCTACCTGGTGCAGGAGCTTGGCCGCGACCCCTCCCCGGAAGAAATAGCCGAACGCATGGACTACCCGGTGGAGAAGGTCAAAAAGGTGCTCAAAATCGCCAAGGAGCCGATTTCCCTCGAAACCCCCATCGGTGACGAGGAGGATTCGAACCTGGGCGATTTCATCGAGGACAAGAAGGCCACGGCTCCGGCTGAGGAAGTGGTGAGCACCAAGCTCTCCGAGCAGATCGCCAGGGTGCTGGCCGACCTGACCCCGCGCGAGGAGCAGGTGCTGCGCAAGCGCTTCGGCATCGGCGAAAAGAGCGATCACACCCTTGAGGAGGTGGGCAAGCTCTTTAATGTAACGCGCGAGCGCATCCGGCAGATTGAGGCCAAGGCCTTGCGCAAACTCCGCCATCCTGTGCGCAGCTCCGTCCTGCGGTCCTACTTCGAAAGCTAGACAATCCCGCCGGCGGGGAGGGCAAGCACGCCTTCCCCGCCTTTTTTTTCACCCACACGGAGATCCCCGTGAAAATCCTTATTTGGACGCTGTTCAGCTTGCCTGTCCTGGCATTCGTCATTGATTTGCTGCTCGGCGACCCGCGTTGCCTGCCGCACCCCGTGCGTTGGATAGGCCGCTGGCTCAACTGGCTGGAGCCCCGCGCACGCGGCTTTAAAATGGGGCTGCGCAGCGCCGGAGTGCTGTGCGTGGCCGTAACCGCCGGGCTCAGTTTCGCCATCGTCTATGGGCTGATGGAGATCAAAATCCTCGGCATGGTCCTTATGGTCTACTTCGCCTACGCCGGACTGGCGCTGGGCGAACTGCTCGATAGCGCCCGCGACGTGGTGGAGATGCTGGAGGAGGGCAGCCTTGAGGAGGCGCGCGAGGCCGTGGGCGAGCTGGTGAGCCGCACCACCACCTACATGAGCGAACGCGAGATTCGCCGCACCCTGGCCGAGACCGTGAGCGAGAACCTGTGCGACGGCTTTGTGGCTCCGCTGTTCTACCTCGTCCTCGGCGGGCCGGCCCTCATGTGGGCGTACAAGGCCGTGTCCACCATGGATTCCATGTGGGGCTATAAAACGGACCAATACCGCGATTTCGGCTGGGCGGCGGCGCGCGCCGACGATGTGCTGGCATATGTTCCGGCGCGCTTGTCCGCCGTGTTGCTTTTGGCCGCCGGGGCCCTGATGAAGCTCGACTGGCGCTTGGCCAAGGCGCGCTTCCGCGCCGACGCGGTCAAAATGGAGAGCCCCAACGCCGGCTGGCCCATGGCCGTTACCGCTTGGCTCATGGGCGGCACCATGGGCGGCCCTGCCGTATATTTCGGCACGGCCAAAAACAAGCCGCATCTCGGACCGGATGATCAGGATTGGACATTAGAGAAACTCAAGAAAATGTTTAGACTCGTTCTCCTGTCTGGCATCCTGGGAGTTTTCTCCTTTCAGTTTGTCCGGGTGCTCGTGACCTCGGCGCTGGGTCTCGCAGGGGTGTAAAGCATCGGGCGCGCCGCCGCCCGCACCGTATCTGCACAACATGCCGCCGTTTTCCGGGCGCAAAAAAGGCCGGAGGGAGAAGTCCCTTCCGGCCTTTCTGTTGATATCGCGGGTGGTCAGTCGCCTGGATGGCGATGGCGAATGTTCGCGCTACCCAAGCTCCACATTGCGGTCGTAAGCCTCGCGCACGGCGTCCACAATGACCCCGCGCATGGCCATGCGGTCGAAGTGCATGGTGGCGCGGATGGTGGAGCCTGCGGGGGAGGTGACCATCTCGCGCAGTTCGGCCAGGTGCAGGCCGCCTTCCTCCGCGAGTTTGGCCGAGCCGCTGAAGAGCGCCTTGACGATGTCCGTGGTCTGGCCGCGCGGCAGGCCCAGGTTCACCCCGGCCTCCACAATGGCGTCCATGACATAGAACACGTAGGCCGGGCCACACCCGGCAATGCTCGTGAAGGCGTCGAAGAGCTTCTCGGGCAGCTCGTGCACCTGGCCAAGCGGGCGGATGACGGCGCGCACGAAGTCGCGGCGTTCGTCGTCCAGCGTGTCGTCGTCGAAGCACAGGGCGAATACGCCCGCGCCGACGAGCACCGGAGTGTTGGGCATGATGCGCACCACGGGGCAGCGCTTGCCCGAAAGCTCCATCAGCTTGGCCTGGGTCACCCCGGCGGCAATGGAGAGCAGGCAGTGCGATGCCGTGAGATGAGGCGCGATTTCCACAACAACCGGCGCCAGGTGCTGTGGCTTTACGGACAGCAGCACGTAGCGGCAGTTCTTGACGATGTCCGCAGGCGTGGCCTCCACCTTGAGGCCTGTTTCCTTGGCCAGCTTGGCCAGCCGGTCCGTGTTCAGATCGCAGCCATGGACCTCGACACCATGGGCGGCCAGTCCCTTGATGATGGCCGTGCCCATGTTTCCGACCCCGATGAAGCCGACGCTCTGTTTCATGGCGTTAGCCCACCAGCTCCAGGGAGCTGAAGAAGAAGGAGACTTCAACCTTGGCGGTTTCGGGGGCGTCGGAGCCGTGGCAGGCGTTGGCTTCGATGCTTTTGCCAAAACGCTTGCGGATGGTGCCCTCGGCGGCCTTCATCGGGTCGGTGGCGCCCATGAGGTCGCGGTAGCGGGCGATGGCGTTTTCGCCCTCAAGGCAGGAAACGACCACCGGGCCGGAGATCATGTACTCCACGAGGTCCTTGAAGAAGGGGCGCTTGTTGTGCACGGCGTAGAAGCCTTCGGCCTGGGCGCGGGTCAGCTGGATCATCTTCATGCCCTTGATGGCGAGCCCGGCGTCAAGAATCATCTGAATGATGGCGCCGGTCTGCTTGGCGGCCACGGCGTCGGGTTTGACGATGGAGAAAGTGCGTTCGATCATGTGTCCTCCGAGGGAATAAGTGTGCAAAGCGGGCATCATTGTCCGCTTATCATCATGTGCAGGGGAAATGCACTGGTATGGCGCAGGAAGTCAAGGGCTTTGGGAAAGGGCGGCTAGAAGTGCAGCTGCTCATCCTTTATGATCTTAAAGCTCTTATTGCCTTTTACGCGGCCTGGGGTGCCAAAGAATTTGCGCACGCCCTCAATCTCCACTTCAAGCAGGGCGTCGGCGTCGGTATCCAGCAGCATGATGTCGCCCACCTCGAGGTTGAGCAATTGCCGGCCGGTGATGCGCGTGCGGCCAAGTCTGACCAGAAATTCCACTGGCGTCTCGAACAGACGCTCCTTGAAGCGGTTGATCCACACGTGGTCGACCTCCAGGCGCTCGGACTGGAAGCTTGCGTGCAGCTTGGAGCGGATGGGCTCCATGGTGGCGTAGGGCAGGCAGCAGATGAGCGAGCCGATGGCGTTCTCCAGCTCCACCTCGAAGGTGATGACGATAACCACGTCGCTCGGCGGCACAATGGCCGCGAACTGCGGGTTCACCTCGGAGCGCACCACCTCGATGTGCACCTCGTGCACCGGCTTCCACGACTCCTCCATGTTCGAAAGCGCCACCTTGACCACCTTGTCCACAATGGCCTGCTCAATGGGCGTGAAGTCGCGTCCCTCAACCTTGGGCTGGGAGCCCGCCCCGCCGAAGAAATTCTCCACAAGGGCGAAAACAAGCCGCGAATCGACCACGAGCAGAGCATTGCCGCGCAGGGGCTCCATTTTGAAGATGGAGATGCTGGTGGGCACGGGCAGAGAGCGCATGAAGTCGCCAAACTTGCTCATGTCGATGGAGATGGGGTTGATGTCCACGCGCTTGCGCATGGTGTTGGCCAGCGCGTTGGTGCACAGCCGGGCGAAGCGGTCGTTGACGATTTCCAGAACCGGCATGCGGCCGCGGATGATGCGGTCCTGGTTGGTCAGGTCAAAGGGAACGATGCCAGAGTCATCCTCGGGAATGTCGGGGGTGGTCTCAACCTCTCCGCCGGAAAGACCGCGCAGGAGGGCATCTACTTCATCTTGCTCAAGAATTTTACTCATGTCCGCGATTCCTCGTGGGCCGCATGGTCGTAACGGGTCGGGACGGAATGCCCTTGCAGAATCATTAGCAAAAATCGGACCGAAGCGGCGTTTACTTTAGGCCCGGACCAGCGTGTCCGGCACGATAGCCCGAGGCGGACGGCGTTGGCAAGCGCGCGCGGCCATCAATGCTGCTTGGCGAAAACGGCTACAGCGGCGGCAGGGTGGAAATGGCGACCACATGCACGGCCGGATCCTTTTCCTTCAACCAAAGCTTGATGGCCGCCAGCGTCTGCTTGTACGGGTGGCCTATGGCTATGGCGTGACCGCGCTGCTTGGCGATGCCCTCAGCCTGGCGAAGCTGCTTCAAAATGGCGGCCTGGCTTTGGATGTTGTCAAGAAAAACGTCGCGCTGATAGGTGCGCACGCCGAGTTTCCTGGCCTCGGCCGTGCCCACAGTTGCGGCGCTGGTACGGCTGTCGAGAAAAAACAATCCGTCCTCGCGCATGACGGAGAGCGCTGCGCGCATGCCTGCGCCGAACTGTGAGAATTCCGAGCCCATGTGATTGTTGATGCCAATGGCGCCGGGCACGCGCTTGACCGCGCGGGCCACCTGCGCCTTGATTTGGTCGGCGTGCATGGTGGTCAACAACGGGTGCGGCCCCGGATCCACCTTGGGATAACCCTTGGGCTGCATGGGCAGATGGATGAGTATCTCCCGTCCGTTGGCTTTGGCGATCTTAATCACCTCGGGGCGGTGGCTGCTGTCGGGCCAGATGGAAAAGGCCACGGGCGCGCCAAGAACGGCCAGTTCACGGGCCACGGCCACATCCTCGCCCATGTCGTCGATGACGATGGCCAGCCGGCCTTTGGCGGCGGGCTTGGGAGCCGGCGTTTCCGGTCTCGGCGCCTCGGGCGGCAGGTTCAGGCGGTGGGTGGGCAACCCGTCGATGGAGATGTCCCACACGTCCGGTCCCACGCGGGTAAGCTTGGCCGAGGGCACAAGAGCCGCCAGTTCCTTGACGAGGCGTTCGTGCAGGGCGCGGCTGTCCACCTGCGGCAGGCGCAGCGTGGTGAAGGGATAGGTCTGGCCCGCGTGCTCGCGCGGCTCCGCGCTCACCACCTGCAAGGAGGCGAGATCGGCCTGCTGAGCTTTCAAGGATTTATGCAGGGCCTCTTCCACAAGCCGCACGCGGCGCTCCAGCTCGCCCGCCGCCGGGGCCTGGCTGGTGGCGTTTTCCGTCGGTGGGGGGCCGAGGCGTTTGTGGCCGAGAAAATAGCCGAGGGCGAGCCCGGCGACGAGCGCCACGGCTATCCACACGGCGACGCGGTTCCTGCGTCTGTTTGAAGAAGAAGGACCAAGCCGGGATTTTCCAGCCTGGTCCTTTGTGCGTTTACGGGTGGTCATGTCGCTCGTGCTTTACCGGATGTCCCGAATCTTTGGCAGGGTCTTGACCATTTCCAGGCCAAGGCGGAGCTGGTTGTCCTTGTTCATGAGGGCTTGTCCGGCCTCGTTGTCCACGGCGTCGGGCTTGGCGGCCTTCTTGCCCTTCTTGGGCGTGCCGTTTTCCAGATGACGGGAGAAGTCCTTCTCGCGGAAGGTAAAGCGGTCCTTCATGTTCTTGTCGTCGTCAGACGGTGGCGCCACGTAAGGGATGTCCAGGTCGGGCACAATGCCCTCGGCCTGGATGGAGCGGCCGCTGGGCGTGTAATAGAGTGCTGTGGTGAGCTTGATGCCGGAGCCGTCGGGCAGGGCGACGACGGTCTGCACCGAGCCCTTGCCGAAGGTCTTTTCGCCAATGAGCAGCGAGCGCTTGCGGTCCTGCAAAGCGCCGGCGACGATTTCCGAGGCCGAGGCCGAGCCGGCGTTGATAAGCGTCACCAGCGGCACGTTCACGAGGTCGCCGGCTTCCTTGGTGCCGCTGAAGTCCCGGCGGGACTGCGGGTCCTTGCCCTGAATATACACAATGAGCCCATCGGACAGGAAGGTGTCGGCCACGGAGACGGCCTGGTCGAGCAGTCCGCCGGGGTTGTTGCGCAGGTCGAGCACAATGCCCTGGATGGGCGTCTTCTTGGCGTACTCGGTCAGCTTGTCGCGCAGCTCCTTGGTGGTGTGCTCGTTGAAGCGCGTGATGCGGCACATGAGGTACCCCTTTTCGAGCTCCTGGGTCTTCACGCTCACGATGGGGATGGTGCCGCGGGCTATGGTCACGTCCACCGGCTGCTGCGCGCCCTTGTGCAGAATGGTCAGGGTGACCTTGGTGCCCAACGCCCCGCGGATCTTCTTTACCGCCTCATTGAGGCCAAGCTCCGGGGTGGGTTCGCCGTCGACCTCGAGGATGGTGTCGCCGCTTTTGAGGCCGGCCTTGTAGGCCGGGGTGTCCTCAATGGGGGAAACCACGATGAGCCGGCCGTTCTCGGAGCTGATCTCGATGCCGATGCCGTGAAAGGCGCCGCTGGAGGAATCCTGCAGCTCCTTGAAGTCATCGGGCGAGAGGAAGGCGGAGTGCGGATCAAGCTGCTCCAGCATGCCCTTGATGGAGTTCTGGATCAGCTCAGCCTTGGTGACCGGCTTCACGTAGTGGGTTTCGACCATGTCCACCACTTGGCTGAAGCGGCGCAGGGCCTCGAACTGGTCGTCCTTTGCCGTAGCGGCAGCGTCCAGCGGCGCCGGGGCCACTGTCAGAGCCAAAAGCATGGTGAAGCACACAAACCAGATGCCAACGCGCATAGTCCCTCCGAAAACCTTACGGGCCGGTCTCCCAGCCCGTTATTGGGCGGGCATGAGCCACAGCAGGGGATTAATGGGTTTCTGGTGAAAACGCAATTCGAAATAGAGCCCGTTGCCGTGGGCTTCCGGGTAATATCCCGTGTGGCCGATGGGTTCGTCCTTCTCCACGTCCTGTCCGGTCTGGACCGTGGTGTCTGAAAGATAGGCATAGAGCGAATAGTAGTTGCCGCCGTGGTACACGATGACCACCTTGCCCAGGCCGCGCAGCACGTCGTTGTGCACCACCTTGCCCCAGAACACGCTGCGCACCGTGCTGCCCTCGCCGGTGGAGATGCCGATGCCACGGCGCGGCGATTTGCCGTCCGGCGCATAGCCGGCGACGATGCGCCCGGCCACGGGCCAGGGCAGCGTCGCCTTGAAGGCGTTGAATTTGCGGCTGCGCTGGCTCACCAGCTGGTAGTTCAGCTGCTGAATGGTCTTGAGAATGGATTGCAGCTCGCTTTCCAGGTCGCGCTTCTGGCTGCTCACCTGGCTCATGCGCGCGTTGACGGCCAGTCTGTCGCGCAACAGCGCGTCCTTGTCCGCGTTGATGGCTGTGAGCTGCCGGTCGACCTGGGCTTCTATCTGCTGCTGGCGGCTCAGAACGCCGGAGAGGGCCCGCTCCTGCATGCGCACGTTCTCCAGCATGGTTCTGGCGTGGGCGTAGGCCGCGCTGTTCCACTGAAAGCGCCGGTCGGCCGTGTCCCAACTGTCGGTCAGGCGCGGCCCCTCGTGCATGCCCTGGGCATTGATGGGCCAGAGGGTGCGCAGGATGTTGCGCAGTTCTTCCACGGCCTTGTCGTGCTTCTGACGCACGGCGTCCAGCTGGCTGGAGAACTGCTCCTCCTCTTTGCGGATGCCCTCAAGCGCTTCTTCCTGCTTTTTAATGCGTCCCTCTGCGCCGCGCATGTGCGCCTCAATTTCGCCAAGCCTGCCGGCCAGGGCGCGCTCGCGTTCGGCTAGGCGCTGCACTGCGCCCTGGCGCTCGTCGGCCTTCTGGCGCTCGCTTTGCAGCGCCTTTTCCAAATGCACGGGCTGGGCGGCGGCGCTGGATCCGCTCAGCGCCAGGGAGCCAAGGGCAATGCAGCCGGCAATGTGCCAGGCGTGATGCGCAAGACGGGTGAGCGGAGAGCAGGGGCGTTTCATGCCGGCAGGCGCTCCGGGTCTGGGAGCAGGGCGCGGGCGGGACACTCGGCGCAGCGCGGCCTGGACTTGGCGCACCACGTGGCGGCCGCGCGCACAACCAGCGCGTGGAATTCGTTGAGCTCGGCAGCGTCGTCCGGCAGGGCGGACTGGCCGATCTCCTGCACCTCCGCGTAGTCCGTCACCTCCGGAATGAGGCCGTGGCGGGCGAACATGCGCACGGTGTACGCGTCGACCACCAGCACGGGCAGCCCGAGCGCGTAGCAGAGGATGGAGTCCGCCGTCTCCTGCCCGATGCCGCGCACGGAAAGCAGACGCGGGCGCAGGTCGTACAGGCTTTGGCCTCGCAAGGACGTTATGTCCATGTCCGCCTCTCGCTCCAGAAAATCCAAAAGGTTGCGCAGACGCGCGGCCTTGACGCGGAAGTATCCGGCCGGGCGGATGAGCTCCTCCAGGCGGGCGGGATGCAGGGCGCGCATACCGGACTCGGTCAGGGCGTCGGCGTCCTTGAGCGCTGCTATGGCGCGTTCGACATTCTTCCAGTTGGTGTTCTGGGTGAGAATGGCCCCCACGGCGACCTCGAACGGCGTATCTCCGGGCCACCAGCGGCTGGGGCCAAGGGCTTGCGCGAAGGCCTTGTAGAGCCCGCGGATGGTCTCGCCCGTCTGGGACATCAGGCCTCCGCGGCCGGTTCGCCCTGCTGGATGTTGGTCCACAACAGCCCGCACCACTCGCCGTCGTTACGCTGCACCGGCTCTGGCAAGCCCAGGCGCACGTAGGCGCGGATGACGTCCGGCGCCTGCTCCACCAGAATGCCGGAAAGGACCAGGCAGCCGCCCGGGGCCACGTGGCTCAGAATGTCCCTGGCCATGAAGATGAGCGGCTTGGAGAGGATGTTGGCCACAATGACCTGGAAGGTCTTGCCCGCTGGCACGGCGTGTATGCCGCCCACGGACATGGCGAGAGCCTCCGCGACATTGTTGATGACGGCGTTCTCGGCGGCGCAGGATATGGCCTGCGGGTCGATGTCCAGTCCTTGTCCGGTGAGGCCGAGCTTGGCCAGGCCGATGCCCAGGATGCCCGAGCCGGTGCCGAGGTCGAGGAACTCCATGCCCGGGGCGATGGCGCCCTCGCGGTGCAGGTCCGCGATGCAGGTGAGACATAGGGCCGTGGTGGGGTGGTGCCCGGTGCCGAAGGCCATTTTGGGTTCGATGATGATGGGCGTGAACCCTTCCTTCTTGTCGTCGGAGAGCCACGGCGGCAAAATCTCAAAGCGCTCGCCGCATTCGATGGGCGTGAAGAACTCGCGCCAGGACTGTCCCCAATCCTGGCTCATGGCCTCCTCGGTGCGCAGGCCCGAGTGGGGCCAGCGCTCGCCGATTTGCCTGGCCACCTCGCGCGCGGCCTCGTGGTTTTCAAGATACGTGCTGAAGTGCGTGGCGCCGTCCACAGCCTGGGATTCCTCCCAGCCGTGCTGGATGGCGGAGGAAAGGAACACAACAGCGTCGTCGTAGTCGGCGGCGGGCAGTGAAAATTCGATTTTAAGCAGATCCTGGGTCATGTGCGGTGCAGTCCCGATTGGTTTGCAGGGTTGTCAGACGATGGTGTCCACAATGCCGCCCGTGCCGGTGATGTCCGCGCGCATTTGCGCCACGTGCAGACGCTTGGCGCTGTCGCCGATGATGGCCTCGGAAGAGGATTCGGGCGCGGTGACGGGCGTGGGCGCGGCATTGACGGATTTCGCCTCAGGCCCTCGGGGCAGGCGCGGCTCTGCCGGCACGGCAACCTTTGGTTGCGTGCTTTCCACAGCCGCGCCCTTGGAAAGAGGAGTAATCTCCGTCATCCCCGCCCCCTGGAGCGAAAAAGGCCAGAGGTTTTGGCCTTACGCCTTGCTCTTGGACAATATATCATCCAGGGCGGCGGCAAAGGCAAGCAGATCGTCCGCGCTGATGACCAACGGCGGCAGCAGCCGCAGCACCTTGCCGTGGGCCAGATTGCAGATGAATCCGCGCTTGCGCAGTTCGGCGTGGACTTCATTTCCGCCGCTCGCCAGCTCAATGCCGATCATAAGCCCCAGGCCGCGCACAATGACGATGCGCTCCGGGTGCTTGGCCTTGAGAGCCCGGAAGCTCTCCATGGCCAGCTTGCCCAGCTCGCGGGCGCGTCCGGCCATGTCGTCGCGCAGCATGATCTCCACCGTCTTGGCCGCCACGGCGGAAACAAGCCCGCCGCCGCCAAAGGTTGTGGCGTGGCTGCCGGGCACAAAGCCGTGCGCCACATGCTCCTTGGCCAGCATGGCGCCCATGGGCAGGCCGTTGGCCAGGGCCTTGGAGCAGGTGATGATATCCGGCTCGACGCCATAGTGCTGGTGCGCCCAGAACTTGCCGGTGCGGCACATGCCGGTCTGCACCTCGTCCACAATGAACAGGCAGTTCTGCTCATGGCACAGTTCGGCCACGGCGCGCACGTAGTCCTCGGCCAGGGGCAGCACGCCGCCCTCGCCCTGGATCATCTCCAGCATTACGGCGGCGGTTTGGCCGCCAACGGCCGCGCGCATGGCGTCAATGTCGCCGCAGGGCACGTGGGTGAAGCCTTCGGGCAGGGGATCAAACCCCTCCTTGATGCGCCCGCCCTGGCCGGTGGCGGTGAGGGTGGCCAGGGTGCGGCCGTGGAAGGAGCCCTCGACGGTGATGATTTCGCCCGCGTCCTTGTAGCGCACGGTGCGCATGAAGCGCCGCGCCAGCTTGATGGCGGCCTCGTTGGCCTCCGCGCCGGAATTGCAGAAGAAGGCGCGGTCGCAGGCGCAGGTGGAAAGAAGCTTTTCGGCCAGGTCCACCTGGTTGGGCTGGTAGAAAAGATTGCTCACATGGACGAGCTTGAGGGCCTCCTCGGCCGCCACGGCGGCGAGCTCGGCGTTGCAGTGGCCCAGGTTGGCCACGGCGATGCCCGCCAGCAGATCCACATACTCTTTGCCGTCCAAATCAACCATGCGCGCGCCAGCGGCTTTTTCTATGGCCAGAGGGTAACGGCCATAGGTCTGGCAAAGAACTTTCTTTTCCCGGGCCACCAACGCGTCATATTTCTTGCTCATGGGCTTGTCTCCGTATCCTTAGGAATAAGCTTGAACGTGTCGTCTACACCTTGCCTGTGTGCCCAAATCCGCCCGCGCCGCGGGCGGTCTCGCCCAGCGCATCCACAGCGGTGAGCCGCGCGGTGAAAACCGGCATGAACACCAGCTGCGCGATGCGCTGCCCTCGCTGAATGCGTCGGGGCTGGCCCGAGGTGTTGAGCAGCGACACGATGATCTCGCCCCGGTAGTCGGGGTCGATGACGCCAACGCCCTGGCTCACGGTGAGGCCTTCCTTGGTTCCCAGGCCGGAGCGGGAATATACGAACCCGGCGATGCCCGGCCGCGTTATCTCGATTGCCAGACCAGCGGGAACGGCCGCCCGGCCGCCGGCGGGAATCTCCAGGGTGTCGGCGTCGATGCAGGCGCGCAGGTCCAACCCGGCGGAATGGTCCGTGGCGTAGGCCAGGGCGTGCTCCGTCCACACGGGATGCAGAAAACGCACCCGCACGTCCAGTGGCCCCGCGCCGTTCGTCATGTCCGTCATTGTTGGCATCGCTGTTTCCTCCCGCGCTTCCGGAACCGTTTTCTTTCCACCGAAACGCCCGGCCTGTCAATGAACGGGGCTGTTCCGGAATTGTAACGCCGCGAGCCTTGCATTTTCCCGGCCCGCTTTATAGGCTCAATCGCACAAACGCCCCCATCACTATTAGGAGAATCCATGCAGGCACTGCGCGTGTTCAGCGTCGTCCCCAAGCTGCCCCCCAAGCTCGAAGCGCTTTGGGACATCGCCTACAATCTGTGGTTTTCGTGGAACGACGAACTCACCAATATTTTCACCACCATCGACCACTCCCTGTGGGTTGAGTGCGACCAGAATCCCGTGGCGCTGCTCAACCGCCTGCCCCAGCGGCGCATTGAGGAACTCGCCCGCGACGACTTTTTTCTCCAGCGTCTGGGCGACGCCAAGCGCGCCCTGGAGCACTACATGGCGCGTCGGCACTCCACCTTCAGGT
>MNUQ01000066.1 GCA_001871085.1 Desulfovibrionaceae bacterium CG1_02_65_16
CGCGGCGGACGCGCAAAAAAAAGCCGCGCACAGCGCGGCGGCGACGACAACTACTGATGCACGCATGATCATTTGCCTCTGCTGTCCAGCTCCCGCGCCACGCGGCTGGTCAGATCCACGCTGGCCTTGTCCACGTAGCCCACGGCGTTGGGGTCGGTAAAGATGATGGCGTAGCCGCCCTTGCGGCCAATGTCCTCCAGCACCGCGTCGGCGCGGCGCATAACGTACTGTAGAAGCTTGGCCTCCTCGGCCTTGATGTCGCGGGCGTTCTCCTGAACCAGCGCTTCATGCTGGCCCGCCTTGCGGCGTAACGCGTCATCGCGCCGGGCGCGCTCCGAAACGGAAAGCCCAGGGGCCTCGGCCTCGCGCTTGAGCAAGGCCAGCTGTGCGGCGCTGTCGCGCGCCATGCGCTCCTTTTCCGCCACGTAGCGCGCCAGATCGGCCTTGGCCATCTGGCCCAGGCGCGTCTCGTTCACCACCCGCTGCGGATTCACAAAGCCGATCTTCTGCTGAGCCCGGGCAACGCCCGGCGCGAACAGCGCCCCGCACAAGGCCAGCAACAGCGCAAGCGGCAAAACCCCGCCAATGCGGCGGCGCAACAAGGTGGGATTGCTCATGTGCTGGAGATACTCCGGGCCCCGTTCTTTGTCGAGATGCTCACAGCATGCTCACGGGGTCGAGGTCCAGCTCCAGGCGAAAACATTCCGGCGCGGCCCCCTGCCGCGAAAGCGCGGAAAAAAGCGCGCGGATGGCCTGCCAGTCACCACATTTGAGCAGGCAGTTGAAGCGCTTGCGGCCTTTCAACTGCGCCAGCGGCGCGGGCGCCGGCCCAAGTACGTCCACGCCCAGCGGCCGGGCCGCCTCGCGCAGGGTCTTGGCGAAAACGGAGAGTCCGGCCTGCACATGCTCCGCCTGAACCTCGCAGGAAAGGCGCAGCAGCGCCAAGCGCGTGAAGGGCGGATAGCGGAAGCGCTGCCTGCTCACAATTTCGCGCTCGTAAAAGCCGGCATAATCCGCGTCAAGAACGAAACGCCAGAAGGGATGGCCGGGGTTGCGCGTCTGAATAAGCACGCTGCCGGGCTTGTCGCCCCGGCCCGCCCGGCCGGAGACCTGCACCAGCAGCTGGAATGTGCGCTCCGCCGCGCGATAGTCCGGAAGATTCAGGCCCATGTCCGCATTGGCTACGACAACCAGGGTGACGCCAGGGAAGTGGTGCCCCTTGGAGAGCATCTGCGTGCCCACCAGCACCTGCGCCTCGCCCGCGGCGAAACGCCGCAAAATCTCGTCCAGCCGCTCCTGCCGGCGCGCACTGTCGCGGTCCATGCGCAGCACGGCGACCTCGTGTCCCAGCGTTTTGGCGAAATATTCCTCCAGGCGCTCGGTGCCGTCGCCCATGGGCACAAACTGCACCCCGCCGCACTTGGCGCAGGGCATGGGGTACGGGTGGCTGAAGCCGCAGTAGTGGCACACCAGCCGTTCGCGCAGCTTGTGGTAGGTCAGGCCCACCTGGCACTCCGGACATTTGGGCACCTCCTCGCAGGACATGCAGTACATCACCGGCGCATAACCCCGGCGATTCAGCATCACGATGACCTGGTCGCCCGCCTCGATGGTGGCGCGGATCGCGGCGAGCGATTCCGGAGCAAAGGGCTCGTCCGCGTTCTTGACGCCAGTAATGTCCACCAGCCGCACTTGCGGCATGGGACGGCAGCCCACCCGATGTTCCAGGCTGACCATGGGCACCTGCCCGCAACGCGCGGCGTGGAACGTTTTGACGTCCGGCGTGGCGCTGCCCAGCACCAGCAGCCCCCCGGCCGAGCGCATGCGCGTGAAAGCCAGCTCCTTGGCGTGGTACGGCAGACGCTCCTCCTGCTTGTACGATTCGTCGTGCTCCTCGTCCAAAACAATGAGGCCGAGCTTGCGCAGGGGCAAAAAGAGCGCGGAGCGCGTGCCCACCACAAGCACGGGGCCGTGCGCGCCGGAAACGCGGGAGAAGGTCTCCTCCCGCCGTGACGGGCTCTGGTAGCCGTGGGAAAAATAGGCCTCGGCATCGGGAAAGGCCGCGCGCGCCCGCCGCCACAGCTGGCTGGCCAGCGCCACCTCCGGCGCCAGAAGCAGCACGGAGCGTCCCAGGGCCAGCGCGCGCCGCGCCAGTTCGAAATAGATGTGCGTCTTGCCGCTGCCTGTCACGCCATGCACCAGGCACATGCGCGGCTCCGGGCTCTCCAGCGCGGGGAGCAGCGCATCCAGCGCCGCGCGCTGTTCGTCCGTGGCATGCAACGTTTCGGGGACACCGCAGGCGTCATCCTCGGGCGCTACGCCTGCGCCTTCGATCATATCCTCGGCCGGCGCGCGATCCGGCTCGCCCAGACGCACAATGCCCGCGCGGGTGAGACGCTTGAGGGCCTGCCTGCCCGGCTCGCCGAACACGGCTCCAACAGCGCCCAGGCTCATGGGACCACTCTCGAACAACCGCTCCAGCAGGCGCAGCTGGTGCACGGCGTTGGGACGCACGGCCCAAGGCGGATCAGCGGCGAGGCAGGCGTAAAGTTCCTCGGCCTGCCGGCGAAGACTCAGGCGAACGCGCATGCGCCCGGCCGCCCACACCTCGGCCAAAACGGCCAGCCGCTCCGGCGACAGCGCTGCCAGCGCCTTTGGCGTCAGCGCTCGGGCAAAGTCCTTGTGGTCCACGTCGAAGCGCAGCTGCACCGAGCGCAGGCCGCGCGGCAGAATGAGCTCCAGCACGCGCCCAGGGTGCGCCATGTGGCGGCAGGCCAGGTCATGCACCAGATCAAGGGTGTCGTGATCAAGAACAGGGGTTTGCTCCAGGGGCCAGAGCAATGGTTTGAGCGCAACGCCCTCCGGCGGCGCGGCGCAGGGGCACTGCAGCACGCCCACGCGGCAGCCGCCGCCCAGCGGCGCCAGCACGCGCAGGCCAGGCGTCGGTTCGGGCAGGCTGCCAGAGAGCCAATCAGGCCAAAGATACGTCAGCGCCGCGTAGGGCGGACTGGCCAGCCACACATTCCAGGCGCTGGCCCCAGTCCCGCTCACGCGATTTCCCCTGAACGCCCTTGCAAAGGCCTACTTGCCTTTGGGGGGCACAAGCTCGTGGATGCGCCGCACCAGCTCGTCGTGCAAATCCTCGTCGTGCAGGGCGAAGTAGATATTGGCCGTGAGGTACTCCACCCAGTCGCCCGTGTCGAAACGCTGCCCGCGCAGCTTCACCGCAAGCAGACGGTTCTTGCTGGCCAGGCCCTGCAAGGCGTCGGTGAGCTGAAGCTCGCCGCCAACGCCGGGGGTCAGCTTCTCCAGATAGTCGAAGATCTCCGGGGTGAGCACGTAGCGGCCCACAATGGCCAACCGCGAGGGAGCGTGGCCTATGGCCGGCTTCTCCACCAGATTACGCACGCGGAACACGCCGGGGCGGAACTCCTCACCATCAATGATGCCGTAGCGGTCCGCCTTGTTCTCCGGCACCTCGATGACGCCGACCACTGCCATGTTCTCATTCTTGGCCACGTCGATCAATTGCTGGATGCCGGGCTTCTGCCCGAACATGAGGTCGTCGCCCACCATGACGGCGAAGGCTTCGTCTTTGCACACCTCGCGCGCGCAGAGCACGGCGTGCCCCAGGCCAAGCTGGATTTTCTGGCGCACGGCGATGATGTTGACCATGTTGGCCACATCGCGGATTTCCTGCAGCTGCTCGGTCTTGCCCTTGCGCTCCAGCAGGTTCTCCAACGTCAGGTTGTGGTCAAAATGGTCCTCGATGATGGTTTTGTTCTGACTGGTGATGAGCACCACCGTGTCGATGCCGGAGGCCTGCGCCTCCTCCACCACATACTGCACCACCGGTTTCTTGAAGATGGGCAGCATTTCCTTGGGGATGTTCTTGGTGGCGGGAAGGGAACGTGTGCCCCAACCAGCGACGGGAATGACGACTTTGCGCACTTCCATGCGATTGTCTCCTTGCCGGCCCTAGGTGCGCAGGCAGCGCCCCAAAAGCTCGGCGATATCTTGTGCGTACTGTTCCACCTTGCACCGGTCCTCACCCTCGACCATGACCCGCGCCTTGTGCTCCGTGCCGGAGTAGCGCAACAGCACGCGGCCCCGGCCCCGCATCTCGGCTTCAACCAGGGCCACGGCGCGGCCCACGTCGGGCAGGTCGCAAAAGGGGATCTTCTTCTCCACGCGCACATTGACCATGATCTGCGGCAGCGGCTCAATGAGATGCGCCAGCAGCGAAAGCGGCAGATTCTTCTGGCACATGATGCGCAGAAGCTGGAGCGCGGCCAGCGTGCCGTCTCCGGTGGTGGAGTGCTCCATGAAAATGAGGTGGCCGGACTGCTCGCCGCCGAGCACCGCGCCTTCGCGGCGCATGGCCTCGACGACATAGCGGTCGCCAACGGGCGTGCGCAGCAGCTTGCCCCCTTGGGACTTCATGAACATTTCCAGAGCCATGTTGCTCATCACCGTGGCCACCAGCATGCCGCCGGTCAGCCGGTCCCGCTCCATCATGTCCTGGGCGCACAGGGCCATGATCTGGTCGCCGTCGAGCACCTTGCCCTGCTCGTCCACCACGATGAGCCGGTCGGCGTCGCCGTCAAGCGCAAGGCCGATGTCCGCCCCCACCTCGCGCACCTTCTGCGACACCACCTCGGGGTGCAGCGACCCGCAGCCCTCGTTGATATTCACGCCATTGGGCGAAACGCCCAGGCTGACGACCTCGGCCCCGAGCTCCTCAAAAACCTTCGGCGCGCCGGCGTAGGCCGCGCCGTGGGCGCAGTCCAGCACGATTTTCATGCCGTTCAGGTTCATCTCGCGCGGGAAGGTGTTCTTCAAATACACGAGGTAGCGGCCCCAGCTGTCGACCATGCGCTTGGCGCGGCCCACGCGCTCCGGCGCGGGAAAGTCCAGAACCGGATTTTCGGCGAGCGTCAGTTCGGCGATCTCGTTCTCCAAATCGTCCGGCAGCTTGAAGCCCTCATGATCGAAAAATTTAATGCCATTGTCGCTGAAGGGATTGTGCGAGGCGGAAATGACCACGCCAAGATCCGCGCGCATGTTGCGCGTAAGAAAGCTGATTGCCGGGGTGGGCATGGGCCCCACCAGGAACACCTCCATGCCCATGGCGCAAAAACCGCTGGTGAGCGCGGTTTCGAACACGTAGCCGGAGAGGCGCGTGTCTTTGCCGATGATGACCTTGTGGCGGCTGCCGCCGTTGCGGAACTTCTGGCCAACGGCCAAACCGAGGCGCAGAGCGATCTCCGGCACCATGGGGTATTCGTTGACGCGGCCGCGCAGACCGTCTGTGCCGAACAGTTTCTCACGCATGAATCAGGTGTACTCCTTGGGAAAACACAGCTATTTGCGAACAATGATCTGGATCGTCTCGGGCGTGTGCGAAAGCACGCGGAAACCTTCCGGAACGGTGAGCTGGTAATGGACGGCATGCCGCCCGGGCTTAAGCGGATCCGGCAAGGCAATCACCGCGGCAAGCCCCTCAATGTCGCGGCCGGCCTCGGCCACGCGCAGAATGGTCACAGGCCCCTCCACCTGCACGCGCAGATATTTGACCGCGCTGCGGGCGTTGAAGCCGGCGGGGGCGTCCAGACGCACAGGCACGCGCACCCACTCGGCCTTGACCTCCGGGCCAAAGCGCATGGTCACCTTCACCTGCCCGGGGTTGGCCTCCACGCCGTCGGCCAGCTTGATGGGCACGTCGTCGGACCAGATGGCCGGCGGGTCGTCAAAGTCCATCTGCACGCCCACGCGGGCCTGGGTCATCTGGCGCACCTGCCCCTCGGCTCCGCGCACCTCCACCACCTCGGGCTGGGTCTTGATCTCAAGCAGGCGGTAATCCGGCTTGAGCGCGCCCCGCCATTCGGCCACAACAGGCACGTCCTTCCTGCTCAGCCGGTCCACGGTGAGGATGAGCCGCGAAGGTTTGATCTCCACCACCTCGTAGGCCATGGAAAGCGGAATGCGCTCGCGGTCGATGTCGACCAGATTCTCGCCCACCTTGAGGCGGCTCACGTCCAGGGAATAAGTCCACTTGCGGCGGTCCAGCGAGCGCACCATGCCCTTTGGCCCGCGCACGCGCACCTCAATCTTGCTGACCAGCCCCTTGCGGATGGTGAGATTCTTGGGCGCGTTGGTCATCTCCACGCTCATGTCCACCCAGGCCTCAACTTTCTCTCGTCCGGTGATGAAGTACCAGGTGAGGATGGCCAGCGCCAGGGCGATCGTGATGTCTTTCCAGTTCTTGAGCACGGCTAACGCTCCAGCGCGTTCTTGATGACCCGGCGCAGGCGCAGGTCGTTGAGCGATGTGGTGAGGCGTCCACCCATGGCGATGGAAACGGTGCCACGCTCCTCGGAAACGACGATGGACAGGGAGTCCGACTCCTCGCTGATGCCGAGCGCGGCGCGGTGGCGCGTGCCGAAGAGGCTTTGCGCCTTGAGCTTGGAGGACAACGGCAGAATGCACCCGGCGGCGGCGATGCGGCCGCGTCGGATGACCACGGCGCCATCGTGCAGGGGAGTGCCCACCTGGAAAATTGTGGACAAGAGCGAGGCGGTGACCACGGCGTCCAGCGGCACCCCGCGCTCAATGACCTCGCCGAGGGGCTCGTAGCGCTCAATGACGATGAGCGCGCCGGTCTTGGACTGGGCCATGGCCATGACGGACTGGGCCAGCTCGTCCACAATGGCGTCGGAGAGCTGCGGCTTTTTCCAAAACCGGCCCGCGCCCATCTGCGCCAGCGCGCGGCGCAGGTCGCCCTGGAACAGAATGATGATGATGAGGACGATGGAGCCGAGGAAATTCGTCAGCAACCAGTTGAGCGAATACAGGCCCAGCTCGTTGGAGAGGTAGTAGACGAGCAGCACCAGCACAAGGCCATATATGACAGCCACCGCGCGCGTGCCGCGCACCAAGTGGATGATGTAGGCGTAAATGGCCGTGACGAGGAGAATGTCCAAGACCTCGCGCCAGGCCACGTTGAAACCGGTGAGATACTCCATCGCCGAACCTTATGCCGTTATGGCCTGGGCCACCAGGGCCGCCTGCCTCGCCAGGGCCACCTCATGCACGCGGTGCACCAGCACGCCGCGCGCCACAAGCAGGGCTGTCGCCACCGCGGTGGCGTTCTGCCGCTCCCTTGGGCCAAGGCCAAGCAGCATGCCCCATACGGCCTTGTTCGACAAGCCCATATACACAGGCCGGCCCAGTTTGCCGAAGCGCTCCACGCCACGCAAAATGTCCAGGTTGTGTTCCAGCAGTTTGCCAAAACCGATGCCCGGGTCAAGCACGATGTTGGCTTCAGGGACGCCGGCGGCGGTGAGAACGGCGAGCCGCTCCTCAAAAAACAGCAGCAGCTCGTCCACAACATTGTCGTAGCGGGGATCGCGCTGCATGGTGCCAGGGCGGCCCTGGCTATGCATCAACACATAGCCGGGCTTGTACTGCGCCACAACATCCATAAGCTCGGGCTCGAACAGGCAGGCGGAAATGTCATTGATGACGTCCGCCCCGGCCTGCAAAGCCGCGGCGGCGACCTTGGCCTTGTAGGTATCCACGGCGAGTGTGGGGAAAGACGACGGGACCGTGGCGGAGTCCTCCGGCCGCTGAGCGGCCAGCGCCCGCAGCACCGGCGCAACGCGCGCCAGCTCCTCGGCCTCGGTCACCTCCGGCGCGCCGGGGCGGGTGCTCTCCCCGCCTATGTCCAGCATGTCCGCGCCCTCGTCCGTCAGCCTGCGGGCGTGCGCCATGGCGGCGACGAAGGTGTCGTGCTCGCCGCCGTCATAAAACGAATCGGGCGTGACATTGACGATGCCAGCCAAAAGGAAAGGGGCGGGGCCTAGCACCCCGCCCCCTTTGATAGTCCAGGTTTCCGCGCCGATCACTCGTTGTCCTGGTCTGGCTTGTAGGGCTTCCTCTGCGGCTCGGGCGGCGCCTCTTCCAGCTTGAATTCCGGCTCCGGGCTTTGGGGCGCGCCGGTGTCAGCCGGCGCGGCGGGCGGAGGCGTGTCGCCGAACTTGCGGCTCATGTCCTCATAGGCCTTGGCCGCGCGGCGCACGCTGCCCTCCTCCGCCGGAGGCGGCAGGGTCTCGCCCCGCATGAGCATATCGATCTCGTCGCCGCTCAAGGTCTCGCGCTCAAGCAAGGCCTCGGCGATTTTATGCAGCGAGTCCATGTTCTCGGAGAGGAGCTTGCGGGCGAGCTGGTAGCCATCGTCCACGAAGCGGCGGATCTCCGCGTCGATGAGCCGGGCGGTGTCGTCGGAGTAGTCCTTGTGCTGCATGAAGTCGCGGCCAAGGAACACCTGCTGGCCGTCGTCGCCGTAGCTCATGGGGCCGAACTTGTCGCTCATGCCCCACTGGCAGACCATGTTGCGGGCCATTTTTGTGGCGCGCTGAATGTCGTTGCTGGCGCCGGTGGTCAGCTGGTTAAGCACCAGCTCCTCGGCCACGCGGCCGCCGAAGAGCATGGCCAGCGTGTTCTCAAGGAAGCTGCGCGAGTAGTTGTGGCGGTCGTCCACGGGCAGCTGCTGGGTAAGGCCCAGGGCCATGCCGCGCGGAATGATGGTCACCTTGTGCACGGGGTCGGTTCCCGGGATGAGCTTGGCCACAAGAGCGTGACCGGCCTCGTGGTAGGCCGTGGTCTTCTTCTCCTCGTCGGAGAGGATGATGCTGCGGCGCTCCTTGCCCATGAGCACCTTGTCCTTGGCCTCCTCGAAGTCGCTCATGTTCACGCGGTCCTTGCCCACCTTGGCGGCGTGGAGCGCGGCCTCGTTGACAAGATTCTCCAGGTCCGCGCCGGAAAAGCCCGGTGTGCCGCGGGCGAGGATATCCAGGTCGACCTCCTCGGCCAGGGGGCTTTTGCGCGTGTGCACAGCCAGAATGCGCTTGCGGCCGCGCACGTCGGGCGTGGGCACAACCACCTGCCGGTCGAAGCGGCCGGGGCGCAGCAGCGCCGGGTCAAGCACGTCCGGGCGGTTGGTGGCGGCGATGAGGATGACGCCGTCGTTGGACTCGAAGCCGTCCATTTCGACGAGCAGCTGGTTCAGCGTCTGCTCGCGCTCGTCGTGGCCGCCGCCCATGCCGGTGCCGCGCTGCCGGCCAACGGCGTCGATTTCGTCGATGAAGATAAGACAGGGCGCGTTCTTCTTGCCCTGCACGAAAAGGTCGCGCACGCGGGCCGCGCCCACGCCCACGAACATCTCCACGAAGTCCGAGCCGGAGATGGAGAAGAACGGCACGCCAGCCTCGCCGGCAACCGCGCGGGCGAGCAGCGTCTTACCCGTGCCCGGAGGCCCCACAAGCAGCACACCCTTGGGAATGCGGCCGCCCAGGTGGGTGAATTTCTTGGGTTCGCGCAGGAAATCGACAATCTCGCTGAGCTCCTCCTTGGCCTCGTCCACGCCGGCAACATCCTCGAAGGTCACCTTTTGGGTGTCCTCGCTGATGAGCCGGGCCTTGGAGCGGCCAAAGCTCATGGCGCCCTTGCCGCCGGCCCCGCCGCCCTGCATCTGTCGCATGAAGAAGATCCATACGCCAATAAGCAGCAGCATGGGGAACCACGACACGAGGAGCGTCATGTACCAGGGGGAGTCCTCGGGCGGCTCGGCGGTCACCTGGATTTTGCCGGAAACCAGCGAGGGCACGAGGTTGGGGTCATCCGGCGCATAGGTGACGAACTTCTTGTCGCCGTTCATGACGCCGGTGATCTTTTGGCCCTGGATTTTGACCGAGACGACCTCGCCTTCCTTCACCCGTGCGACGAAGTCGCTGTACGACAGCTTCTGCTGCGGCGCGGGCGATTGGCTGAAGAGGTTGAACAGGACGACCATGACCAGGGAGATGGTCGCCCAGATGAGCAGGTTCTTTGTGAAGCTATTCAAGAGGGGAACCTCCGGTAGGCGGCTTGCGCTGTGGATAGGTGCCTGGCCGCAATCCCGCGCAGAGGGCCTGCTGGCGGGAGAATGGCTCAACCAATGGAACGCAAGATAAGCCATACACGCGAAAAAGCAAGGGGCGGGCCCGCGGGTTCCCTCATGCAACAAGGACGCACGTATCGTCTATCAGATGACATCTCGCCGCCCGTTCCGAGAGGAAAGACATTTTTGTCAGCGTACAGTCAGCCAGCTGACAGTATCGCTTTCGCTTCCGCGGCATTCTGATGTTGTGGGCATCCACCGGCCAAGGGGCCGCAATCCGCCGCACGACAACCAGGAGGGCGCATATGCTTAAGGAACGCACGGAGCTGGACATCGACGACATGAGCATTTGGGATGACGCCAGGCAAATGATCGCCAAGGCCAAGACCGAAGGCATCACCACAGCCTGGGACCGTTTGCAGGGGCAAACCCCGCACTGCACCTTCTGCGAGCTGGGCACCACCTGCCGCAACTGCACCATGGGCCCCTGCCGCATCAGCAGCAAGCCCGGCAGCAAGATGCGCGTGGGCGTGTGCGGGGCCGACGAGCACGTCATCGTGGCCCGCAACTTCGGACGTTTTGTCGCCGGCGGCGCAGCCGCCCACTCCGACCACGGCCGCGACCTCATCGAGGTGCTGGAGGCCATTGTGGAGGGCAAGGCCGACGGCTACGTCATCCGCGACGAGGAGAAGCTCCTGCGCATCGCCGCCGAGCTTGGCGTCGCCACCGAGGGCAAGACGGCGCTGGACGTTGCGCGCGAGCTGGTCGACATCTGCTTCGCCGACTTCGGCAGCCGCAAGAGCGCTGTGGCGTTCCTTGAGCGCGTGCCGAAGAAGCGCCGCGAAATCTGGGACAAGCTCGGCATGACGCCCCGCGGCGTGGACCGCGAGATCGCCGAGATGATGCACCGCACGCACATGGGCTGCGACAACGACGCGCCCAACACCATGCTGCACGCCGCGCGCACGGCGCTGGCCGACGGCTGGGGCGGCTCCATGATCGGCACCGAGCTCTCGGACATCATCTTCGGCACGCCGACCCCGCGCCGCTCCATAGCCAACCTCGCCGTGCTCAAGAAGGACATGGTGAACATTCTGGTGCACGGGCACAACCCCGTGGTCTCCGAGATGATTTTGGCCGCCGCGCGCGACCCCGAGCTGCTGGCCCGGGCCCGCGAGCTCGGCGCCGCCGGCATCAATGTGGCCGGGCTGTGCTGCACCGGCAACGAGCTGCTCATGCGCCAGGGCATCCCCATGGCGGGCAACCACCTCATGACCGAGCTGGCCATCATCACCGGCGCGGTGGAGGCCATCGTGGTGGACTACCAATGCATCATGCCCAGCCTGGTGCAGATATCCCATTGCTACCACACCAAGTTCTTCGATACCGCCGACAAGGCCCGGTTCACCGGGGCCATCCACACCAGCATCCACCCGCACAACGCGCTCGTGGAGTCCAAGAAGATCGTGGCCGAGGCCGTTGAGGGCTATGCCCGGCGCGACCCCGCCCGCGTGCAGATTCCCGGCGAGCCCGTGGACATCATGACCGGCTTCAGCAACGAGGCGGTCATCAAGGCCCTGGGCGGCACGCTGACCCCGCTCGTGGACGCCATCAAGGCCGGGCAAATCCGCGGCGCGGTGGGCATTGTCGGCTGCAACAACCCCAAGTTCCAGCAGGACTCCATGAACGTGGGCCTGGCCCGCGAGCTCATCAGGCGCGACATTCTGGTGCTGGCCACGGGCTGCGTCACCACCGCCGCCGGCAAGGCCGGGCTGCTGGTGCCGGAGGCCATTGAAATGGCCGGACCGGGGCTCAAGGCCGTATGCGGGACGCTGGGCATTCCGCCCGTGCTGCACTACGGCAGCTGCGTGGACAACTCGCGCATTCTGCAGCTCTGCGCCGCGCTGGCCAACGAGCTCGGCGTGGACATAAGCGACCTGCCCGTGGGCGCAAGCAGCCCGGAATGGTACTCGGAAAAGGCGGCGGCCATCGGGCTTTACGCCGTGGCCAGCGGCATCTACACGCACCTCGGCCATCCGCCCAACATCCTGGGCTCCTCGGTGGTCACCAATCTGGCCGTGAGCGGACTTGAGGACCTCGTGGGCGCCGCGTTCGTCATAGAGCCCGACCCCGTGAAGGCTGCGGAACTCTTCGACGCGCGCATCAAGATGAAGCGGCTGGCCCTGGGCCTCTCCGCCTAGTCGGCCTCCTTGGGCCGGCCGGAGCGCCTCCGGCCGGCCCCTTCCCCAACCTCCAACGGCGAGGGCAGCAACATGAAGATCGCATTTGCGGGCAAGGGCGGCGCGGGCAAAACCACCATTGCGGCGTGGTTGGGCGACCACCTGGCGCGCCGGGGGGAAAGCGTGTGGCTGGTGGACGCGGACACGGCTCTTTCGCTCGGGCAGGCCTCGGGGCTGGACCCGGCGCTTCTGCCCACGCCCCTGGCTGAGCGGGAGGACATCATCCGCAAGCACATCGGCGAAGGCTACATGTCCCTCAACCCCGACGTCTCCAGCCTGCCGGAGAGCCTTTGCGTGCAGCTGCCCCTGGGCGGCCCGCCGGCGGACGGCGTGGTCCCGGGCGAAAAGCGCCTGCTCGTCATGGGCACGGTGGCCGGCGCGGCCGGCGGCTGCGCCTGCGCGGCCAACGCCCTGCTCAAGGCCGTACTGGCCCACCTTATTCTGGATCGCCGCGAATGGGTGCTGGTGGACATGGAGGCCGGCGTGGAGCACCTGGGCCGCGGCACCGTGGCCGACGTGGACGCGCTGGTGGTGGTGAGCGAGCCCAGCGTGCGCGCGCTGAACACCGCGGCGGAGGTCTCCCGTCTGGCTATGGAGCTTGGCCTTGCGCGTCAGGTGCTGGTCCTCAACCGCGCGGACGAGGCCGACCAGCTGCCAAACGACGCGCGCCTGCCGGCCAGCGTGCTGCGGGTGCCGGTTCTGCCCGGGCTGCGGGCCCGGCAGATGCATAGCGGCAGCGTGCTTGGCCTGCCGGAGGACGAAACCATCGGCCAGTTGTGCGGAGAGCTTCTCAGCATGCTCACCGGCTAGACGCAATAAACTTGCTTCCGCAGCGCGTCGGGCTATAACATGGAATCATAGCCCTGGAGGTGCCCCCCCCATGATGCAAACCGGCATAGATATTCTGACGTTCCTGCGGCAGCCCGGCCTGGAGGAATTGTCCCCGTGCTTCCAGGCGCGCAAGTTTCCCAAGCGGGCGGAGATATTCCCCCCAAATTACCACGAGGACATGATCTTCATCGTCGCCGAGGGCCGCGCCAGGCTCTACCTGGCCTATGAGGACAAGGAGTTCGCCCTGGCCATTTTGGAGCGCGGCGACGTGTACAGCACCCACACCCGCGCGCACGTCTCCGCCCTGGAGGACAGCACGCTGCTATGCGCGCCCACGGCGCTGGTGCGCCGGCACATGCTGCGCCTGCCGGAGTTCACCGGCACAATGGTGCGCGTGCTGGGCGAGGTGCTGCGCCACTCCATCAGCATCATCGACGACCTGGCCTTCCGCGACGTGCAGACACGGCTGGCGCGTTTTCTGCGCTTCGTGGCCGGGCAAAGCGGCCTGCCCCAACCCGGCGGAGGCTTGCTGGTGCGGCTGGGGCTGACCAATGAGCAACTGGCCAGCCTGCTTGGCACCACGCGGCAAACCCTCTCCACCATGCTCAACGACATGGAGCGGGCCCAGCGCCTGGAGCTGCGCGGCCGGGGCACGTTCTTCATCCCCGATCTCGCCGCGCTGGACGCCACGGACGAGGCGGGGAGCAAACCCCGGCGTCTTGCGTCCGGCGGGCAAAACGGATAGAGAGTTCTTCCGCTTCCGGACTGGAAGCGCATCGTCACCGGTGTGGCGCCCAGACTTCAAATCTGGTGGAACGTCGAAAGGCGTTCGGTAGGTTCGACTCCTATGCGCTTCCGCCACGACGCGGACCAGCCAACGGTGTGGCCAGCGGTCTGGCCAGCAAAAAAAGTTCCCGCCCTCCGCAAAAAATGCTTGCCAACCGGCGGGGGCTTGCCTTAAAGAGTCCTTCCCAACGGGCGATTAACTCAGCGGTTAGAGTGCCACCTTCACACGGTGGAAGTCCCGAGTTCAAATCCCGGATCGCCCACCATCGAGAAATCGGCCCCGCTTGTCGGGGCCTTTTTCATTTTCGCCCCAAGCCGCCGCCAGGCACAGGAGCCACCATTGCGCATTGTGCTCTATGAGCCGGAAATTCCGCCAAACACCGGCAACATCGCCCGGCTGTGCGCGGCCACGGGCACGCCGCTGCACCTCATCGAGCCGCTGGGCTTCAAGATCGACGACAAACACCTCAAACGCGCCGGGCTGGACTACTGGCCCAACGTCAACCTCACCGTGCATCCGCACTGGGCCGCCTTCGAGGCCGCCTGCCCGCTCACCCGCGTGGTGCTCACCAGCGCGCGCGGCGGCGTGCCGCACCACCAGTTCCACTTCCAGCCGGGCGACGCCATCGTGCTGGGACCGGAAACGCGCGGCCTGCCGGAGAGCATGTTCGCCCTGCACCCCCTGCGCGTGCGCATTCCCGTGCTGCCCGCCGTGCGCAGCCTCAACCTCTCCACCGCCGCCGGCATTCTGCTTTACGAGGCCCTGCGCCAAACCGGCGGCATCGACGAGCTGCCCTAGGCGTCGCGCCCGCTCCCTGGCCCCTGCGGATGGGAGGGGACGCCTCCCTTGCGCATCGCCCGGCCAACGGGTACTAGACGGCGAACCAAACCACTCCAAGGAGCGTTGCATGCGCCTGCTCGTCACCGGCGGCTGCGGATTCATCGGAGCCAACTTTTTGTACGCCATGCGCCGGAATCACCCGGACTGGCGGCTGTTCAACCTGGACAAGCTGACCTACGCCGGCAACCTGGGCAGCCTGCGCGCCCTTGAGGCCGAGGCCGGCGACGCCTACACATTCATCCACGGCGACATCTGCGACCGCGGCCTGGTCACGTCCATCCTGACCGAAAACAGGATCGACGCCGTGGTGAACTTCGCGGCCGAGAGCCACGTGGACCGCTCCATCGACGACCCCGCGCCCTTTGTGACCACCAACGTGCTGGGCGCGCAAAACGTGCTCGACTGCGCCCGGCGCGCCAAGGTGGGCCGCGTGGTCCATGTCTCCACCGATGAAGTGTACGGCAGCCTGGGGGCGACGGGGCAGTTCCGCGAGACCACGCCCATCGCGCCCAACAGCCCGTACTCCGCCTCCAAGGCCGGGGCGGACTTGCTGGCCCGGGCCTACCACGAGACCTACGGCCAGGACATCGTCGTCACCCGCTGCTCCAACAACTACGGGCCGTTCCAGTTCCCCGAGAAGCTCATTCCGCTCATGTACACCAAGGCCATCGCGGGGGAGCCTCTCCCCGTCTATGGCGACGGCAAAAACGTGCGCGACTGGATCTTCGTGGACGACCACTGCCGGGGCGTGGAGCTGGCGCTGCTCAAAGGCCGCACCGGCGCTGTGTATAATTTCGGCGGCGCGTCGGAAATGCCGAACATCGAGGTGGTGCGCACCATCCTCACACTCACCGGGCAGGACGACTCGCTCATCCGCTTCGTCACCGACAGGCCCGGGCACGACAAGCGTTACGCCATGAACTTCGACCTCGCGGCGGGCGAACTCGGCTTCGCGCCCAGCGTCACCTTCGCCGAGGGCATGGCCCGCACCATCGCCTGGTATCAGGCCAACAGCGTGTGGCTGGACGAGGTGCAAAGCGGCGCCTACCGCTCCTTCATGGACAGCTGGTACAAGGAGCGCGCATGAGCGCGGCCGCCCTGCCCAAAATCGCCGTCATCCTCGGCGGCAAAAACGGCATGCTCGGCCAGGCGCTCACCAAGGCCCTCGCCTCGGCCGGGGTGCGCCCCGTGCCCGTGTCCGGCGCGGATGTGGACTACCTGGACGCCGACGCCCTGGAAGACTTCCTTGACGAATTGCAGCCGGACGACGAAGAGGACACGGCCGACCTGTGCCTCATCAACACCGTGGCCTACACGCAGGTGGACCTGGCCGAGGACCAGCCCGAGGAGGCGTACAAGCTCAACGCCGCCCTGCCCGCCCAACTCGGAATCATCGCCATGGAGCGCGGCCACCGGCTCGTGCACTTCTCCACGGATTTCGTGTTCGACGGCGCAAAAAACGCGCCCTACCTGCCGGCCGACGCCGCCAACCCGCTCTCGGTCTACGGCGCAAGCAAGCTGGCGGGCGAGGAGGCCCTGCTGTCGCTGGACGTGCCGGGACTGCTCCTTCTGCGCACGGCCTGGCTCTTCGGCCCCGGCAAGGTGAACTTCGTGGCGCGCATGATCGAGCTCGCGTCACAGCGACCGGAGCTGAACGTGGTCAACGACCAGCACGGCTCGCCCACCTGCACCACCGACCTCGCCGGGCTCACTGTGGCGCTGCTGAAAAACGGCGCGACGGGGCTGCTGCATGCGGCAAATTCCGGGCAGGCCACATGGTTCGAGCTGGCGACCGAGGCCATCCGCCTCGCCGGCCCCTCCTGCCGGGTGAACCCCATCCCCACCAGCGGCTACCCGACAAAGGCCAAGCGTCCGCCCTGCTCCGTGCTGGACATCTCCGAGACCGCGAAGCGCGCCGGATACATGCCGCGCGACTGGCGCGAGGCGCTCGCCGAATACGTGGCCCAGCTGCCGCCGCCCGCGCGGGGTGATTCCCCGCAGTCCGCGTGACCGGCTTGCCAACACCGGGCGATTATGCTTTGCCAATGGCCATGAAAACCTACTTCTTTCTGCCCCCTGTGCGTCAGGCCGCCGGCGGCGTGACCGTGCTGCGGCGCATGGCCGCGTTTTTGGCCGCCTCCGGCCGCGAGGCGTTTCTCGTCCCGCGCGAGCAGCCCGGCGAAGGCCCGGGCTGGGCCCCGTCCGAGTCCTTCGTGGAGGCGCCCGTGGTCGCGTGGGACGCGCTGGCGCTGGCCCCGGGCGACATCTGGGTGGTGCCGGAAGGCTGGGTGAACGCGCTGACGCCCGGACTCAACGCCGGCGCGCGCTGCTTAGTCTACGTGCAGAACTGGGCGTATCTGCTCTCCGCCCTGCCGGTGGGCGTCACGTGGCGCAAGCTTCCGGTGCAGTTCCTCGCCGTGTCCGACCCGGTGTCCAAATTCACCACCGCCACCACGGGCCGGCCGGCCCCGGTGCTGCGCCCGGGCATCGATCTGGAGCTGTTCCGCGCGCCGGAGAAAAAACCCAGCCTGCTTGCTGGCGGCAAAATCCGCATCGCCTGGATGCCGCGCAAGAACAAGGCCCTGGCCCGGCAGATCCGCGAAACCTTCGACAACCTCGACCCGGCGCTGGCCGCACGCTGCCAGTGGGTGGAAATCGCCGGCATGACGGCGGGACAAGTGGCCGAAACGCTGGGCTCCGCGCACCTTTTTCTGGCCACGGGCTTCCCCGAGGGCTGCCCCCTGCCTCCGCTGGAGGCCATGGCCTGCGGCTGCCTGTGCGCGGGCTTCATGGGCTTTGGCGGGGCGGACTACATGCGCCAGGCCCTGCCGCCGGAGGCCGACGCCGCGCCCTTCGCCCCCTGGTGGGAGCTGCGGCACGCGCCCTGGGGCGGCAACGGC
Source organism: Desulfovibrionaceae bacterium CG1_02_65_16 (assembly GCA_001871085.1). Classification (GTDB taxonomy): domain Bacteria; phylum Desulfobacterota; class Desulfovibrionia; order Desulfovibrionales; family Desulfovibrionaceae; genus Humidesulfovibrio. The sequence continues at coordinate 17,539 of MNUQ01000066.1, forward strand.
CTGTGGAGCGCCGACGCCGACATCCTCGGCGCGGCCCTGCACCTCAAAACCGCCGCCGCCTGGCTGCACGAGGGCGCGGCCTATCCCTCGCAACTTCTCGTCCAGACCCTGGCCCATGGCCGGGCCACCGCCAGCGCCTACGGGCTCGACGCGCAACGCGCCGCCGTGCTTGAGCGCTGGGAGCGTCTGGAATCCGCCTGAACCCGATCCGCAAAGAGCGACATGTCAAAAAAACACAAGCACAACCGGCCGGAGCCGGAAACATTGGGGCTGCCGCGCGTGGGCGTGGACTCCCACGCCCATGTGGACCTGGAGGACTTCAACGCCGACCGCGTGGAGATTTTAGACCGCGCGCTGGCCAGCGGCGTCTCGCGCATCGGCAACGTGTTCCTCGGCCCGGAGGCGTACCACAAGAACCGCGCGTACTTCGACGCCCGGCCGGAGGTCTTCTTCCTGCTCGGCATCCATCCCTGCAACGCCGACACCTGCACGCCGGAAGCACTCCAGGCCATGCGCCAGGCCTTCACCGCCGATGCGCGGCTCAAGGCCGTGGGCGAAATCGGCCTGGACTACTACTGGGAGGACCAGCCGCACGACCTGCAGGCGCGGGCCTTCCGCGCCCAGCTGGATCTTGCGCGCGAGGTGGGCCTGCCCCCGGCCATCCACTGCCGCGACGCCTTCGACGACTGCCTCGCGCAGCTCCTCGACGCCGGCTTCTCCGGCCGCAAGCTCCTCTGGCACTGCTTTGGGGGCGATACGCGCCAGGCCGAGACCGTGCTGGGCCACGGCTGGACCATCAGCATCCCCGGGCCTGTATCGTATGCCGCCAACGCGGCCCTGCGCGAAGCCGTGGCGACGATTCCCCTGGAGCGCATGCTCATTGAAACCGACAGCCCGTACCTTCCCGCCGAGCCGTGGCGCGGCAAGCGCAACCACCCGGCCCTCGTCGGCTTCACCGCCGCCGCCGTGGCCGCCATTAAGAGCGTGCCCGTGGAGGAGGTTTGGACCGCCACAGGCAACAACGCCCGCACCTTCTTTGCACTGGAGGACAACTAGATGAACGCCCCGCATCCTTCCGACGCCGAACTGGCCGACCGCTTCGCCCGGCTGAAACGCTTCTTCAACAGCCGCGACAGGCTGTGCCGGCATCTCGGCATTCAGGTCACGGAGATCGGCCACGGCTGGGCCACCACCAGCATGACCATCGCCGAGGAGCACCTCAATGGGGCCGACGTGGTGCAGGGCGGGGCCATCTTCACCCTGGCGGACATGGCCTTCGGCGCGGCCGCCAACTCCCACGGCACCCTCGCCTTGGGGGTCAACACCACCATAGCCTACACCAAGGCGGCGCGCAGCGGCGCGCTCACCGCGCGCGCGCGGGAGACGGCCAAGGCCGGTCCGCTGGCGACGTATGTCGTGGAGATCAAGGACGACGCGGGCGAGACCATCGCCACCTTCCAGGGCACGGCCTACCGCAAGCGAGACAAAATCGACCTCTCAGCCTGGGGCTGACGCCCGGATTTTGCCCGGCAAAGAGTCGCGGAAGGCGGCCGGCTCGGCGAGTCAGCAGGCCGTTTTGCCCGGCCCGGGTCAGTTCTGGGAGGCGCGCGCCTGGGCGTTGGCCTCGGCCACCCGCTCGGCCAGCAGGGCCACCACGAAGCGGTTCACCGCCGCCGCCAGCTGCGGCGCCTTGGCCT
>MNUQ01000115.1 GCA_001871085.1 Desulfovibrionaceae bacterium CG1_02_65_16
TGGGTCACTTCCACGGCCTGGGGAATGTCTCGAAACATGGGGGGACCTCCGGGGGTTTGAACTGCGCGCGTCCGCGCTGACGGGTGTGTACCCGGAAACGCACCCGGCGGGAAGAAAAATCAGCTTGTGCGCGGCAGTGACTCAAGGGCCTCCGCAAGCTCCCGCTCCTGTACGGGTTTGCCCACATAGCCATCCATGCCCGCCGCCATGAAGCGCTCGCGGTCGCCCGGCATGGCGTAGGCGGTAAGCGCAAGCACAGGCACGCGCGGCCGGCCGGAATGCGTCTGCATGGCCCGAATGCGCGTTGCCGCCTCCACGCCGTCCAGCTCGGGCATCTGGATGTCCATGAACACCGCGTCGAAATCGCCCTGTTCATAAGCCCGCACGGCCTCAAGCCCGTTGCCCACGGCCGTTACCCTGTGTCCCAGGCGCGAAAGCATGGTCTTAACGGCCAGACGGCTCACGGCCTCGTCCTCGGCCAGCAGGATGCGCAGGCTGGCGGTGCCGGCGCGCACTATTGGAATCTTGGCCTTGGGCTGGCTCGCCGCGGGCAGCTTGAGCGGCACATGCAGGCAAATGGTTGTGCCCCGGCCCACCTCGCTGTCCACCACAATGCTTCCGCCCATGAGCACAGCCAGCCGCTGCACAATGGCCAGCCCCAGCCCCGCACCCTCGTACTGGCGGGTAAAGCTGGCGTCGGACTGGGTGAAGCGCTGGAACACGTAGCCCACCTGCTCGTCGGGAATGCCGATGCCCGTGTCGGTAACGCTCAGGTAGAGGTTCACGCGGGCGGGATCGTTCGCGCGCGGTGTGCTCCAGGCCTCCACCGCCACCGAGCCCTGCGCCGTGAACTTGATGGCGTTGCCCACCAAATTGAAGAGGATCTGGCGGATGCGCGCCTCATCGCCCATCAGCACGGGAGGCACGCCGGGCCATACGGTGAAGGTCAGGCCGAGCTCCTTGGGCGCGCACGAAACGCGAAAAAGGTTGCCCACGGAGTCGAGAATGTCCTGCATTCTGAGTGGCCCGCTGTGCAGCGCCAGCCGTCCGGCCTCCATGCTGGAAAAATCGAGGATGTCGTTCAACAGGCCGAGCAGGCGCTTTCCGGCATCCAGGGCCATGCCCACAAACTCGCCCTGCTCCTGTTCCGGCACGCCGCCCTGCAGCAATTGCAGCATGCCCAGCATGCCATTGAGCGGGGTGCGTATCTCGTGGCTCATGTTGGCCAAAAACTCGCCCTTGGCCTTGCTGGAGGCCTCGGCCACGTTCTTGGCCTCCTGCAGGGCCAACTCCATGCGTTTGCGATCGGTGATGTCCGTGTTGCACACGCGTCGTCCCAGGGGCGTGCCGTCCTCGCGGGCAATGCGCTCGCACTTGTGGTTCACCCAGAGGACCTTGCCGGAGCGTGTCACTATGCGGACGTCCATATTGCAGGCGCCAGAGTGGTCGCCGTCGGAAATCTCATTGATGTGCTTTAAGAAAGATCCCGCGTCGTCCGGGTGGACTATGCGGTAGGCAAGCTGCCTGTCGGCCAGAAATTCCGCAGCGGTGTAGCCGGAGATACGCTCGCAGGACGGCGAAACCCAGACGATGCCGCCATCCACGCCGCGCCAATACTCCCAGTCGTAGGTGAAATCCGCCACGGTGCGGAACTTGAGTTCGCTCTGCCGCAGAGCTTCCTCGGCCCGCATGCGTTCCGTGACGTCGTCGAAGGAAAACACAATGCCGTCCGCCGAAACAAGTCCGGAAATGACGCAGGAGCGCACATCCCCCGTCTTGCAGGTCACCTGGCTGATATGTGGTTCGATGCGGTCCCCCATGCGCAGGCCCTGCTCCAGGCTTGCCGCCCACTGCCGCCGCATCTCGGCCCGGTATTCCGGGTCGGGGTAGGCCACATGCTGCCAGTCTTCAACGGTGGGCACCTCCTCCAGCCTGTAGCCGAACACCTCGGTGAAACGATCATTAAGACTGATGCCCTTGCCGGAAAGCGTGGCCAGCCCCAGAGGCATGGGCGCGCGGGCAAAAAGTTCGCGAAAACGGCTTTCGCTGGCGGCCAACGCCTCCTCAGACCGCATGCGCGGGGAAATGTCGTGGAAGATCGCCGCGAACATGTCGCCGCCCAGAGGAAAGGCCGAAACGCTCAGATGCTTGTCCGGCTTGGGCAGATAATGCTCAAAGCTCACCGGACGACGCTCTTGCACAACAGTGATGAATTGTTTGAGATTCGGCGGATCTTGGAGGTCGAAAATCTCCGTAACCCTGCGGCCGAGGACTTTCTCCCGGGAGACGCCAAGGATGGTTTCGTAGGCCGGGTTCACCTCGCGCACAATGTAATCCAGCACCGCCCCATCGGGACCGCGCAGAAACTCCAGCACGCCCATCCCCTCGCTCATGGAGCTGAACAGGCCGTGATAGCGCCGCTCGCTTTCGCGCAGGTCCCGGCTGGCGTCTAGCAGCCGCCCGCTCATCACGCTCACCAGCACGCCGCTGCCCACAAGCGCCAGCCATTGCAGCAGGTCCGGCGATGAGTCGATTTGCAGACTGCCCACGGGAGGAACAGCCAGCAGGTTGATGCCCAGCGCGGAGATGGCCGTGGCCAGCAGCCCTGGGCCCAGCCCGCCGGTGAGCGAACAAAAGATGATGGGAATCATGAACAGAATGAGCAGCGGCCGTTGCCAGAAGCTCGTGGCGATGCTCATTCGCAGGGCCAGCGCGCCAACGGGCACGACGACGGCAAGAGCGTACGCCCCCCAGCGCGGTATGCGGGTGCGGAAAAGTTCTTTCGGCATCAACACCCCATTCTGCCTTACGCCGGGCCACGCCGAACTGGTGGAACGGCGTACTGACGTCTGTGGTCCTACGTAAAAGTACTGACACAACCAAGGGAAAAAGGCAAGGAACATCCCGCTTCAGCTACAGGGAGCGGCTCTCCAGCTGGGAAATGTATGCGTCGATATCCTCGGTTTCGCCGGACTCGCCAGGGACGCCCGCGACGTCTTCCGGCGGCAGCGGACAGCCACCCGCCTTACCGGCCCCAGCACCGGCCATGACGTCATAGTCGAACAGCGGCGAGGCGTACTCCCCGGGCGCGCAGGAAACCGGCGCAAGGCCGCGCTCCACCGGGGCGAAAAACTGCTTGCGCGTGGCGAGGTAGTCGTCGCGGTAGGAGTTGAAGGTGAACATGCCCTTGTCCTTGCAGGTCTCCAGGTAACCGTCCAGCTGGGAGAGCTTGTTCTCGCGGATGAGGGTGGCGATGGCCTTGGTGTTGCGCAACACGCTGAGCACCGGTACGGAATGACGCAGCCGGGGCATGTACAGCAGTTGTTGATTGATGATCCCAGCCAGGCTGTGCGCAAGCTGCAGCCGCGTGTGCTCGTTGCCGCTGGTTCCGGTGAGGTTGCACATGCGGTGCACGGCCTCCTCGTGCGAGCCGGCGTGCATGGTGGTGATGACCAGATGCCCGGACTCCGCCGCGTCCAGCGCCAGCTGAATGGTCTCCGGCGCGCGCATCTCCCCCACAACCACCACGTCCGGCGCTTGGCGCAGCACGTCGAGCAGGCCCTTCTGATAGCTGTGGAAGTGTTTGCCCAGCTCGCGCTGCTCGATGAAAGCCTTTTTCGAGGCGAACAGGTATTCGATGGGGTCTTCCAGAGTCACCACATGGCAGGCTCTGGTGTTGTTGATCTCGTTGATGAGCGCGGCGATGGTGGTGGTTTTTCCGCTGCCGGTGGAGCCGCAAATGACCAGCAGACCGGATTTGAAGCCGCAGAAGTCGCGCAACGACGGGTGCAGGTTCAGCGCCTCCAGATCCGGAACGGCGTTCGGCAAAAAGCGGATGGCGAGGCTTGCGCCCCGGTGGGAGCTGAAAACGTTGATGCGCACGCGCTTGCCGGCTATGGTCAGCGCCAAATCAGTGGACCAATGCTCCTTGAGCCTGCGCTTTTGCAGCGGGTTCAGAATGGTGGCGACCAGACTGTCGACCTCCTGCGGCGCAAGCACATGCTGCTTCTGAAAAATCACTTCGCCGTCGCGGCGGCACACCAGCGGGTGGTTCCCGGAGATATGCAGATCGGAAAAGCCGCGTTCGTAACAGGCAGTAATGATCTTGATGAACGTGTCCATGGGGTGTCCTGGGGTTGCGAACACGCCGCGCCGGGGAGAACACGGTTCCCCAATATTTAAAACCAGCCGCGACGTCGATTCCTGCGGGGCGGGAAGGTACAACTCCAATCTATGGGATGCAATGGTTCATCTATGCGTGCGGATGATTTTCCACATACTCGGCGGAGTGTCCGAGCAAACAAAAACGCCTGGTCCCAAAGGGATCCAGGCGTTTTGCGGCAGGCGCGCGTGCGCGGGAAGAAGGCGTTCAGCGGGCGAGAAGCACGGGGCAGTGCGCCGTGGAAAGCACCCGGTGGGCGGTGCTGCCCATAATCATCTCGCCGAGGTCAGAGCCGCCGTGCGCGCCCATGACGATGAGGTCGTAGCCGCCATTTTCGGCCTCGTCCACAATGACCTCGCCCGGGCGGCCCTCCTTGATGAGCACACCCGGCTCGGAGCCGATTGCGCGCAACTGCTCGACATAAGGGGCCAGCAGCGTCTCCGTCTGCTTGACGTATTCGTCCACCAAATCGGCGCGGGCGCCCCCGCCGATGAGCATGGGGATGCGGGGGTAGCAGTGCAGCAGCCCCACATGGGCCCCCTGGGTGTGGGCCAGACCCAACGCATAGCTGAACGCATGGTTGGAGTGTTCCGAATCGTCCATGGGCACGAGGATCTTTTTGAATGTCTGCACGGCGTTGTCCCTTTTTCCTTGTCTGATTCCTCTTGCAAAATGCCTGACCCTGGCCGGAGAGTCAAGACGCGGAGCCTGCACCGCTCCTCGGCTGCTGCCGGCCGCGGCAAGGCGAGGCGTCCCACGCGACAAAACCACGGCGCGCCGCAACCGGAAAGAAAACAAAGAATGCCGCCATGCTGTGCGCCCTCACTCTTGATTTAAACGATCCGCTTCTCTATGGTGAGACATGCTGTAATCCTCATGTCGCGAACTGTTGCACGATGTCTCGACGCCCTCGCGTTTTCTGCCCACCGTCAGTTCCGGCCTCCTCGTCGGACTGCTGCTCATCGTCATCCAGCTTTCGCTGGCTTCGCTCATTTTCTCCGGGCCGCTGGCGGCATTTACCCCACATGCCTCGGGGCTCACCCTGTTCGGCTGCTTCGTCATGTGCCTTGTGGTGGCGCTGTTCAGCTCCTTCTCCACAGCCGTCTGCGTGCCGGAGGACGCCCCTGCCGCAGTCATGACCTCCGTCGCCGCCGGCATGGCCGCCAGTCTTGCGGGCGAGGCCGATCCGCGCGCGGCCTATGTCACCATTGGCGCGGCCATGGCCCTTTCCACGTTGGGCACGGGCGCGCTCTTTCTGCTTCTGGGGCGCTTCCAGCTGGGCAATCTCGTGCGCTACATGCCCTACCCCGTGGTGGCGGGCTTTTTGGCTGGCGTGGGCTGGCTGCTCACCGTCGGCAGCATGGGCATCATGACTGGCGGATCTCCCGGTCTGGCTGATATCCCCCGGCTTTTCAGCTCCGAACAGCTGCGAATGTGGCTGCCGGGGCTGGGCCTGGCCCTGGCCATGCTGGGGGCCGGCAAGTATTGCAAAAGCGGCATGGGGCTGCCCGCAACCATAGGCGCCGCGCTGGCGATCTTCGCCGTCTACCTCTGGGCCATAGACCAAAACCTGGCCGACGCGCAACGCGCCGGGCTGCTCCTGGGCGACATGGGGGAAAGCATGCGGCTGTGGCCGGTGTTCACCTCCGCCGACTTTTCGCTCATCCGCTGGGACGTTCTGTCGGTTCAAATCCCGCAGCTATGCACCATCCCCCTGGTGTCGGCCATATCCTTCCTGCTCATCAGCAGCGGGCTGGAGGCCATTCTGCACCGCGACCTGGACATGCGCACGAGCTGTACCTCAACGGCGCAGTGAACCTCCTGGCCGGACCGGGCGGCTCGCATGCCGGCTACACAGCCCTCAGCTTCTCCATGCTGGGCACCATCACGGGTTCAAACTCACGGCTGGTGGGCGTGGTCGCGGGGCTGCGCAACAGCGAGAGCCGGGCTATCTCCCAGGCCATCAAGTACATCCGCCGGGCCATGCCCACCGTGGCGTGGATTCAGAGCTTTGCGGACGAGCGTTGCGGCCGCTGGGGCGTGGTCTACCAGGCCGCGAACTTCCTGTACTGCGGGCACCATGTGACGAAGTTTTACGAGCTGGACGGCGAAGACCTACCACAAGATGCTGCTGACGGCGCACCTGAAGGGTGGCCAGCGAGGAGAGCACTTGCGGAAGAACCTGCACCGGGCCAAGCGCATGACCTTGCGCCAATTCCGGTATGTGCTCTTCCTGAAGCGGAACTGGCGCTCGCGCCTGCGGCTGCCGGTGCGGCCCTATCTGAAGTCGGAGGGAGAGGAACAGGCGCTCGCCAGCAAGCGGGTATAGGCACACGCCCCCGGCGAGGCAAAAGGGCTCCCACCGGGGGCGTTAAAATTATATGAGAGGAGCGTTAGCGAGTTGTGCCGGATTGCGCGCCGATCAGTGCCGAATTGCGCGACGGTTTACTGTAGCAAAGAGCGGGCCGGAAAATGAAAGCCCCCGACGGGGCAGTACAAAAGTAAGCGTCGCCGGGGGCAAAAGTAACTGTCGCGCCACAGCAGGTGCGGGGCACAGACAGGCCCAGCTGCGTGTCGTTGGGCATAAAAAAAGGGCTACGACTTTCATCGTAGCCCTGGATTCCTGGCGGAGAGGGAGGGATTTGAACCCTCGATAGGCTTTTAAGGCCTATACCCGCTTAGCAGGCGAGCGCCTTCGGCCGACTCGGCCACCTCTCCAATCAAGCGCGCCACTCGGGCGCGGTCGAACCCTTTACCCTCTCCCGGCGCGCAATGTCAAGGCGCAAAGGCGAAATCAGCCCTTCTTCCGCGCGGCCGCCGTCTTGGAGCCCGCCGAGGCCTTGCCCGAAGCCGTGGCCTTGCCCGAGGTCGAGACCTTGCCGGGATTGATTGTCGTCCTGCCCCCTTTGACGCCGCCGTCCATGTCGCGGCGGGAGCGGCCCAGGCGCGGCGCGCGGTTGGTCAGCGGGCGCTCGGGCTCCTTCTTCTCGTGGCTGGAACGGAACACCGTGGCCAGCGGGGCCTTTCTTATGTTCAGCAGCTTGCGTAGCTGGTTCTCCAGATATTTGCCGTAAGCCGGGGTCACCAGCTCCGCGTCGTTGACGAAAAACACGAACATGGGCGGATCCTCGTCCGCCTGGGTGAGGTAGTAGAACTTGGCCCGGCGGCGCTTGATGACCGGCGGCTGGTGCTTGGTCGTGGCCTCGGCCATGGCGCGGTTGAGCGCCCCGGTGCCGATGCGGATGATGCATTCGCGGCGGATCTCCTCGGCCAGGGACAAAATTTTCCTGGTGCCCTCGCCGGTGAGCGCGGAAATGTACAGCACCGGCACGTGCGAGCAAATGCGCAGGGCCTCGGCGTACCCCTGGCGCAGGGCGTCCATGTGCTCCTTGGGCACCAAATCCACCTTGTTCACGGCAACCATGAACGGCGTGCGCTGCTCCGCTAGGTAGGCGATAAGGCGCTTGTCCTGATGGCTCAAGCCCTCAACGGCGTCGAGGACGAGGATGGTCACGTCGGCCCGCTTGCTGGAGGTCAGGGCGCGGAACACGGAGAGCTTCTCCAGATGGTCGGTGATGACCGCGCGGCGGCGCACCCCGGCTGTGTCGACGAAGATATAGCGCCGGCCGTCCCGCTCAAACCCCACGTCCACGCTGTCGCGCGTGGTGCCGGCGATGTCGCTGACGATTTGCCGCGCCTGGCCCAGCAGCGCATTGACCAGCGAGGATTTGCCCGCGTTGGGCCGGCCCAGCATGCACAATTTAAGGCCCTGCTCCGGTCCGTACACGGGCTCGGGCTTGAGGAAGGGCGCGGCAAGCTCCACGGCGCGCAGACGCAGGTCGGCCAGGCCGTACCCATGCGCGGCGGAGACCGGGGCGATTTCGAAGCCCAGGCCGTGGAAGTCGGCCGTGGCCTTGGCCTCCAGCTCCGGGCCGTCCACCTTGTTCACCACCAGCAACACCGGCTTGCCCGAGGCGCGCACCTTCTCGCTCACGGCCTGATCCAGCCCGGTAAGCCCCTCGCGGCCATCGACGACGAACAGCACCACGTCGGCCTCAAACAGCGCCTCGGCGGCCTGCTCGAACACAAACCGGTCCATACCGGCGGAGGCTTCGGCGGCGTCGGGCAGCATGCCGCCGGTGTCGATGACGGCGGCGCGCTGGTCTCCCTCGTACATTTCGCCGTACACACGGTCGCGGGTCACGCCGGGCAGGTCGTGGGTAATGGATTTGTTCTGCCGCACCAAGCGGTTGAACAGGCTGCTTTTGCCCACGTTCGGGCGGCCGATGAGTGCGATGATGGGCAACATAGTCGGTTTCCAGATGCCCGGCCGGCACCCTTGATATGTCAAGGGCGCCGGCCGGGGCTTGGTTGTTTCTCGCTGTTACAGCAGGGCGTCTATGGTCTCGGCCACTTTGACGCCGGAGAGCAGCATGCCCCCGAAGATGGGGCCCATGCGGTACGAGCCGAAGGCCGCGTTGGCGGCCATGCCGGCCACCCACACGCCGGGGAACACCTCACGCGTGTAGCGCACGGTGTTGGCCTCGGCCACGTCGGCCCACATGCTCTGCTCGCCCTCAATGCCGCCGCTGGGCGTATCGAGCCGCACGTCGTTCTTGCGCACCAGGGTCTTGAGCATTTCAACGTCGTGTCCCGTGCACTCTATGGCATGTTTGCAGTGGAGCACAAGCGGATCGACATGCAAGCGCGCAATCTCCACCGGGCTGGAGTTCACCACAAGGCCGATGACGCGCTTGACGCCCTCCACCTCGCGCAGGACCACGTCCTCCACGCTCATGCAGTTGAAGACATGCGCGCCCGCGTGGGTGGCCTGATAGGCCAGCGCGGCGGTGGCGGCCACGGAGTCGGCCGTGAAGTAGCCGGGCTTGAACTCGGAAAGCGCCACGCCGGCGTCCTCGAGAATGCTTTTGGCCGATTCCTGCACCACAATGGAGTTCCAGGTCATGCCGCCGCCCCACATGCCGCCGCCAATGGACAGCTTGCGCTCGAACAACGCCACCTTGCGGCCGGCCTTCGCCAGCTTCCACGCGGCGGTGAGGCCGGAGGGCCCGCCGCCCACAATGGCCACGTCAAGGTCCAGGCAGCTCTTGAACTTGCCGAAGTAGGTGCTGGCTATGGCCTCACTCACAATGCGTTCGTCAATGATCATCTCATCCTCCTGCACAAGTTAGGGTTCGCGCGCATTTTCCCCCAAACGAAAAGCCGTCCCGATAAGAAGGGACGGCTCCTCGCGCTCGTGCGAATTCCCTTCGTCGGCATTACCCGGACAGGTTCAACGGTCGACCCCTCAGCGTGCGCATGGGATCCTCTCAGCCCGGTTTCACCGAGCTCCCGAAGGACGGCTTTGTTCCTAAGAACTATTTGAAAAGTTTTGCAATCTCCTCTGCATACGGCGCGGCGAGCACGCCCTGCTCGGTGATGATGCCGTGGATGAGCCGGTTTGGCGTCACGTCGAAGGCGAAGTTGAACACGTCCACGCCGTCCGGGGTGATCTGCGTGTTCCCTATGTGGGTCACCTCGCGCGGGGTGCGGTCCTCAATGGGAATCAGCGATCCGTCGGCGGTCTCCGGGTCGATGGTGGACACCGGCGCGGCCACATAAAAGGGTATGCCGAACTCGCGGGCGAGCAACGCCACGCCAAAGGTGCCGATCTTGTTCGCGGCGTCGCCGTTGGCGGCGATGCGGTCCGCGCCGACGATGACCTTCTGCACCAGTCCGCGCTGCATGAGCAGCGCGCAGGCGTTGTCGCAGGCGACCTTGACGGGGATGCCGTCGCGGTGCAGCTCGTAGGCCGTGAGCCGCGCCCCCTGCAAAAACGGCCGCGTCTCGTTGGCGATGACGTGGACATTCTTGCCCTGCTCCACGGCGGCGCGGATGGGCGCAAGCGCCGTGCCGTAGCCGGCGGTCGCCAGCGCCCCGGCGTTGCAGTGGGTCATCACGGTGTCGCCGTCCGCAATCAGCCTGGCTCCCGCCGCGCCAATGGCCCGGCAGGTGGCGATGTCCTCGGCGTGGATCTGCTTGGCCTTGGCCAACCAGAAGACGCACAGCTCGTCCAGGGACAGCTCCGGGCGCTTGTCCCACTCGCCGCGCATAAGGCGCACGGCCCAACGCAAATTGACGGCCGTGGGCCGCGCGGTGGCGATCTGCTCCAGCTTGGCGGAAAGCGCGGCCTTCCAGTCATCGAGGGAAGGCTTGGCGGCCACCTCGCGCGCGGCGAGATAACAGCCATAGGCGGCGGTGACGCCAATGGCCGGAGCGCCGCGCACCACCATGACGACGAGGGCCTCGCAGATGTCCTTCACGGTTTTGCAGACGAACCATTCCTCGCGCGTGGGCAGGTAGCGCTGGTCGAGCAGGATGAGGGCGTCGTGCTCGGGGGAATACTGGATATGCTCGGTCATGGGGGGGGTCCTTTGGGGATTATTTGAGCTTTTCAGCCAGCAGCTTGTTCACCACGGCCGGATTGGCCTGGCCTTTGGTGCGCCGCATAATCTGTCCGACGAAGAAGCCGATGAGTTTGGTCTTGCCTGCCTTGAATTCGGCCACTTCCTTGGGGTTGGCCGCCAGCACCTCGTCAATATCGGCCGCCAGGGCCGAGGTGTCGGAGATTTGCGCCAGACCCTTCGCCGCCACAAGCGTCTCGGGGGCACCGCCGGTCTCCAACAGCTCGGGCAAAATGTCCTTGCCGCTCTTGGCGCTGATCTTGCCTTCCTCTACCATGCGCACAAGGCTGGCGAGGTGGGCCGGAGTAAGCTTCAAATCCGCCGCGCGGCCGCCGCTGGCGTTCAGCTCGCGCAGAATGTCGGTCATGATCCAGTTGGCAATTTTTTTGGGCTCGGCGTAGGCCGCCGCCGCCGCCTCGAAATAGTCGGCCAGATCGCGCTCAGCGGTCAGCACCTCGGCGGCATCGGACGTCAGGCCATAGTCCCGCTCAAAACGCGCCTCGCGGGCGCGCGGCAACTCGGGCAGCTCGCCCTTCCACTGGTTGAGCCAGGCCTCCTCAAGCACAAGCGGCACCAAATCCGGGCACGGGAAGTAGCGGTAGTCGTTGGCCTCCTCCTTGCCGCGCATGGACTGCGTGACGCCCTTGTTCGCATCGTACAGGCGCGTCTCCTGCACCACCTTCTCGCCGTCTTCTATGACGTCGATCTGGCGCTCCACCTCAAATTCGATGGCTTTTTGCACGTGCTTGAAGCTGTTGAGGTTCTTGAGCTCCGCGCGGGTGCCGAAGGCCTCCTGCCCGAAGGGGCGGATGCTGACGTTGGCGTCGCAGCGAAAACTGCCCTCCTCCATGTTGCCATCGCAAATGTCGAGGTAGACCAGGATGCTGCGCAGAGCCTTCAAATAGGCCACGGCCTCCTCGGCGCTGCGCATGTCCGGTTCGGAGACAATCTCGATAAGCGGCACGCAGGAGCGGTTCAGATCCACATAGGAGGCGTTGTCGGCCGCGGAGTGGATGTTCTTGCCCGCGTCCTCCTCCATGTGGATGCGCGTGACGCCCACGCGCTTGGCACCGCCCCTCTCGGTCACGATGTCCACGTGGCCGTGCTCGCAAATGGGCTGCTCGAACTGCGAGGTCTGATAGCCCTTGGGCAGGTCGGGGTAGAAGTAGTTCTTGCGCGCGAAAATGCTTGTGCGGTTGATCTCGCAATTGATGGCCAGCCCCATCTTGGCCGCGTACTCAACAACTTTGCGGTTGAGCACGGGCAGCACACCGGGCATGCCGGTGCACACGGGACAGGTGTTCTCGTTGGGATCGACCCCGAACCGCGTGGAGCAGCCGCAGAAGATCTTGGACTTGGTCTTGAGCTGGGCGTGCACCTCAAGGCCGATGACGGTCTCGTACCTGGCAGCCA
>MNUQ01000128.1 GCA_001871085.1 Desulfovibrionaceae bacterium CG1_02_65_16
CCAAGATATTGGAGTGGCGAGTTGACAGATAACTTGTTTTTTGTACTGCTAAAATAGTGGGTTTTCGTTTTGCCGTTAGTCTTTAAGTCTAGCAAGCCTAAGGATTCATCAACTAGATTGGTGAAGTAATCCTTATCTTGAGTCTTACAAATAACTAGGATGTCATCACTGTAGCGAAAATACACAGCCGAGTAACGACGAGCAAATGCGGAAATTTTAACATCAAAATTAAGTAAAGAAATGTTAGCCAGAAGACCACTTAAGGGTGAGCCTTGAGGAATGCCGAATTTATCTCGATTAGCTTTAATTGCTTTTCGCAAAATTGAGCGGAAGTCGGAAGGAGTACAGATCCGACGAGGGTGGTGTCCGTTTTTCGACAGCCCTAGCAAATCAAAGGCTGTGTCTTTTTCAATATATGAGTATCTAGTTAGCGATTTGTATATATTATAGTAGTCATTGGGGAGGGTGTCAGCAGAAAGCACATAGCTAAGTTCGTTCTTTAATACCTTGTGGTTAATTCTATCAAAGAATTTTTCGATATCAAAAGCGATGGCACAACATTCCTTGCGTTGGGCAATTTCTTTAAACGCAGCTAAAGAAAAATCTATGTTACAGCGCCCTTCAAGCTTTCTGTACGCTAATATATTGGTGCTAAGCCCTAAGGAATGGAGCAATGCCTCATACTTTTTTGAAAGTTTTGAGGCGTAGTACGCATAAAGATTCGAATCAGCATGACTAGCATAAAGAATTGGTCGTATCTTTTTGTCGTTGCCTTTGTTTTTTGAGTATTTTCTTGTTTTAATATCAAATCTAATAAATGGATAAAAAGCCCATTGGGCAACTTTGTCAGGAGACCTGATGGTGGACAAAAACTTACCAGGATTGGCAATAGGCCAATCGAAATGATGATAGCTACGGGTTTTAAACCAAATTGGCAGCATACGTTTAGCAAAGCAGGTGTAGCAAGGATCACGGTAGTCCCGGGTGTCTGACACCCCGCTACACCTGCGATTACTGGATTTTTAATCCTCGAAAACCGTGTGCGTTCATTTGTCGCTAAATATGGAGGTGCGACATTGTTCACGACGACATTAATCAAATGGATGCATATCGCCGAGATTGTCATCGGATGTGCAGCTCTCGCCGCGCAACACTTGACAAACTGTTGCCTCCCCCCAAAGTCAGATCACTTTGGGCAAATTGCTAATACAGGTTGTCTGGAGAGGAGTCAATAAAAAAGGCCCGGAGTCTCCTCCGGGCCTAGGGGGGACGTGCGTGTCGCGAGTCTTACAGGTCGTAGCCGAAGCTTTCGACCATGAGCGCGGTGCGCTTCTTGGACTCGGTCATGCGGGCGGCCAGGTCCTTTTTGTACTGGGCAAGGTCGAGCTGGATGGTGGCCACGCCGGACTCCATGGCCGCCTGGGCCACGGCCGGGGAGACCCACTCCAGCACGCGCGGGTCAAGCGCCTTGGGGATGATGTAGTCCATGCCGAAGGTGAGCTCCTTGACGCCATACAGCGCGCAGACTTCCGGGGACACGGGCTCCTTGGCCAGCGCGGCCAGGGCCTTGGCGGCGGCAAGCTTCATCTGTTCGTTGATGATTTTGGAGCGGCAGTCCAGCGCGCCGCGGAAAATGAACGGGAAGCCGAGCACGTTGTTGATCTGGTTGGGGTAGTCCGAGCGGCCGGTGGCCATGATGAGGTCGGCGCGGGCGGCCCGGGCCACGGGGTAGGTGATTTCCGGATCGGGGTTGGCGCAGGCGAAGATGACCGGATTCTTGGCCATGGTCTTGACCTGCTCGGCGTTGATGACGTCCTTGCCGGAGAGGCCCAGGAACATGTCCGCGCCGTTCATGGCCTCGGAGAGGGTGCAGGCCTTGGGCTGGGCGTAGTGGGTCTTCTGAGCGTTCATGTCCGTGCGGCCGGCGTGCAGCAGGCCCTTGGAGTCGAACATGAAGATCTGGCTCTTGTCCATGCCCATGGCTTCGTAGAAGCGCGAGCAGGAAATGGCCGCCGCGCCCGCGCCGGAAACGACCACTTTGATGTTCTTGATGTTCTTGCCGCTGATCTCCAGCACGTTCATGAGGCCCGCGCCGGAGATGATGGCCGTGCCGTGCTGGTCGTCGTGGAACACCGGGATGTTCATCTCCTTGATGAGCGTCTGCTCGATCTTGAAGCATTCCGGCGCTTTGATGTCCTCAAGATTGATGCCGCCGAAGGTGGGCTCCAGCATTTTGCAGAATTCGATGACCTTGTCGGGGTCCAGCTGGCGGATGTTCAGATCGTAGACGTCGATGTCGGCGAAGATCTTGAAGAGCACGCCCTTGCCCTCCATGACCGGCTTGCCGGCCTCGGGCCCGATGTTGCCCAGGCCGAGCACCGCCGTGCCGTTGGAGACCACGGCCACGAGGTTGCCTTTGTTGGTGTATTCATAGACCTTGTCCACGTCGGCGTGGATGGCGCGGCAGGCGTCGGCCACGCCGGGGGTGTAGGCCATGGAGAGGTGCTTTTGCGAGGAGCAGGGTTTGATGGAGACAACCTCGAGCTTGCCCTTCCGCTTCATCGAATGGTACTTGAGGGCCTCTTCTTTGGTGAACAGCGCCATAGCGGGATCTCCCTGTGGTTATAGGTTGGTCCGGGGTTGTGCCGACACCGGCACGAATTTCAAGTCTAGAATGCCGCCCCTGGCGCGTCAAGTGGCGCGCGGCATACGGGCGGGAGTTCTTGGAGGCACAATGCCGACACGTCGGCTGCGCGTGGTTTTGTTCCGGCCCAAATACGCGGAGAACGTGGGCTCCGTGGCCCGGGCCATGCTCAACATGGGCGCGGAGCAGCTCATTCTGGTAGCCCCGCAGGGCTACGACATCGAACGCGCCGCGCCGCTGGCCACGGCCCATGCCCGGCACCTGCTGGAGCGCGCGCGTATTGTGGACACCCTGGCTTCGGCGCTGGCCGGCACTGTGCTGGCCGTTGGCACCACGGCGCGCACCGGCGGCTGGCGCAAGGGGCTTTTGACCCCGGCCAAGGCCGCGCCGGACATCATCTCCCGCGTCCGCGACGGCGGCGAGGTGGCGCTTGTTTTCGGCCCGGAGGACCGTGGGCTCACCAACGACGAGACCTGCCTGTGCGACCAGCTGGTGATGATCCCCGCGCATCCGGACTGCACCAGCCTCAATCTTTCGCAGGCGGCGCTCATTGTCTTGTACGAGTGCTACCAGTATTCGCTCACCCGGCCGTTTGAGCCCAAGGGACCGCCCACCGAGCGCGACGCCTCCTTTGAGGAGCGGCAGGCGCTGTTCGAGAACATGCGTGAGGCCCTTGCCGCCATCGATTTTTTGAAGGATCAGAACACCGAGTACTGGATGATGCCCGTGCGGCGTTTTTTTTCGCGCTTCCGCCTGCGCCGCAACGAGTTTAATCTGCTCATGGGCATTTGCCGGCAGGTGCGCAACATGGCGGGGCGCTCGACGCGACACGGCGTGCAACCGCCGCAGGGGAGCGTTGATTTTTCCCAGAAATAGCGCATTGTGGAAACAAGACCGGGCGCGACAAGGGGGCTTTCCCCGTGCTGTCCGGCGGAGCGTCATGCCGGAATGTCGTTCGCAGCGGCCCGTCCGTCCGGGGGCAATCTCCCGGCCGGCTTCACGCAAGCGCCTGTGTCAGGCGCTTTGCCTTGCACTGTGCCTGCTGCTGCCTGCCCTGGCCCTTGCCGCCCCGGCCCGGCGCACGCTGGTGTTCGGCATGTCCGCGGCCTTCAGCGGTCCGGCGCGCGGGCTGGGCGTGGAGTACCAGCGGGGCATTCTTGCGGCTTTTACGCACATCAACGCGCATGGCGGGGCCGGCGGCTGCCGCCTGGCGCTCTCCATGCGCGACGACGGCTACGGCCCGGCGACGGCGCTCAGCAACACCATCGCCTTTGTGGAGCAGGAGCGCGTGTTTGCGCTGTTGGGCTACGTGGGCACGCCGACAACGGTGCGCGTGCTGCCGCTGCTCAAGCACTACGACGCCGAGGACATGACCCTGCTTTTCCCCCTGACCGGCGCGGAGATGCTGCGCGAGCGCGCCTATGATGACCGCGTGTTCAATCTGCGCGGCTCCTACCTGGACGAAACCCGCACCCTGGTGCGCGCCCTTTTGGAGAGCGGCCGCAAGCGCGTCGCCGTCTTTTATCAGGCCGACGTGTACGGCCGCGACGGCTGGGATGGAGTGCGCCGCGCCCTGGCCGTGCGCGGGCTGTCCATAGCGGCCGAGGCGACCTACCGCCGCGGCGCGCGCTTTGCCCAGAATTTCGAACGGGAGGCCGGCATCATCCTGGTCGGCGCGCCCGACGCCGTGGTCACCGTGGGCACGGCCCCGGCCAGCGCGGCCTTTGTGCGCGACCTGCGCGCCACGGGTTATGCCGGCATCATCGCCGCGCTTTCCTTTGCCGATGCCGACAACATGGCGCGCTACCTGCGCGCGCAGACCCGGGCGACCGGGCGCGACTATCTTTCCGGTCTGGTTTTTTCGCAGGTGGTGCCCAGCTATGAGGACGCGCACCTGCCCGCAGCGCGCCTGTACCGGCAGGCCATGGCCCATGCGCGCGGAAGCCTGCCTCCGCAGATTTCGCCAGAGGAGTACACGCCGCAGCGTTTGAGCTTCGTCGGGTTTGAGGGCTTTTTGGCCGGCATGGCCCTGGGCGAGGCGATAAAGCGCATGCACGGCGCGCCCACGCGCGGGCGGCTGCGCACGGTGTTTGAGACCATGGGGAGCGTGGACATCGGCCTGGGCGAGCGCGTGGATCTGCGCCCCGGCGACGAGCAGGGCATGCGCCGCACCTATCTCACTATTTACAAGGATGGGCATTTCGTCGGCGTGAACCATCTGCAAGCGGTGCGCCCATGAAGTCCAAACTGCTGGTGCGCCTGCTGCTTTTTCTTGTGGCGGCTTTCGGACTCATGGCCGTGTCCACCGCGTACATGGCCGCCCGCGAACTCAACTCCATGCTGGCCGAGGAATACAAGGCCCGGGCGCTGGCCATCGCCCGGAGCATCGCCGACGGCAACTCCGAGCTGCTGCTCCAGCGCAACGCAGGCAGCGTGCAGGCGGCCATTGATCAGCACCAGGAGATGGGCGATCTCTCGTACATCCTGGTGGTCGACGCCACGGGGGAGATTATTGCGCACACCTTTGTGCCCGTGGTGCCGCGGGCCGTGCGCGCCCTGCTTCCCCTCAAGCGCTCGGCCGCCGGAACCGGACCGGACATCAGCACTCTGCGCCTGGACGACGGCCGCGAGGTCATCCATGTGGTGCAGCCCGTGCTGAACGGCCGCGGCGGTTTCGTGCACATCGGCCTGGACACATCTCCCATCCATCAGGCCGTTACCCGGGCCATCATCCGGCAGCTGGGGCTCACCCTCATCGCCTTTTGCCTGTGCGTCACGCTGGCGTTTTTGTTCATCCGGGGCATAACCGGCAGGCTGAACTCGCTGGCGCGTTATGCCCGGTGCGTGGCCGCGCACGATTTTTCCGCCACCTGCGATGTGCGCTCCGACGACGAGATCGGCGTGCTGGCCGATTCCATGCGCAGCATGGCGGGCGACATCGCCGGGCATGTGGGCCAGCTGGAGCGCTCCGTGGCCGAGGCCACCCTGGGGCTCAAGGATGCGCTGGGGTCGCTTTCGGCCATTGTCGGCAACATTGCCGATGGCCTGCTCGTGGTGCGCGGCGGCGTTATCTTGCAGCATAACCCGGCGCTGTTGCGCATGTTCGGCTTGGCCGAGCAGAACTACGCCGGCCAGAGCTGCGAGTCGCTGTTTGGCGCCCAGGTGTGCCAGGCCGTGGCCTCCCCGCCGGAGGCCGGCTCCACGGCGCGCCTGGAGGAGGTGCTGGCCCAGCGGGTCGAGGGCGAGAGCTTCCCCGTGGAGGTCACCGTGGCCGCCGTCCCCCTCACCGGAGGGGTGGCCAGCGTGTGCATCCTGCGCGACATCACCGTCACCAAGCAGCTGGAGCAGGAGCGCGAGCAGTCGCGCGCGCTGCTTGAGCGCATGGTGGCCGAGCGCACCCGCGAGCTCTCGCGCGCCAACACCCAGCTCAAGATCGAGGTGGCCGAGCGCAAGGTGGTGGGCGACGCCCTGCGCCGCGCCGAGGGCAAGTTCCGGGGCATCTTCGAGAACGCCGTGGAGGGCATTTTCCAGTTCTCGCCAGAGGGACGGTATCTTTCCGCCAACCCGGCCATGGCCGGCATCTTCGGCTACGACACGCCCGAGGAGCTGGTGGAGGCCCTTTCCGACCATAGCCCCTATCTGGAGCCGGAGCGGCGCGCGGCCTTCCTTGAGCTCATGGAGGAGCAGGGGCAGGTGCAGGGCTTTGAGTCCCAGGCCCGGCGCAAAAGCGGCCGCGTCATCTGGATCAGCGAGAACGCCCGAAAGGTGGTCGACTCCGTCGGCAAGACCTTGTTCTATGAGGGGTTTGTGGAGGACATCACCCTGCGCAAGGAGGCAGAGAGCCGGCTGGTGCATCAGGCCTTCCACGATCCCCTGACCGGTCTGCCCAACCGGCTGCTTTTCCTCGACCACCTGCGAATGGCCATGGAGCGCTCCCGCCGGCGGACGGATTTCCGCTTCGCCGTGCTCTACCTGGATCTCGACCGTTTCAAAATCATCAACGACAGCCTCGGCCACGACGTGGGCGACCGGCTCTTGCGCCACGTGAGCGACGCGCTGGTCGCCTGCGCCCGCAGCACGGACACCGTGGCCCGCTTCGGCGGCGATGAGTTCGCCATTTTGCTGGAGGACCTGACGGCCCCGCGCGACGCCATACGCTTCTCGCGCCGGGTGCTGGACGAAATTTCCCGGCCCATGGCCCTGGCCGGGCGCGAAGTCACCACCTCCGGCAGCGTGGGCATTGTGCTGCACACCGGCGCCTACGAGCGGCCCGAGGCCCTGCTGCGCGACGCCGACACCGCCATGTACCACGCCAAGGCCATGGGCAAGGGGCGCTTCAAGGTGTTCAACAAGCGCATGCACCATCAGGCCCAGGAGCTCATGGAGATGGAGATGGAGCTGCGCAGCGCCGTTGCCCGGGGCGGGCTCTCGCTGGTGTTCCAGCCCATTGTGGACATCCGCGAGCGCCGGCTGGCCGGGTTTGAGACCCTGGTGCGCTGGCGGCGCGACAACGGCCGTAGCATTCCGCCCGTGGAGTTCATCCCGCTGGCGGAGGAGACCGGCATCATCTACCCCCTGGACCAATGGGTGTTCGCCGAGGCCTGCAGCGCGGCCAGCCGCTTCACCAAGGCGGCGGCCGCCGCCCCAGCGGTTTCGCCCGCCGCGTTGCCCAAGGACGCGGCCGGCGCTCCTCACGGCGGCTTGGTGCTCAACATCAACATTTCGGCCAAGCATTTCCGCACGCCGCTTCTGGTCGGCCAGCTGGAGCAGATCATGCGCGAATGCGGCGTGGCCCCGTCCTCGCTGTCGCTGGAGATCACCGAGAGCGTGCTTTTCGACAATGTGCAAAGCGCCCGGGAGATAGCCGCCAAACTGCGTGAGCTGGGGCTCGGCCTGTGTATCGACGACTTCGGCACCGGCTACTCCTCGCTCGCCTACATCCAGCGCTTCAGCGTCGACGCCATCAAAATCGACCGGGGCTTCGTCTCCGGCTTGGCGGAGAAGGGCGGCGACCCCGGCAGCGAGGCCATCGTGCGCACCATCATCACCCTGGCGGCCGGCCTTGGCCTCAAGGTAGTGGCCGAGGGCGTGGAGACCGAGGAGCAGCTCATCTTTTTGCAGGAGCTTGGCTGTCGCTACATCCAGGGCTACTATTTCGCCAAACCGCTGGATGAGGCCGAGGCGCTGGCCCTGGTCGCAGCAGGCGCGGCGGAGCGCTGGCCGGATTTCCCCGCTCCCTGGCCCGACGGAAGGACCATCTAGCCCCTTTCCCGCCGGCCGGAACTGCGCTAGAGCCATGCTTATAACGCGCAGCAAGGGAAGGCAGCCGCATGACCAACGACTTACCCCAGCACTCCTCCGGGCGCGACCGCCTCAGCGGCGTGTTCTCCCAAAAAAAGATCGCCAAGATCGGCACGGGCACCACGGCCCGCAAGACTGAACTCACCGCCTACTTTCTGGTGGAGGAGAGCGAGGCCGGCGTTATTTTCGTGCAGGCCCTGGCGGCCAACGACGTTCCCTTTGGGCCCAAAACGGAGATCACCCGCGAGGATCTGTTGGAGAACTATCTGCCCGAGCCGCAGAAGACCCTTTCGCGCACCATGGCCTCCCTTTCGCCCACGGATCTGGAGATCCAGAAGGCCGTGGCCAGGGGCGACAAGTTCCGTAAACGCGGCGAAAGCTTTACCGCCGAGTTTGAGTACAAGAAGGCCCTCCAGCTCGACATGGGCAACGTGCGCGCCAATTTCGGCATTGGTCTGTGCTACATAGAGCGCGGCGAACGCGAGAAGGCCGGCGAGGTTTTTGAGCGGCTGGTGCAGCTCGACGCGGCGTTTGAGGACGAGCACAAGCACCTGTTCAACGAGTTCGGCATAAGCCTGCGCAAGGCCGGCATGCACGATCAGGCCCTGGACTACTATCAGAGGGCGTTGGAGCTTTCGCCCCAGGATGAGAATCTGCACTACAATATGGCCCGGGCCGCGCTCGACAAGGGCGACCCGCAAAGCGCGGCCCGGCACCTGACCGCCTGTCTCAAGCTGAACCCGCAGCACGAGGAGGCCCGGCGGTTTGTGGAATATCTGAAGCGCAAACAATACAACGGCGCGTAAGCACGGTCCT
The DNA here is from genome assembly GCA_001871085.1 of Desulfovibrionaceae bacterium CG1_02_65_16. Classification (GTDB taxonomy): domain Bacteria; phylum Desulfobacterota; class Desulfovibrionia; order Desulfovibrionales; family Desulfovibrionaceae; genus Humidesulfovibrio. The sequence continues at coordinate 8,762 of MNUQ01000128.1, forward strand.
TTTTACGTAGAGGACTACGGAACGTTGCCTGGCCGCTTCCCCCGCATCCCGCGATGGGGTATTCTAAAGTAGAAGCCTTGCCCCGGAACGGATTGGATGCATGGAAAGCGACTTCTCCACCCTGCGCATCAATGGCGTGTTTTCCCAAAAAATCGTGTCGAGCATCGGCACGGGGACAACTGCGCGCAAAACCGAGGCCCTGGCCTATTTTTTTGTGTGCGAGGACGAGGCCGGGGGCATTGCCGCCCAAGGACTGGGGCCGAACAACGAGCTTTTGGGCGAGAGGCAGGACATCAGCCGCGAGGAGCTGCTGGAAAAATTCCTTCCCGAGCCGCAGCGTTCGCTGGAATACGCCAAGTTTTGCGTGGCCCGGCAGCAAACCGTGCAGAAGGCCGTGGCCAGAGGCGACAAGTTCCTCAAGCAGGGCGCGCACTACTCCGCCGAGTATGAGTACAACAAGGCGCTCGCGCTGGAGGAGGAGAACGTCCGGGCCAATTTTGGCATTGGCCTGTGCTACATCGCGCGCGGCGAAACCGACAAGGCGCGCTCGGTTTTCGACCGGTTGGTGAAGCTCGAAGCGGCCTTCAGCGAGGAGCACAAGCATTTGTTCAACGAGTTCGGCATCCGGCTGCGCATGTCCGGCATGTACGACGAAGCCCTTTCCTACTACGCCCGTGCGCTGGCCCTGGCCCCGGACGACGAAAACCTGCACTACAACATGGCCCGCGCCGCCTTTGGCAAAGGCGAGGCCGGGCCCACGGCCCAACATCTGGCCGAGTGCCTGCGCCTGAATGCCAACCACCAGGAAGCCTTGCAGTTCTTGGCGTATATCGGCCGTCGCGCTGGCGGGGAGCCCCCGAAATGACGCGCGCGCTGGTGCTGGGCGGCGTTCACAGCGGCTGCGGCAAGACCTCCGTCACCCTTGGCCTGCTGCGCGCCCTTGCCCGCCTGGGGCTTGTGGTGCAGCCCTTCAAGGCCGGGCCGGACTTCATCGACCCCGGCCTGCACGCCCGGGCCGCCGGCCGGCCCAGTCACAACCTCGATACCTGGATGCAGCCGCCAGCCGCTCTGCGCGCCCTGTTCGCGCGGCACGCGCGCGATGTGGACGTGGCCGTGGTCGAGGGCGTCATGGGACTTTTCGACGGGCGTGGCGGCGCGGGGGAGGCGGGCTCCACCGCACACCTGGCGAAACTGCTGGGCGCGCCCGCGCTGCTTGTTTTCGACGCCGGCGGTCAGGCGCGCAGCGCCGCCGCGCTGGTGCAGGGCTTCGCCCGCTTCGACCCGGACCTGCGTCTGGCGGGCGTTGTCGCCAACCGCGTGTCCGGGCCGCGTCATGCCGCGCTGCTGGCCGAGGCGCTGGCCGAGGCGCCGGAGGCCCCGCTGCTGGGCTGTCTGCCCCGCCGGGCGGATATCGCCCTGGCCTCGCGGCATTTGGGGCTGGTGACGGCCGGTGACGTCGAGGCTCTGGAGGCCCGGCTGGAGACCCTGGCCGACTGGGTGACCGCCGGGCTGGATCTTGGCGCGCTGGTGGAGGCCCTGCCGGAAATCGACCTGCCCGGCGAAGCCGCCGAATCCGGCGAAGCTGGCGCACCGGGCGAAGCCGTGCGCCTGGGCGTTGCGGCCGACAGCGCCTTCTGCTTCCGCTACGAGGAGAACCTGCGCCTGCTGGCGGCGGCCGGGGCCGAAATCGTGTATTTTTCACCCCTTGCCGACGCCGCGCTTCCGGCGGACCTGGACGGGCTGTACTTGCCCGGCGGCTACCCGGAGCTGAACGCGGCCAGGCTTTCGGCCAACGCGTCCATGCGCGCGGCGGTGCGGGCGTTTTGCGCCTCGGGCCGGCCCGTGTGGGCGGAGTGCGGCGGATACATGTATCTGCTGCGGGAGCTGACCGACTTGTGCGGCCGCGTGTGGCCCATGTGCGGGGCGCTGCCCGGGCGCGCGGTCATGCGCGAGCGGCGCGGCGCGCTGGGCTACCGCGAGGCGCGCACGCTGGCGTCCGGTCCTTTTGGCCCGGAGGGAACGGTGCTGCGCGGGCACGAGTTCCATTACTCGACGTTCGTGGGGAGCGGGGATACGTCGGGGAGCCCGGCCTTCGCGCTCACGGCCTCGGACGGGGGCGAGCGCCTGGACGGGCAGGCGGCGGGCAACGTGCTGGCCGGGTATTTCCACGCGCACCTCTCCTCCAACCCGGAGGCGGCGCGGGCCTTTGCGGCGGCCTGTCGGGCAGGGCGGCAGGCGACAGACGCCAAACGCTAGGCGGCGGGGCGCTCGGGCAGGCGGCGTCCTTCAGTCCCGTTGGATCCCCCTGGCGTTGCGGACCGGCCAGGACCGCCGGATTTGGGGTGGCGGCGCAGTCTTGCGCGCAGCAGCCCGCCCACCACAAGCAGGCTTACGCCATTGGCGATGACCACAGCCGGGGCGCGCAACAGCACGCCGTACACCAGCCAGAGCAGCATGCCCACGGTCGTGGACGCATACATGGTGAGCGAGACGCCCTCGGCTGACTTGCTGCGCCAAGTCCTGTACACTTGCGGCAGATAGGCGGCGGCGGTGAACGCTCCGGCCGCGAGGCCGACGTATTCGACGGGGCTGAATTCCATGCGCCCTCCTGATATGGACTGGATGCGGCGCGAGAATATCCCACGCGGGCGGTGACGGCAACGGGGAGGGAATCCCGCAAGCCCGGCCGCTGACAGGCAGGCGCTGGACGCCCCGGCCCCTTGATGCAAAACGGTTGCATTGGCCCCGCCCGTGGGAGTACAGAGCCGGGCATGCGTCACGGCGCCCCGTCCGGATGACGCGCGATTTTTGCGGGAGGCGTAGCTTTTTGGATACCCCGGCCATCGAGATTTCCGACCTGTGGTTCGCCTACGGGGGCGTGCGCGTGCTGGAGCAGGTGAATTTGACACTGCCCCGGGGTGATTTTTTGGCCGTGCTCGGCCCCAATGGCGGCGGCAAGTCAACCTTGCTGCGGCTTATGCTGGGGCTGCTCAAACCTGGCGGAGGCAGCATCCGCGTGTTGGGGCTGCCGCCGGGGCAGGCGGGCGGGCGCATCGGCTTTTTGCCGCAGTTCACGGATATTTCCGCCAATTTTCCCATCACCGTGTTTGGCGCGGTGCTCATGGGGCTGGTGCGGCCGGGCGTTTCCTGGCTGCGCGGACGCGCCGAGCGCCGGCGCGAGCGCGAGGCGGCC
>MNUQ01000125.1 GCA_001871085.1 Desulfovibrionaceae bacterium CG1_02_65_16
CTCGATCTTGTCGCCCAACGCCGCCTGCACCATATTGATGGAGCGGCGCAGCACAAGGTTCTGCCCCTGCCGCTCGAAGGTCTTGTCCTGCTCCACGCTGATGACCACGAAGAGGTCGCCATGCGGCCCGCCGTTGACGCCGGGTTCGCCCTCGCCGCGCAGACGCAGACGCGAGCCGTCGTCCACGCCGGCGGGAATGCGCACCTTGAGCTCGCGCACCTGGCTGGTCACGCCTGCTCCGTGACAGGCGGAGCAGAATTTGGTGATGATCTTGCCCCGGCCATGGCAGGTGGGACAAGTTACGGAGATGCGGAAGAAGCCCTGGGCTTGCTGCACATGGCCCGTGCCGCGGCACTGGCGGCAGTCCGTCATCTCGGAGCCGGGCTCCGCGCCGGTGCCCTTGCACTGGTCGCAAGGGACGTTGGTGGGGATTTTAAGCTGCACCTCGTCGCCCTTGGCGGCCTGGCGGAAGGAGATGTGCAGGTTGTAGCGCAGGTCCATGCCGGCCTGCGGACGCCTGCCGCCGCGCCCGCCGCCGCCGGAGAAGCCGAAGACCTCGCCGAAGATGTCGCTGAAGGCGCCGAAGATGTCCTCGGACGAGGAGAATCCAGCGCCGTTGCCGTTCAGGCCTTCGTGTCCGAAGGTATCGTAGCGGCGGCGCTTCTCGGGATCACGCAGCACGTCATAGGCCTCGGCCGCCTCCTTGAACTTCTGCTCGGCCTCGGGGTCGTCCTGGTTGCGGTCGGGGTGGAATTCAAAGGCCAGTTTCCGGTAGGCCTTTTTAAGCCCATCTTCGGTGACTGTGCGCTCAACGCCCAGAATTTCGTAGAAATCGCGTTTGGCCATGATCCGGTCTTACGCCTCGGTGGCCGGTTCCGGAAGCTCAATGCCAGCCTCGGGGATGGCGTCGCCGGGGAGCACCTTGCCCTCGGCGATTTCGCGCAGGGCCGTAACGGCCTCCTTGTTGTGCGAATCGATGAGCGGGGGATAGCCCTCGCGGTACTGCTTCACGCGCTTGATGGCCATCTGCACGATGAGGAAACGATTGGGAACTTTCTCCAGACAATCTTCAACAGTGATTCTCGCCATGAGACACTCCTTGCAAAGGGATGTTGAACGAACCGCCGCGCGGCGGGGGAACAGACGCCTAGGGCGTCTTGAGCTGACGCGCGGGCAGATAGCCTTGCACATCTTCGAGCAGCTGGCTGGAGACCGGGTAGAACATCTCCTCCGAACCCACCTTGAGCCAGCACTGATCCGCCGGGAGGCGGGGATCGGAATAGAACGTAAACGAAGACAACACCTTGCCGTCCTTCGAGAGAAGATCAAGCACGAGGCGCTGCGCCGCCGGGTATGCCAGCCGGGTCACGGGTTCCGCTTCGAACCTTAACTCTTTAAGTCGCCAAAGCGTCATGTCAATACCCGACATCTTGCGGCCGTTGTCGCGGTCCTCCCAGCCGGTGGGACTTTTGTCCACCGCCAGTGTCTGGTTGCTCATCACCGCAAAAATGCGCGCGCCCTCCACTTTGGTGGAGTCGAAGTTCACCACGCCGCGCCACTGCATGTCGTAGGCCTGCCGGATGAGGCTTTTGGCCTTGTCCTTGTCCAGCAGAAAGCCGCCGGGATGCCGGCTGGAGCGGCCATAGACCTGATCGCCGTCCAGCGGGGGAAAGAGCTCCAGGCGCAGCGGCGCGCTCGCCTTGGGCATCAGCATCTCAATGACGCAGGCCGGCTTCGTGGGCGCCTGCCGGTCGGGCTTGGTCAAAATGACATCCGCGGTGATGGCCGTAAGGTTGTGCAGATAGAGGCGGACCTCCGAGGCGGTGAGGGTGGTGCCCTTCAAGTTCGTCGGCTCGGTGAAGGTGAACAGGTCGTCCTTGCGCTCCATGTCCCACTGCACGCCATGGGCGCTGTACAGGGTCAGGCGCTGCACGTCCTCGCCGCGCACGTCAAGCAGGCGCGCGTCGAAGTAATAGTCGGCCGGTTTGACAAAATGGTGCAGCACGCTCGCGTCCATGAGGAACACCACCTCCGGTGCCAGCGAACTATGGGCGTACAGGGCCGCGCCGGTGGGCGTCTCGTGGCCCAGGGTCACGCGCGCGGGACGGTCGTCGGAGCTGATGGGCTTGATGAGCATCTGCACCGTGGGCGCGTCAAAACCAAGCTGCGAAACATCGACGCCGCTGGACGGGTCCAGGGTCTGCCGGGGGCGGTTCTGAACGATGGAGGCGAGCAGCGCCTCAACGCGGGCGGTATCGGCCGGAACGGGCACGGCGTCGGCCTCGCCGCCGTCCATGCGCACAACCCAGCCGCCGGTCTCGCGCAACAGGGTGTAGCGCTCTTTGGGGGTCGCCACCTCAAGGCTCTGCACGGCGTCGATGGACAGATCAGGCCAGACGCCGAGGGCCAGGCGCTGTTCCTGTTGATAGAGGAAATAGCCGACGCCGAACGCCACCAAAAGCGCAATCAGCAGCAGCATTCCGAAACGTGACGAGGAATTGGTCAAGGCGGGCCTTCCGGATATGGCTCAGGGCGGCGCCCCGGGAGAGAGTATCCTGAACCGCGCCAAGGGGGGCGCGGAACTTGATTGATTTGTCTATCGGACCATCTCGCAAAGGAACTTCAGTTAACCGCGTGCATCTTGCATGTCAAGCGCAAATGACATAAGTCCCTCGGACCGTTTCCGCCGCTTTTGAGAGGAGATCCCCATGGCCGGTTTTGGCAAGTTGTCGTTTGCGCAAAAGAAATGCGTCAGCACCGTTGGCATGCTGATGCAAAAAACCGGCATGGCCGGACCGGGAGCGCGCATCGGCGTTGCTGTTTCCGGCGGGGTGGACAGCTTCGCCCTCATCAAAATCCTCACCATCCGCAAGGCCATTATGCCGTTCCCCATTGAGCTGATGGTGCTGCATGTGAACCCCGGATTTTCCCCGGAAAGCCACCTCCCGCTTGTCGAATGGACCAAGCGCGAGGGACTGGCCGCACACATAGAACTCACCGACCACGGGCCGCGCGCGCACTCCGAGGAGAACCGCAAGAACTCGCCCTGCTTCTTTTGCAGCATGCTGCGCCGCAAACGCCTGTTCGACCTGTGCTGCCAGTATGGCCTGACGCATCTCGCCTTTGGCCACAACGCCGACGACCTCGTGGTGACCTTCTTTATGAACGTGGTGCAAAACGGACGGGTGGACGGGCTTTCCGCCAGCGAGGATTTCTTCGGCGGCCGGCTCAAGGTCGTGCGTCCGGCGCTGTTTCTGGAAAAGTCCTTCATGCGCGCCGCCGCCCGCCAGTGGGAGCTGCCCGTGTGGAAAAACGATTGCCCGTCATCCGGCGCCACGCGCCGCACAGAGGTTTACGACTGGCTGCAGCTGGAGATGGGCCGCGACAAGCGCATCCGCAACAACATATTCAATGCGCTGACGCGCTATCAGCTGAACCGGCAGCTGGACCGGCCCGCGCCCGCCGAGGCCCCTGCCGAAGCGCCTGACGGAAGCCCGGCTTGACCCTCCCGCAGTGATGGGCTAGGTGTTGAAGCTCCACTCGGATGCACCAACCCCAAGGCGATACCGCAAAAAGTCATGTTGTTCGGCCGGTTCCATATCGTCGTGTTCCGCGAAAAGCGCGGCACCACGCATAAGATCAAAATGCGCGGCTGGATGCTGCTGGGCATTGGGCTTTTGCTTGTGCTTATGCTTGCGGGCAACCTGCTGCTGCTGCGCGACATGACCTCCGGCGGACCGCTGGAGCGCAGCCTCAACCTGAGCGAGAAATCCGCCAACGAGCAGAAGTCCCAGCTGCTGAACCTGAGCCAAAAGCTTGTGAGCCTGCAGAAAGACGTGGCGCGCATCCGCGACTTCGACTCCAAGCTGCGCGTCATGATCAATCTGGAGCAGGAAAATCCCATGAGCGTCGCCCCCCGCGGCGGACCCGGGCAGGACGGAACCCGCGGCTATCTGCCCATTTACAGGCAGGAGTTGCTGGCCCGCAAGATGAACGAATTTCTGCGCCAGCTCTCCGTTGAGGCCCGGCTTGAGGAAGTGCGCCAGCAGGAAGTCATCCAGCGTCTGCGCGCCAACAGGGACGTGCTCGAATCCACGCCCAGCGTCTGGCCTGCCGGCGGCTGGGTCACCTCCGGATTCGGCTGGCGCAGCTCGCCCTTCACCGCCAAGAAGGAATTCCATAAGGGGCTGGACATCTCCGCCCCGGCGGGCACCCCCATTTACGCACCCTCCCGCGGGGTGGTCTCGTTCATCGAGCGCGACCCCTCCTACGGGCTCATCCTGAACATCACCCACGGCGCCGGCCTGGTGACCCGCTACGCCCATCTCCAGGGCGTGAACGTGAAGCAGGGGCAAACGGTGCAGCGCGGCGATGTCATCGCCTTCATCGGCGACACCGGCCGCAGCACCGGTCCGCACGTGCATTACGAGGTGCGCATCGGCGGCGTGCCGGTCAATCCCATGCGCTACATCCTGAACTAACCAAACGGCCAAGCGGCCAGGGCTGGCAGCCCCGGCGCGGCTTTCCCTTTACGCCCCGCACAAGGTGGGCTAGGCTGCCTCGTATCGCGCGGCCCGGCCGCGCTGGGGCGAGACAGCAGGAAGCGGACTAGCGGGCAATGGACATCTTCAATTTCGACCCGAGAATGGTTTTAAGCTTCTACCTCACGCTGTTCCGCGTCAGCGTGGTGCTCTTCATCATGCCCTTTTTCGGCGACACGTTGCCCAACGTCATCAAGGCCACGCTGATGATCGTGCTCACGCTCGCCGTGTGGCCCAAGCTCTCCTTTCCAGCCAGCTTCTATCCGGCCAATCCCATGAACATCGCCGTCATGTTCGCCGGCGAGGTCGTGCTCGGCCTCACCCTGGGCTGCATTGTGCGCATGATCATAGCCGCCGTGCAAATAGGCGGCGCCATCATAAACTTCCAAATGGGCTTCTCCATGGTCAACTCCATCGACCCCCTGACCGGACAGGAGGAGCCCATGACCACGCACTTCATCTACATGTGCACCATGCTCACCTTCCTCTCGCTCAACGGGCACCTGCACCTCATCCGCGCACTGGGCGCCAGCTTCGACCTGGTGCCTCCTGGCGGGCTTTTTTTATCGCCGGAGCTGATGACCGAGGTAATGGTCTTCTCCAAGCAGATGTTCCTGCTCGGGGTGCGCATCGCCGCGCCGGTCATCATGGCGCTGTTCCTTGTGGATCTCGCGCTGGCGCTTATTTCGCGCACGGCGCCGCAAATGAATATCCTCGTCATGGGCTTTCCGCTCAAGATCGCAGTGGGCTTTCTGTTCCTGTCCTACGTAATGGAGATGATGAGCGACTATGTGACCAGCTTCATCAACTCCATGGACGCCGTGATGATGCATTTGATGAAGCTCGGCGTTCCGCATTCCTAACCACCGGGAAGGACCGCGCCCAAGATGTCCAGAGAAGATCCTAGCAGAACAGAAAAAGCGACCCAAAAACGCGTCAAAAAAGCGCGTGATGAAGGCAGTGTCGCCCGCTCCACCGAGCTAAGCAAGGCGGTGGTGCTGCTCGTCGCCGTCATCGCCCTGCGCTACATGATCCCCTATCTCTACAAGAACTTCCAGGACGTGTTTCAGTGGTTCCTCACCGAGGGCATCGCCCAAGACCTCGACCAGCAATCTGTGTACAAAATGTTCGTCTGGTCGCTGGGGAAAATGGCGCTCATGACGGTGCCGCTCATGGTCATCATCGCCACCACGGCCTTTTTGGTGGTGCGGCTGCAAGTGGGCAAGCTCTGGAGCTTCAAGTGGCACTGGGACCGCATCAATTTCAACATATTTAGCGCCCTCAAGCAGCTCATCATCAGCCCGGACACGCTTGTCCGCTTGGCCCGCAGCATCGGCCAGGCAATGGTGGTGGCCATCGCCCCGTACCTCGTCATCAAGGAGGAACTGCCCAACCTGGCGCCGCTGTTCCATCAGAACATCCTCGGCATCACCAGCTACATGCTGCTGGTGGCCTATAAGATGGTCTGCTACGCGCTGGTGCCCATGATCCTCATTGCCCTGGCCGACCTGTGGTATGTGCGTTTTCGTTACGACGACAACCTCATGATGACCAAGGAGGAGGTCAAGGACGAGCGCCGGCAGGTCGAGGGCGACCCCATGGTGAAGCAGAAGCAGCTGCGCAAGATGTATGAGGTCATGGGCCGGCGGCTCAAAAGCACCGTGCCCAAGGCCGACGTGGTCATCACCAACCCGACGCATTACGCCATCGCCCTGCTTTACGACCTGAAGGAGGCGCCGGCTCCCATGGTCATCGCCAAGGGCGCGGACGCCATCGCCAAGCGCATTCGCGAAATCGCCATCGAGAACGACGTTCCCATCCACGAAAATCCACCCCTGGCACAGGCTTTGTATAAGCAGGTGGAAATCGGCGAGACAATCCCCGAGGAAATGTATCAGGCCGTGGCCGCCATTTTGGCCAAGCTCTCGAAATTCAAGAGCCGCCGAGCCTGATCCGCCCTCACAGAGGACTGATGTTCCCGCCGGTTTGAAACCGCCAGGAGCGTCAACAAAATGTCCTCGAGCGCCAAATTCGCCTCAATCGACATCGACTACGCCAAATTCGCCAAGCAAGGCGATGTCATGCTCGCCATCGGCGTCGTCATCATCCTGATGATGATGCTCGTGCCGGTTCCAACCATCGTGCTCGACCTCATGTTGACGCTGAGCATCTCGCTGAGCATGGTCGTGCTCATCACGTGCATGTTCATGGAATCGCCCATGGAGTTCACCATCTTCCCGTCCCTGCTGCTCGTCACAACCTTGATGCGTCTTTCGCTCAACGTGGCGGCCACGCGGCTGGTGCTGCTGCACGGCGACGAGGGCACCAGCGCGGCGGGCTCGGTCATCCAGAGCTTCGGCGAGTTCGTGGTGGGCGGCAACTACGCCATCGGCATCGTCATCTACTTCATCCTGTTCACCATCAACAAAACCGTCATCGTCTCCGGTATGACGCGCATCGCCGAAGTGGCCGCGCGCTTTACCCTGGACTCCATGCCCGGCAAGCAGATGGCCGTTGAGGCGGACCTCAACGCAGGGCTCATCGACGAACCCGAGGCCACCAAGCGCCGCAACAGAATCCGCAAGGAGGCCGACTTCTACGGCGCCATGGACGGCGCGGGCAAGTTCGTGCAAGGCGACGTGAAGGCCGGCATGATTCTGCTGTTCATCAACGTCATCGGCGGGTTCTTCATCGGCGTGCTGCAAAAGGGCATGAGCTGGCAGGAGGCCGCGCGCACCTATACCCTGCTCTCCATCGGCGACGGGCTGGTCTCCACCATCCCCTCGCTCATCATCGCCACGGGGTCGGGCATCATCGTCTCGCGCGCGGCGGCCGAGGCCAAGATGGGCGAGGAGTTCCTTGGTCAGCTGACCTTCCACCACCGGGCGCTCAAGCTCGTATCGGGCATCCTCGTGGTGTTCGCCCTGGTGCCGGGGCTGCCCACCCTGCCCTTCCTGCTGTTCGCCGCGCTCATTTTCTGGGTGGCGCGCATGGCCGAACGCACCCGCCCGGCCCACGACGCCCAGCAGCAGGCCGAGAAGGACAAGGCCAACGGCGGCCCCAAGCTGGACACCCCAGAGGAAGTGCAGGCCCTGCTGCCGCTGGATCAGCTGGAGCTGGAGGTTGGCTACGGCCTCATCCCCCTTGTGGACGAGGAGCAGAACGGCAACCTGCTCTCGCGCATCCGCAGCATCCGCCGGCAGTTTGCGCTGGACATGGGCGTGGTCATCCCCTCGCTGCACCTGCGCGACAACCTGCAGCTGAAGCCCGGCGAATACCGCGTGCTGGTGAAAGGCAACCCCATCGCCTCGGCGGAGATTCTCATCGACCATTTCCTGGCCATGGACCCCGGCGACGCCAAGCACCACATCGACGGCGTGGCCACGGTGGAGCCGGCCTTCAACCTTCCCGCCGTGTGGATTCCCGAGGCCCGGCGCGAGGCCGCCATGCTGGCCGGCTACACGGTGGTCGATCCCTCCACCGTCGTCGCCACGCATTTGACGGAAGTGTTCCGCCGCAACCTGCACGAGTTCCTGGGCCGGCAGGAGGTGCAGGAGCTGTTGAACAACCTGGCCAAGCGCGCGCCCAAGGCCGTGGAGAATCTGGTGCCCGGCGTGCTGTCGCTCGGCGTGGTGCAAAAGGTGCTGCAAAACCTCGTGCGCGAGGGCATCTCCATCCGCGACATGCTCTCCATCGTGGAGGCCCTGGCCGACTACGGTCCGGCCGTGCAGGAGCCCGCCGTGCTCACGGAGTATATCCGCTCGCGCATGGGCCGCACCATCGTCAAGGGGTACCTGTCCAGCGACAATTCCCTGCCCATTCTCACTCTCGCCAACGAAATCGACGTGGTGCTGGTGAACAGCCTGCGCAACACCGACCAGGGCGGCTATCTGGCGCTGGAGCCGTCCAAGGCCCAGCAAATCATCAAAAGCATCTCCACCGCGCAGGAAAACGCCGTGGCGACGGACGGACAGCCCGTGCTGCTGACCACCCCGCAGCTGCGGCCGCACTTGGCCCAATTGTTGCTTCGCTTTTTGCCGACACTGCCTGTGATTTCGCAGGCGGAGATACCGGCAGATATCCGAATCCAATCCCTGGCCACCGTAAAACTGAGCTGAAGCCATGCACGTAAAAACATTCAAGGGATCGGACATGCAGGCCGCCCTGGCAAGGGTGAAGGCCGAACTTGGCGACGAGGCCATCATTCTGGGCACCAAGACCGTGCGGGGCGCCGCGGGCAAAGGCTGCGAGATCACCGCCGCCATCGACCCCAGAAACGCCGGCGGACAATCGGCCAACGCTCCCGTCATGCCCGCGCGCGACGCCTCGTCCATCATGCCGAGCATGGAGCCCGGCTCGTCGGACTGGGCCTACGAATGGCGACAGATCAAGGACCAGCTCATGGCCCTTGTGAAGCCGCAGCTCAACATGGAGGAGCTCGCGCCGCGCCAGCGCGTGGCCATCAAGTACCTTGAGCGCGAGGAGACCGACATGCAGGTGCTCCTGAACGTGTATTTGCAGCTCAAGGCCGATCCCGACCGGCCCATTCTGCCGGTGCTGGAATCCGTGGCGCCATGCTACGGCTTCGAGTCAAAAAAGTGGCGCCAGAAGTTTCATGTCTTCGCCGGGCCCCATGGCGTGGGCAAGACCCTGTCGCTCATCCGCCTGGCCCTGCGTGAAAAGCACGAGCGGCCCAAGGCCCGCATCTGCGTTGTCGCGGCCGACCAAGGCCAGGGCAAGGGAAGGCTGGTGCTGCGCCACTACGCGGATCTTTCCGGCCTGGCCTTCCGCGAGGCCGGCAGCGCCGAGGAAATGCAGGAGCTCCTCAAGGAAGCGCCCAAGTTCGACATGATCTTCATCGACCTGCCGGGGCTTTCCGGCCGCGCCACCCTCGGCGAGCATCTGGCCGGCCTGGGCTTGCAGGAAGACTCGGACATGGCCGCGCATCTGGTTCTTGCGCCCTACTTCGCCGCAAGCCAGTATGCGGAGATAGCCCGGCGCTACCTGTGCCCGCAGTTGAGAAGTCTCATCTGGACGAAACTGGACGAAGCCTGTAGTTTCGGAGCGCTGCTGAACATGGCGCGGCTCACGGAACTGCCCGTATCCGCCCTCTCTTTTGGCCCGGGGCTCAAAAACAGCATTGCGCCGGCCTCAAGCGATTTGTTATGGCGGCTGATCTTCAAGCACGCGCTGCCCGGCCAATCGGCCGAGCAAGCGGCGTAGCAAGGCGAGGCATCATGACTGCGACGGCACTCCCACTGGTCTTCTCCGTCACCTCCGGCAAAGGCGGCGTGGGCAAGACGAACATCTCGGTGAATCTGGCCTGCGCGCTGGCCAAAATGGGCAAGCGCGTGGTCATCCTCGACGCCGACCTGGGTCTGGCCAACGTGGACGTGATTCTGGGGCTGGCCCCCCAACTGAACCTTTTCCATCTGTTCAGCGAGGGCATGACGCTGGAAAAGATCCTGTTCGACACGCCCTACGGATTCCGCATCCTGCCCGCCGCCTCCGGCGTAAGCGACATGGTGAACCTGACCACCGGCCAAAAACTGGACCTGCTGGAGGCCATGGACTATCTTGAGGGCGGCATCGACCATTTGATAGTGGACACGGGGGCCGGAATTAACGATAATGTCCTCTACTTCAACATAGCCGTGCAGGAACGGCTGGTGGTGCTCACGCCAGAACCCACCTCACTCACCGACGCCTACGCGCTCATAAAGGTGTTGAAGCTGCACCACGGCGTGGACCGCTTCCGCATACTGGTGAACATGGCCAAGGACGAGAAAAGCGCCAAGGAGATTTTCGTCAAGCTCTACAAGGCCTGCGACCATTTCCTCTCCGGCGTATCGCTCGACCTTGTGGGATTCATTCCGCTGGACCCGGCGGTGCGCAAAGCCGTCATCAATCAAACACCCTTTACCCAGCTGACCCCAAACTGCCCGGCCAGCTTGGCCATCGCCCGCGCGGCTGAACGCATAACTACCTGGAAAGTCACGGAAAAAGCGGATGGAAACATCAAGTTCTTCTGGAAAAAGCTCCTCTTCCAGGAGCAATCCGTGGCGTGATCTGGAGGCCGGAAAACGCGCCTGGTCGCATTTCCCCCCCCGGGACCAGGAGCAGATCGTCCGCCATTACGCCCCGAAGATTCGCATTCTCGCCCTGCGGATGAAGAACAAACTTCCGCAGAGTGTCGAGCTGAACGAACTCATCAGCGCCGGCAGCATAGGGCTGCTCGACGCCTTGGGGAAGTTTCGCCCGGAGCTTGGCATCAAATTTGAGACCTACTCCGAAAACCGCATCAAGGGCTCCATGCTCGATGAGCTGCGGCGCATGGACTGGTTCTCGCGCGGGATGCGCCAGAAGGTCAAAATGCTCGACGAGGCCATGCGTCAAATTGAGCACGAAACCGGGGCGGCGCCCACGCAGGAGCAGCTGGCCACCAAAACGGGGCTGAGCCAGCGCGAAGTGCAGAACGGACTTGAGGCGTTGCAGAACCAGCTGTGCATCAGCCTCGACGCCTTTCAGGAGAACTTTGTCGGCACCAGTGAATCCCTTGCGGAGAACGAGCCCTATCAATCCACTGCATTTCAGGAAATGGTTGACAAGATTGCAGGCCTCATAGAAGAATTGACGCCTCGAGAGAAGCTTGTCATCTCCTTGTATTACGGTGAAGAATTGAATATGAAGGAAACCGCCCAGGTCATGGACATCACCGAAGGGCGCGTTTCCCAACTGCATTCCCAGGCATTGGCCAAGCTGCGCGAAAGTTTCCGCAAGCGTTACGAACACGAAGGCTGACAGGAGAAATAATCATGCCCGCAGACAAGAATATGCGCATTCTCGTTGTTGACGACTTCTCCACCATGCGCAAGATCATCAAGAACATTCTCCGCCAGCTCGGCTTCAACAACGTGGTCGAATCAGACGACGGCACCACCGCCTGGGAAACCCTCAATCGCGACAACATCGACTTCATCATCTCCGACTGGAACATGCCGCAGATGACCGGCATTGAATTGCTGCGCAAGGTGCGCGGAAGCGAAGAATACGCCACCACGCCGTTTCTCATGGTCACCGCCGAGGCCCAGCAGGAGAACATCATCGAGGCCGTGCAGGCCAAGGTTTCTAATTACATCGTCAAACCGTTCACGCCCGAGACTCTGGGCCAGAAGATCGATAAGATCTTCGGCAATTAAAGCCCGGGCCCTGGACCGGGGGCATTTCGTTCATGGCTGACAAGACCGAGGGAACCGGGAAAGCCGCTGCTGGCGAAAGCAAGCAGGCGGACGCCATGATCGACACCAGCGAGGCCTCGCTCGGCGCGCAGAAGGTCGAACTTGACCTTGAGGACGCGCCCTTCCTCGAAGAGGAGGAGGAGGTCCAGCCGGAACCGCCCAAGCAAGAAGCCCCCGTCTCCCTGGAATCCGAGGAAAAGAAGCCCTCACGTCTTGCCGGTAAAAAGAAGCTCATCATTATCGTGGTTGCCGCTGTTGTGCTGCTGGTGGCTACGGTCTTGATGGTCAAGCTGTTCTTTTTCAAGGGCAAGGCCGCGTCGGAGCCGGCCCAGGCCGATCATGCGGAAGCCACAAAGCAGCCCGATAACGCCACTCAGGCGGCCCCGGAGCTGCAAGTCCGTCTCGATCCCTTCTGGGTGGAGCAAAAGGGCGCGAACGACGAAATTCGCTTCCTTATTGTAAGAATTCTGCTTACAACCACAAGTCAAAGCACCGTGCGCGACTTTCAGATAAAACTGCTGCCCGCGCGCAACGCCGTATTCTATTATTTAAAGAATAAAGATGTTCAGTTTTTATCCGATGAGCAAAATGCGGAACGTTTAAAAGGGGAGCTCCTGCTGGTCATCAACCAGTATGTGGCCGACGGAAAATTCGACAACCTGATGTTTGAGGAATACGTGGTGAAGTAGATGTCCGCCAATCCGCTGGACCTGCCGATCCTGATCTCCCAGCTGCCAAACGTGCAGCAGTTGCTGGGGCCGCAGCACATTCCCGCCGAGGCGCAGCAAGCCCTCTTCGGACAGATTGTGGCCGACACCCAGCGCAAGGAGGAACATAACGTTCAGGAAGTGGAAAAGCAGGACGGACTGGACGCCATGGGCCGCGATTCCGGTGGTAACAACAAGGAAGCCCAGCAGCAGGCGCAACGTCAGCTGGCGCGACGCACGCCGTCCGCTCATGAGGAGGCGCTTTCCTCCACGCAATCGTCCAACGCCTCGCCCTGGGCGGGAAACATCATCAACGTCAAAATCTAGCCACAGCCGTTATTTCTTCCTGCCACGACGCTCGTCTTGATCGTCCTCTCCTGCGGGAAAACGCCCAACAAACCAGTAATACAGCCATTTCGAGCGCTCGCTCACCTTCTTGGACTCGCCCGGCACACTGCCTGGACGCGACTTCAAACGGTCTATGTAAAACGCCAGCCCAAGACCTACCCCAAAGACGATCAGGATAAAGAGCCAAGTGGGCATGCGCATACCTCCAGGCTGCGGTTGTGCCATGTCAACGTCTTGAACCTATGCCAGACAATTTTGAAACGCGAGGACAAATACGCGCCCTTCCCGGCATTGCTTCCAGCCACGGGAATGTGCATAATGCAGAAATCACGTGGCGCTATTTCGCCGATCCAACCACCATGACAAGGAGAGCGTATGTCTGGAAGCGAGTTCACCCTGTTCAGCGGCGGCGCCCAGGGCGCGGAGGCGGAATTCGGCAAACAGGCCGAACTCTTCGGCGTCCAAGAGGTCAACTATTCCTTTGAGGGTCACAAGATAGAGCGCACCCGCGGTCTGCGCATGCTGACGCAAGAGGAACTCATGCGCAAGGACGTGAGCCTGACCTACGTCTCCAAGCTGCTGGACCGCAATTTCAGCAACGGCCCGCTCATCCGCATGGTTCTGCGCACCATCATGTATCAGGTTGATGCCGGGCTGGAGATCTTTGTCATCGGCGCCATTCTGGACAACGGCACAGTCAACGGCGGCACCGGCTGGGGTGCGGAATTCGCCAAGATCTGCAACAAGCCGCTTTTCGTTTTCGACCAGGTGAAAAACGGCTGGTTCAACTGGAAGGACAATGCCTGGCGCCCCGTGCCCACGCCGACAATCACCAAAACGCACTTCACGGGCACCGGCACACGCTTTATCGAGGACAACGGCCGCGCGGCCATCGCCGCCCTGTTCGCTCAGTCCTTTGGCGCGCCCAAATAGCCGGCGCGGCACAGCCACACGCGGCGCGCGGCGGCTTGAAATAAAGTCGCCCGCGCCGTTTTGTTTCCCCAACCAGCGCCGGGCATTGCCTTTCCACGCAAAACCGGGCAGTTGACCGGCATCGGCAGCATATCTGCCGAACGATCCACCGCTTACCAAACGGGTGCCGACATGCAGATATCCGCCCTCATGCTTCTGGCCCTCACCGTCGCCGAGCTCGCCTTGCTCTTCGTGGTCATTGCGTTTTACCTGCGTCTGCGCAAGTCCGAGGCGCTCATCGCCCGCATGCAGACCAAGCAGGAGGAATTCCTCGTCAAACTGCGCGCCAACGCCCAGCTGGAGCAGGAGCTTGTGGACAGCTTCGGCCGCAGGCAAGAGGAGCTCGCCCGCCTGGACACCGATCTTACCGAGCGCGTCATCATGCTGAACAAGCTGCTCAAGCAAGCCGACGAATACGCCCGCTCGCCCCAATTCCTGCGGCAAATCATCATCACCGGCCACCGGCAGGGCAAGACCATTAAGGAGCTCGCCAAGGCCACCGGGGTCGGCGTGGACGAGGTGGAGCTCATCATCGACCAGTCGGGCAGCTAGCCCCCCCCAACGCGGAAACATCATGCGCATCAGCGGTTACGGCTCAGGCTTCGGCCAATCCGGCGGCGAGCGCGACCGCGCGGCAGCCTTTCGCGCGCGCCACAGCATCGGACAGCGCGTCAAGGGGCGCATTTTGCGGCGCGAGCAGAACGGCCTGTTCTGGGTGCAGGTGGGCGGCGAGGAACTGCTCGCCCGGCTGGAGGTGCAGGCCGATCCCGGCGACACGCTCACCTTCGTCGTTCGCGCGCTGACCCCGGAGATCATGCTTCAGGCGCTTCCCGGAGGCGTGGACGCGGATGACCTGCCCGGCCTGGTGCAACGTTTCCGCGCCGCGCGCGAAGTCTTTGAGACCCAACATCACGCTGTTTACCTGGCGGCTTGCGGAGCCCCGCCTCAGGCTGCGCTCCGGCGCGAGGCTTTCAAAACCGCGCTGTCAGCGGATGAGACCGGACGCGTTCGGTTCGCGGACGTGACGGAGCGTCTGGCGCGGATCAATGCGGCCATCGCCGCCCGTGGGAACGTGCAGGCGCTGTATGAGCCCTGGCTGCTGCCGGGCCTGCGCCGGCTGGAACAATTACGCACAGCACGCACGGCAGTTGAGGAGCACGCGCTGAGCGCCCTGGACGCCGCCTGTGGCGGTATTGAGGCGCGGCTGCACACCGGCCCGGAGGCGCGGTTGAACGTGGCGGCGGAACATCCGGAACACGCCGGCGCGCTCATGGAGGAGCTGACCGCGCTGGCGCGGGGACAGCTTGTCCGCGAGCCAAAGGTTCTTGGCCCCTCGCGGCTGCGGCCCTCACCTCTTGGGGGCATTCTTGGCGAACTCTTCGGCGACGTGCCGACGTGGTCCTCCGGCGGTTTGAACACCCGCGTCTAGCAGCCCCGACACGCCCCCCTCCCCCCCAGAGTCTTCGAAAAGGGGCAGGAGGAGAACCTCTCTCCAGAACCCACGGCGTTGCGCATAAAAAAAGCGCCCCGAAGGGCGCTTTCTGCGTTCGTCTTGGTGCTTCGCTTACGCCATGGCAGGCTGACGAAGACCGGAGGGCGAGGGCTGACGGGCGGCCTCCTTGGCGGGAGCGACGGCCGGAGCGGTCTCGGGCAGAGGCAGAGTGCGCTCTTCCAGGTATTCGCTGGCGTGGTCCTCAAGGTAGCGCAAAAACGAGTTGTTCAGCGCATGGCCGGAGGCGAAGACCTCGAAGCGGCCGTGCAGAGGCAGGCCCATCACGGCCATGTCGCCCACGAAGTCAAGCAGCTTGTGGCGCACGAACTCGTCAGGGTAGCGCAGCCCGTCGGTGTTCAGCACGCCGAATTCGTCGAGCACGATGGCATTGTCCAGGTTGCCGCCAAGGGCCAAGCCGTTGGCGTGCAGGTACTCCACCTCGCGCAGGAAGCCAAAGGTCCGAGCCTTGGCGAGGTCAGCGGCGAAGGCGTCCGGGGTGACCTCCATGGAGAGGTTTTGCCGGCCGATGAGCGGATGAGGGAACTGAATGGTGTAGTCAACAGCGAAGCCGTCGTGCGGGGTGGCCTTGATGAATTTGCCGTCGCGTTCGAAAACAATGGGACGGGTGACGGCGAGGACCTTGCGGGCCTTGGTCTGCCGACGCAGGCCGGCCTGGTTGAGCAGGTAGACGAAGGAGGCGGAGCTTCCGTCCATGATGGGCAGCTCGCGTCCCTGCACTTCGATGCGGATATTATCAATGCCAAGCCCGCGCACGGCGGCCAGCAGATGTTCGACGGTGGCGATGTGGTCGTGACCATTGCCCAAGCTGGTGGCCAAGCCGGTATCGACCATGAGGCGAGGCTTGGGGCTCAAAAAGGAAGTGCCAGACCCGCTGCGAAGCGCAAAGAGAATGCCAGTATCCTCAGGGGCGGGGCGCAGCACCATTTCCACCTGCTTGCCGCTATGCAAGCCGATTCCCGTGCAGCGTACCGTATTGCGAATGGTGGTCTGATGCATAATTCCTCCAACGCCCACCAGTATGCACGCGGGATGCCAAGCGGAGTAAGTATTGTAACGAGCTGATTTACAAATGTTTTTATGTTTCAAGCAACGTGGGCTGTCTGTGTTCTTTCTGCCACAGGGTCGCAAGGATGCGACAATATTGTTTGAAACCGAAGGGTTCACACCACGCCGACTCCAACGGGCTCCTTCGCCCGAGACGCCAGAAGGATGCGGTCGAGCCCCGCATGGTCCTTGAGGATGACGGCGTCGCACAGCCCAGGCGCAGCATCGGCCGCCAGGGAAAGCGCCCGCGCCCCCTGCCCGCAGCCCAACTCGCACAGCAGCATTCCGCCAGGACGCAGCGCCGCAGCCGCAACAGGCAAAAGCCCCCGCAGGTGGGCCAAACCACACTCCGGGCTCACCAAGGCAAGCCTGGGCTCAAAGTCACGCACCTCACGCGCAAGGGCGGCGTGCTCGTCCTCTGTCACATAGGGCGGATTGGCGACCACAAGGTCAAGAGAGGCCGGAGGCAGGGACATGCGCATAAAGTCCGCCAGTCGGAATTCCAGACGCTCCTCCACACCATTGAAGCGGGCGTTGGAGCGCGCAACGTCAAGCGCTGCGGGGGAGATGTCGACGGCAAGGCCGTGGGCGTTGGGAAACTCATGGGCGATGGTGACGGCCAGCGCGCCAGACCCGGTGCCGAAATCGGCGAAGGCGAGAGGCGCCCCGCTCTGGAATAGGCGCAGGGCTTGCTCCACAATGAGTTCGGTTTCCGGCCTGGGGATAAGCACATCTGGCGTGACGGCGAAGACAAGGCCGAAAAATTCACGCTGGCCCAAAATGTAGGCGGTGGGTTCGCCGGCCTCGCGGCGCTCGACAAGACGCGAAAAGGCGGCAAGCCGCTCCAGCCCCGGTCGCTGATCGCGGCGGGTCAGCAGCTCCAGCCGGGTGAGCCCGAAGGCCCGGCAGGCCAACAGCTCTGAGGCGAGGCGCGGAACGTCAGCACCGGAGGCGACAAGACGCGCCGTCGCCCAGGCCACGGCCTCACGCACGTCGGCGGATGGAAGCGGCTGGGACGCGGCGGGCGAAATGCCCTCGGCCGAATGGCCCTCGGCCATGATGTTACGCGTCAGAGGCCTGCTGCTTCAAGGCCTCGGTCTGATAGTAGTTGGTGAGGGACTGCAAAAGCTCGCCGCAATCGCCGTCCATCACCGCATCCAGCTTGTAGAGCGTAAGGTTGATGCGATGGTCGGTGACACGGCCCTGCGGGAAATTGTAGGTGCGGATGCGCTCGGAGCGGTCGCCGGAACCGACCTGGGCGCGGCGAATGTCCGTCTCCACGGCCTTGGCCTTTTCCTGCTCACGGGCCAGCAGCCGGGAGCGCAGCACCTTCATGGCCGAGGCCTTGTTCTTGTGCTGCGACTTCTCGTCCTGGCACTGCACCACCAGCCCGGAGGGCAAATGCGTGATGCGCACGGCGGATTCCGTCCGGTTGACGTGCTGACCGCCGGAACCGCTGGCGCGGAACACGTCGATACGCAAATCCTCGGTGCGGATGTTCACATCGACCTCTTCGGCCTCGGGCATGATGGCCACAGTGACGGCGCTGGTGTGGATGCGTCCCTGGGCCTCGGTCGCGGGCACGCGCTGCACGCGGTGCACGCCAGCCTCCCACTTGAGCTTGCTGTATACGCGGTCGCCGGAGATGGAGGCGATGACCTCCTTATATCCGCCGGTGTCCGTGGCGTTTGCGTCGAGAATCTCCACCTTCCAGCCCACGCGCTCGGCGAAGCGGGAGTACATGCGGAAAAGATCGGCGCAAAAAAGCGCGGCCTCCTCTCCACCTGTGCCGGCGCGAATTTCCAGAATGCTGTTCTTGTCGTCCAGCGGATCCTTGGGGAGAAGCATGAGCTTAAGCTGATCGCTGAGCGCTTCCTGCTTGGCCTTCAAGCTCTCGATCTCGGTCTCGGCCATCCCGCGCAGCTCGGGGTCGTCGGCCTCGCGCATCAGCTCGCGGTTGTCGTCCAGCTCCTTGCTCACACGCTTGTATTCGTGAAAAGCACGCACAATAGCCCCAAGGTCGGCATGACTTTTGGCCACCTTGCGATAGCGCTCCTGATCGGCCAGCACCTCGGGCGCACCAAGCTCATGCTCCAGATCCTGAAAACTGCGCTCAAGCTCTTCCAATTTGGCGAACATCAGACGTGGCCCTCCTCGCTCACGGCGCACTTGAGGGCGGCCATGGCCACCTCGACCTGGCTGTCGTCAGGCTCCTTGGTGGTGAGCATCTGAAGCGCGAGACCAGGCCAGCACAGCATGCGGCAGAACACGTTGGTGTTGAACTTTCCGGCGAAGCGAATAATCTCGTAAGCAATGCAGCTGACGGGAATCATAAACAGCAGCTTGGCCACGACAATATACAGGTGCTTGAACAAAAACGCCTGCGGTTTATAAAAGGAAAGCAGCAACGGAACGAGGGCCGTGTGCAGCAGAATGCTCACCGCAAGCACGAACAGCAAGAACGACGTGCCGCAGCGGGGATGCAGGCGGCATTGCGCCTGCGCCACGGGGATGGAAAGAGGCGAACCGCTCTCGAAGTTCCAGATGACCTTGTGCTCCGCGCCATGGTACTGGAACACGCGCCGGATGTCTGGCACAATGGAGATGAGGGCGATGTAGCCGATGAAGACGAGCATTTTGTAGGCTCCGTCCCAGGCGTTGAAGCTCAGGGAGTCGACATCGCCGGCGAGGCCCAGCCACTGCATCACGGCCGAGAACACATGCGGAACCACCACAAAAAGGCCAAGAGCAACGCCCAGGGCCACAGCCATGGTCAGCATCAGGTGCCAGGGCGTCAGTTCGGTCTCGCCCTCTTCATCCTCCGCGCTCTGCATGGCCGAGAAATTAAGGGCCTTGATGCCATTGACCAGCGTCTCCATAAGCACGGGGAATCCCCGGACGAATGGTTTCTTCAGAATGGCCGCGTTGGTGAGTGAGAACCATGGGCGCAGCTCGACGACAATCTGACCGTCGGGCTTGCGCACGGCGATGGCCAGACGGTTCTTCGAGCGCATCATTACGCCCTCAATGACGGCTTGGCCGCCCACAGTGGAATTGGCGAAAAGCAGGGGAAGAAGCGCGCGTCTCAAGAGGCTACCCTCTGTGTGGAAAGAGGCTGTGGCCATGCGGACCGCCAGCCGGTACATCCGGCAGGCCCCTTCCAGATAAGTCCGGCCCTGGCGAAGTCAAAAAGCGGCGGCCTGGCCGGCAACGGAGCAGGCGGCGGTAACGGCCGAGGAAAAGGAGAAACAGGAATGCCTCCATTGGGCAATCCAACAGAGGCACTCCTGAATGCGTGCGGAAACGCTACTTTTTGGCGTCGGCGAGGTTCGCATACTTCTTGCGGAAGCGGTCGATGCGGCCTGCGGTGTCCACAAAACGCTGCTTGCCCGTGTAGAACGGGTGGCAGTGGGAGCAGATTTCGACCGTCACTTCCTTGCCCTTCACGGTCAGAATGTCGGTCTCGAAGCCGCAGTTGCAGCGCACCTTGGCGTCAATCACTTCAGGATGGATATCTTTTTTCATGGGTGTCTCCGTCTCGTTGTTCACTGAAAGAAGGGCAATATACGCCCGAAGTTTACGGAATGCAAGAGGCGGCAGGCGTGTTTTTCGCCAAATCCAACCGTTGACTTCCATACTGCCTGCGGCTAGCTTTCAATTTCGTTCATTGTCAGCTCAAGCCATACGGGAGTCCGGGGAACCGGGCTGAGAGGGTCCCTGCCGCCGGGGCCGACCGTGGAACCTGATACGGGTCATGCCGTTGGAGGGAATGGATGCGCCGGTTCGTCCGGCCCCCTACCCCGCGCATGCCCCAGCCTGAACAGGCACAAGGAGTATGCGCATGTCCCTCACCCAACAGAACCCCGCCCTCGCGGCCCTGCTCGCCACGCACCTGGAGCGCCTGTGCGCGTACGAGCACATGAGCGAGGCCGACATCCGCGCGCGCATCGATCAGGGCACCCTGACGTTGCTCGGCAACCCCGGGCACAAGGATGTGCGGGCCACGCTCATCGGCCAGCCCGCGCGCGTCAAGGTCAACGCCAACATCGGCACCTCTCCCGTCACCAGCGACGCCGCCGGCGAGGCGGACAAGCTCAAAATCGCGGAAAACGCCGGCGCCGACGCGGTGATGGACCTTTCCACCAGCGGCGACCTGGACGCCATCCGCGTGCGCATGCTCGCAGCCTCGCCCCTGCCGCTGGGCACCGTGCCCATTTACGCCGTGGCCCAGCAATGCACCGAGGCCGGACGCGATCCCGCCGGTTTCGAGCCCGCCGAGCTGCTGGCCGAGGTGACCAAGCAGGCCGAACAGGGCGTGGATTTCATGACGCTGCACTGCGGCCTCACCCGCCGTGGCGCGGAACTCGCCCAGGACGGCTCGCGCAAACTCGGCATCGTCTCGCGCGGGGGGGCCATTCTGGCCCGCTGGATGCGACGCACCGGTCTCGAAAATCCGTTGCTCACCCACTACGACGCGCTGCTCGACATCTGCCGCAAGCATAATGTCGTCATCAGCCTGGGCGACGGTCTGCGCCCCGGCGCCGGCGTTGATGCCGGCGACCCCGCCCAGTGGGAGGAGGTGCTGACCCTCGGCGTGCTGGCCAAACGCGCGTGGGCGGCCGGCGTCGGCGTCATGATCGAAGGCCCGGGTCATGTGCCCCTGCATCTCGTGCAGGCGCAGATCCAGGGCATCAAACGCGCCACCTTCGGCGCGCCGTTGTATGTGCTGGGACCGCTGGTGACGGACGTCGCCGCCGGACGCGACCACATCGCGGGAGCCATCGGCGGCGCCATGGCTGCGCAGTTCGGCGCGGACTTCCTGTGCTACCTCACCCCCGCCGAGCACCTGTGCCTGCCCGACGCCCGCGACGTGCATGAGGGCGTGCTGGCATCGCGCATCGCGGCCCAGGCGGGCGAAACCGCTCTCGGCCGGCCCTGGGCCATCGCCCGGGAAACCGCCATGGGCGACGCGCGCATGAAGCTGGACTGGAAGAACATGGCCGAGGCCGCCCTGGACCCCTGCTTGGTGCGCCAACGCTCGCAGGGCACGGAGCATGGCAAGGAATGCGGCATGTGCGGCAAGTTCTGCGCCATCCGCATGGCCGAACCCGAAAAATAGCCCGGCGCAAACAGAGCGCGGATAAAAAAAGAGGCGGGGGCCAAAAGCTCCCGCCTCTTTGCATTCGCAAAAACGGTCGTGGACTACACGCAGCCGGTGGGCTTGGGCAGACCAGCCATTTTGCAAGCGCCCTTACCGGGGCCGGAGGGGAACAGCTCGTAGATCTCCTTCAGCTTGTAGCCGGTAACCTTGGAAAGGATGCGCACCATGGGCGCAATGCCGTTCTTTTTGTAGTAGTCCTGCAGGAAGTCGATGACCTTCTGGTGGTTCTCGGAGATGACTGGGATGCCTTCGCTCTCTTTGATGTACTCGACCCAGTCAGGGTTCCATTCCTCAAACTTCAACAGGAAACCATCCTCATCCACTTCGAACTTCTTGCCTTTGTACTCGATAAAAGCCATTAGTGGTCCTCCTCTAGGATCTTATGGGAAAAGCCTTAACCGCTTGATTCCGAAATTTTGCCGGCTGGTCACACGGCTATACGCGTCTGCTTCGAAGTAAAGGATTTTGCGCCACCGGTCAATATGAGCCACCGGTATATCCGCCTTTGTGGAGGAATTTTATTTTCCCCCGTCCGCGCGCAATTCCTCCAGGTGGCTACGGGCGTAATCCAGGCCGGGATCCAGCTCCAGGGCGGCGGCCAAACACTCAAGCGCCGCCTCTCGTTCCCCCAAAAACTTATGGCACAGGCCCAGATTCGCAAGATCGGGCGCCGAGCCGCTGTCCAGCCCAAGCACGGCATGGAAATCATCCTTGGCGCAGAGGTATTCACCGGCCTTGAAGTGCCCCACGCCGCGCAGATTGAAATACTCCTTCACCTCGGCGTCAAGCCCTATGGCCCGGTCCAGATGCGGCATGGCCGCGGCCCACTGCCCCTCCTGCGAAAGGGCGTACGCTTGGTAGAAGGCGCACAGAGCGCGTTCGCCGGCCGCCGGCTGGCCCGCCTCCGCCTTGGCGAAAAGCGCGGCCGCGCCGGCAATGTCGCCCACGCGCAGGGCCAGCAATGCCTGAAAGAACGGCAGGTAGTAGGCGTCTGGAACCACCTCCGCCAGCACGGCGAGACCGGCCGCTGCCGCATCGTCCGGGGCCTCCTCCGCCAGCTTGCGGCCCACAAAAAGCCCCAGGCTGCGGTGCGCCGTGCGCTCGCGAAAGTCAAAACCGGGCACAAGATTGTAGTTGGCGGGAACGTCCAGACCGGGACGGGTGGTGGGCACGGTGTACAACGTGTAGCCAAGAGCGCCAAGGCCATCGGCCAGGCGCGCCACCTCCACGCGGATGTTGTTGTCCTCCACGCTGGGCAGGCTGGCGAGGTCCACCTCCGGCCCCTCGGTGAGCCAGGCGAACTGGCCGGGATCGGTGAACTTGCGCAGCCCCGAAGCCTCGTACACACGCCCGGTCTCAAAGTCCCCGGCGAGCTGGGCGATCTCCGTCACCGCGCGCACAGCGGCCTTTACGGGCGAAGCGGCGGTGCCGGCAGTGTAGACGATCTCGCTCCCCCCGGGGAAGGTCTTGGGATCAAAAGCCAGGGCCGCCACCGTGGGCACGGGCATGCCGAGCGAAAAATCCTTGAGCAGCAGCATGACGCCGTTTTCCCGGAAACGCTCGCACAAATCCCTGAGCACGGGGTCGGTCAGCGTATCCTGTCTGATGGTGGGCAGCGTGGGGGAGGTGCGGTCCACAATGGCGGAGACATGCCGCTCCACCAATTCGCAGCCGCCCTGCAGCACGGATTCCTCCGGCGTGTTGCCGGCGCTGGACCCGTTGAATTCATTAAGTGTCTTGAACCAGTCCAGCGGGAGCACGCAGGGGGCGCCCGTGGCCACGTTCAGCGCCGGGCAAAAGCGCCAGCGGACCAGATCCATGAGCCGGCGGGCGTCCTCGGCGGTCATGCCGTCGTCCGCAGTCTGCACGGACTGACGGATGCGCTCAATATCCATAAGCTGCGGGCCGAACAACCGCTCCGCCTCACTCCAGGTGGCGGTGGTGAAATTCGTCTCGTCGTCCCAGAAGCTGAAATAGCTGAAGCGCTCCACAAGCTCCATAAGGGCCGAGGCCTCGGCCTGCGCTGGGCTGGCCCCCTTCCCCATCTGCTTGCGCGTGGGCATCACCGCGCGCGCGGCGGGGCCGCAAACGCTGAGAAACACGGGAATGCCGAGCCGGCCGGTGTCCACGCGCCGGGTCTCCTCCAGCACGCCGGGGCACATCTTCTCCAGCCTGGCCTTGACGCGGGCCACTGTCTCCGCCGGGGGCGCGGCCTTGTCCTGATCGGTGGTGTAGACCTTGAAGCAATCCTTGAGCTTGAGCATTTCCGCTCCTTGCGGCGTGCACGCCGGGCGCCAGCGCCCGGGCGTTCATGATGGAGTGTTCGGAGAGCGCGGGCGCTAGGCCTCCAGCTGCTGGATGCCCTCAAGCCGCCAGTTGGCGTCAAGGTTGCCGGTGGGCCGGGAGAAGTGCCAGACCTCGCGGATCTGCTTGGGGCGCTCCTCGGCCGCGTCCTCGCGCATGAGCACGTCGAAGAGCACCGAGGCCACGGTGTCGGCCTGCTCCTCGCGAAACTCCAGCATGCGCGCGTTGACAAGCAGCAGCTCGGTCTTCGAGGGCGTGGGGTCGACGGCGGCCTGCCTCTTGATCTCGGTGAGCACCTCCGGCGTGGTGAACAGCGCAATGTCGTTCAAGTCGCGGCGGTCCCAGGAGTGCTGGAGCCGGGCGTACACGGTTTTGGCGCCTTCAAGAAAGTCCGGAATGCTGAAGCCTTCCGGCACGGTGGGCTGGGCCGGGGCCTGCTCGTCGGGAGCGCCGGGGGCGACGCCGAAGCCGCCCGTGGTGTTGCCGTCGGAGGCGGAGCTGGGCGCGGAGCTGGGCGCGGAGCTGGGCGCGGAGGCCGTGGGCGCGGCTGGCTGCTGCGAGCGCGTGCGCAAGGCGTCCCAGCTCTGCTCCGCGCGGGAGTGCTGGTCGGGCGGCTGCGGGCGCAGCTCGCGCGGATCGGGTCCGCGCCGGACAGGGGTCTGGGCGCCCATGCGGCCGCGCAGCAAGCGCACGGCGAAATAGGCGATGAGGCCGATAAGGATGATGTCGAGCAGGCCGACGCCGCCGCCGCCAGCTCCCCAGCCGCCGTGGCCGAAGAGCATGGAGCCGATGAGCCCGCCGGCCAGGAATCCGCCCATGCCCATGCCCATGCGGCCGAACAGGCCGCCGGTCGGCGTGCCCATGGGAGATGCCGGCGCGGGGGTTCCCTGGCGCGACATTTGGCCGGACTGCGCCGGGCCGGACTGCGCCGGACCGGAGGGCGCATAGGGCGCGCGGGGCGTGGATGAGTAGCCTCGACTATAGGTGCTGCGGCCGCCAAAGGAGCCGCCGCCGCCCATGCGTTTGGCGAAAGCGCAATCGACACTGGCGGCGCACGCCAGCAAAACGGCAAGCAACGCGCAAAGAATCTTCGTCTTCATGGTCCGGTTATCCTCGCTAAACCTCGAAGCCGAGGCTGCACATGGTTTCGTACAGGCGCTCGGTCAAGATGGGTTTGGTGACATAAGCCGTGGCGCCGCCCTTGTACGCGCTCATGACGGAATGCACATCGCCCAGGGCGGTGGTCATAACGATCTTGACGCTCTGCGCCGCGTCCAGGCCGGCGGCGGCCTCCTCGGCGCGGATGGCCTCCAGCACCTCCTGGCCATTGCGGCGCGGCATCATGATGTCCAGACAGATAAACTCAAAGGGCCGGCCCTCATCCCGGGCGGCGTGGTAGGCGGCCAAGGCCTGCTCGCCGTTCTCCACCACGGTGCACTCGCCAAACCGGGCCAGCAGTCCAGACATGTACAGCGCGCTTGTGGCGTCGTCTTCCGCAATGAGTATGCGCATGGCGCCTCCCTTCCGCCCCCTTTCTTACCTGAACTTGCGGCAAGAGACAATCGCCCTGCGCCACCCGCTCTTGCATCCCGGCCAAACACGACGTATCTCTGCGCCGAGGCCGAGGCATCCGCCAGGCCAAAGCCGCCCGGAGGCCCGCTTCCCATGCTCCAAACGCTTCATTCGGACCTTGCTTTTTCCTGGTCCACCCTGTCCGCGCAAATCGATTTGCCCAGCAAATGGAATGGCTGGCCCTTCAACTCCGGCTACGGCGGCGACTGGCAAACCAGCCTCGCCACCTTTGCCTTCTCCGCGCTCATTCTAGGCGGCATCTGCCTCTTTCTGCGCCTGCTCTATGGCCCGCACGGCATCTGGCGCGACCACGAAATGGACCGCGAAGCCGAAGAGACGCGCCGCCGGGAGCGCGCCGAACTCGACGCAGCCTACCGCGCAGGCCGCGTGAGCGATGCCCAGTACGCGCGCAAAAAGCGGGAACTGGAACAATGAGCGACGCCCTGTCCCAAGAGATCGCCGGGCGCTTCAACGCCTTCGCCGCGCCGTATCTCGCCGCCCCGGGCGACAGCTTCGCTTACACGATCAAGGTTGAGCACACCATGCGGGTTCTAGCCCTGGCCGACACGATCTCCCGGGAGGAGCGCCTGCCGGCCCCCCTGCCTCAGGCCTGCCGCGTGGCCGCTCTGCTTCACGACGTTGGACGCTTTCCCCAGTACGAGATGTTCCGCACCTTCCGCGACGCCCAGTCCGCCAACCACGCCGCCCTGAGCGTCCGCCACACCCTGCGCGCCAGGCTGCTCGATGGCGCGCCCCAGGTCATTCGCCGCCTGGCCATTGGCGCGGTGTACCTGCACAACAAGCGCACCCTGCCCCCCCTGCGCAACCGCGACCTCGGCATCGTGGCCCGCGTTGTGCGCGACAGCGACAAACTCGACATCTACAAGATCATGCTCGACCACTTCTCGCAGCAGGCCTCCGAGCACCCGGAGCTCACCCTTGACGTGCGCGACGAGCCAGACGCCTACTCGCAGGGGATCCTCGACGCCGTGCTCAACCACCGGCCCGGCGACTATCGTGACATCATCTACATCAACGATTTCAAGCTGATGATCATCGGCTGGGTGTATGATCTGAACTTCCGCGCCTCCTTCCGCCTGCTGCAAAAATATGGCTACCTGGAGACGCTCTTCGCCAGCCTGCCCCAGGATGAACAGATCCGCAGCCTTGACGGCCAAATCCACGCCGCCCTTGCCGCACGGCTGAACCATGCTTAACTGACGGTTCTCGCGCGCACTGCGCGCAAAGGAGCCGCCATGAACAAGCCAATCTTTGATGTCGTCATCCTCGGCAGCGGACCCGCCGGTCTGCAGGCCGCCATACACGCCTCGCGCAAGAAGACCCGCGTGCTCATGCTTGGCCGCATGAACAAGAGCAGCCTGTTCTGGGCCCATGTGGAAAATTTTCTGGGCATGTTCAAGACCAGCGGCGAGGACATGCTCACCACCGGGCTGGCGCAAGCCAAAAGCTTCGGGGTTGAGGTGCTGGAGGAGGACGCGCTTTCCATAACCCCCTCCGGCCTGTGCTTCTCCATAGAAACCGAAAGCGGCGCCCATGTTTGCGCCCGCAGTCTGGTCATCGCCACCGGCACCACCCGCAACCGCCTGGGAGCGCCGGGCGAAAAGGAGCTGCTGGGACGCGGCGTGTCCTACTGCGTGGACTGCGACGGCGGCTTCTTCCGCAGCGAGGACGTGGCCGTGGTGGGCGGACAAAGCGCCGCAGCAGGCGGAGCGCTCACGCTGCTCAGCCTCGCCAGAAGCGTGCACTTGGTGGCCGAGACCCTCGACATCTCCCCAGCGCTCAAGACCAAGCTGGCCGACAGCGGAGCCGTCATCCACGAGGGCGTCACCGTCGCAGCCATTGAGGGCGAAACGCAGGTGACCGGCCTTGCCCTTTCCGACGGCGTCACCTTGCCCGTGGCCGGCGTGTTCATCGAACTGGGCGCCAAGGGCGTGCTGGAGCTCGCCGCCACCCTGGGCCTCAATCTCGACGAGTCGATGAAGTACTTGCAGGTCGACAGGAAGCAGGCCACCAATGTGCCCGGAGTGTTCGCCGCCGGCGACATAACCGGCCCGCCGCTGCAAATGGCCAAGGCCGTGGGCGAGGGCTGCGTGGCCGGCATAAGCGCCGCCACCTACGCCAAGAACCAGAAGCTCGCCCAAGAGGGCGTGCCCGCTGCGGAGGACGAATAACCTCCAGCCGGATCAGGCGGAGAAATTCCCGCAAAACGTCCTTATCCAGGCAACATTGCGCTCCGGCGAAGTGAAGCGAGCGGCCGTGGTCATTGCTGGATTCTTCTTTACGTGCGTTCCGCCACGCAGGCGAAAAACGCTCTCCCCCAATGGACACAACGGCCCCCCAACGCCATGCCCCTGCATAAAACAGCGGGCGGGGCGTTGAGGGGCTGATTTTACCATCCTTATTATGCGCCGCAGCCTGGGCCCGCTGATGAAGCGGACAACGCGCCCAAACCCGCCGACAGCCCCAAAGCAGGCGGTCGCATGCTGGGCATGCCAAGCATGAGCATAACGCCTTTTGCTGGAACGCAAATCGTCCGGCAGGATTCAACTTCCGAATAATTCGACGAAATTCCTGGATGTCAAATGGCAGGATTGACGCTCCCGGCGTAAGCGCCAAGGAAAACGTGTTTTTGAGGCCGCCCCTTTGCGAGTGCCGCCCAAAACCCACATGGTGGGGCATGCCACGGCGGCTTCAAGGTTGCCGCCCTGCAAGTTTGGGCGGTCGCTTGCCCATTTCTCCACCCTGCCGGCCCTGGTCGCCAATGCTCAGCAGAAGCTTGCGACGACAGGGAAAAACAATATCGAGAAATGTCCCGCAAACACTTTGACAATACCCCTTTTATAATTGTACCTGATTATCTGGCAAAAGGCAATGAGGTCACCAAATGTTTAAGTTAGACACTCAAGCCCCTTGCCAGAGCCCAACGTGGTCCAGACAGTGCCGCCCCCCTTTAAGTCACGGGAGGAACAGCGCATGGCCGGTCACCCAGCCGGGAACATGAAGCCCAGCCTTATTGAAGCCCTTGCTCAGGACAGCGGGGGCCAATCGCTGCTGTCCCACTTCACCGAGTGCAAATATCACAAGCGCCATCTCTTATTTATCCCCTATCACAAGGAAAACCTTATTTTCCTTGTCAAGCAAGGTCGATTGCGCGTGTACCTGGCCCTTCGGGGAAAGGAGATCTCTCTCGCCATCCTTGGTCCGGGCGATGTTTACAGCACGCATACCCGGGCGCACGTGGAGGCGCTGGAGGACACGACAATCCTGACCTGCCCCATTGATACGTTCCTCATCCACGCCAATCAACAAAATACGCTCATCGCCGCGCTGATGGGCTCCGTCGGCCGTCTCATGACCGGGGCCATCTCCACAATCGAGAATCTCTACTTCAACTGCGCCGACAAGCGGGTGGCCGTATACTTTTATGAGCAGGCGGCCAGTCTCGGCCAGGAGGTCAAGGAGGGGATTTACGTGAAGATCGGACTGACGGTGGACAATATCGCCAAGATCGTCGGTTCCTCCCGACAAACCGTCTCGACGCTCCTCTCATCCATGGAAAAGGCAGGAATAATCAAAAAGCTCAACCGCGGCGAATATATTGTACGTGACATGCGGGAGTTGTTCCTCTTGGCAAACTCCTGCTCGGAGTAGCGAGCCATGCTTCATACAACAGCACATAATGTAATGTTGTGTGAGTCATTGCCGACAGCAACAGTATTTTGTCGTCTGTGCGACATGCGCTTCAATCGCGCATATTGTAATAGAGAATTATTCAACACACATCGTCATATAACATGTGATCCCTTCAGATCATCGATCGTAGTGCTTTCAGGCAAAAACAATAAATTTGTTTTTAAATCGAAAACTGTCGCCTTCGTGACAGAATTTTACTTTCACATGGGTTAGGTTGTCATTGTAAAGGAGGCAGTCATGCAAATATCCGCCCAATACGTAATGTTTGTAGGCGCCATGATTGCTCTTGTGAGCGAGGTTTTGGCGTCTCTTTCGCTCAAGAATCTCAAAAAGCTCACGGCTTATTCCGCATTTGCCCAGCTCGGGTATGTGCTCGTCGGTCTCGGGTCGGTGGATCAGAACGGAACGGCAGGCGCCGTTTTGCAGCTGCTCTACCAGGCCGTGGCCAGAACCGTATGGTACCTGTCGCTGCGACGGCTGGCTGCGGTGCAAGGCGGTTATTCGCTCTCGGCGCTGACATCCGCGGGGGGCCGACGGCCGGGGCTGGCCCTGCTGCTGGGCTTCTCCATGTTCACCGCCATTGGGCTTACTCCCTTCACCGCGCCTCCAGGCAAGGAGCTCCTGCTGCTTTCCGCCGTAAAGGACGGCAGCTTCCTGGTCGCCCTTGCCCTGGCAGCGGCCGGAATTGTGGCCGCCCTGTATACGGTGCGTGTTGTTCATGCCGTGTGCCTGAAGCAGGATGTGAAGCAGGAGCCCAAGCCCGCATATTTTGAGGGCGTTGGCGCGGGCAACCTTGTGCTGGCGGGTGCGCTGGCCCTGGCCTGCCTCTTCTCCGGACCGCTGACCGGACTGCTTGCGACGTGGCTGGCAGGGCCCGCTGGAGCCGCTGGCCACATGGCCGAGCAGGGAGGCTGGCCGCTTGCGGTGCTGATCGCCTACCTTGGCGCGTTCGCCATGTTCGCGATTGGCCGTTTTGCGCCGAAGCTGCGCGGGCTGGCCGCGCTGGCCCTTGCCGCAGCGACGCTGGGGGCGGTTCTGGCGGCGCCGCTAGCCGATCCGCTCCGGCAGCTTTTCACCATGCTCTTCGCCCTGGGCGGCGGGCTTATCGTTGTCTACTCCGTTGGCTACATGCACGGGCACGAGGGCGAGGACCGCTATTTCTTCTTCCTGTTCCTCATGCTGGCCTCGCTCATCGGGCTGGCTTCCGTCACGGATGTGGCCGCCTTCTATAGCTGCTTCGAAATCATGACGTTCTCCTCCTACCTGCTCGTGGTGCATAAGCGCTCCGACGAGTCCCTCGCGGCCGGCGCAAAGTACTTGGTCATGTGCGTGGGCGGCGCCAATGTCATGCAGGTTGGCCTGCTGGCCCTGGCCGTCACCGGCGCGCCCAACGGACTTGGCGGGATGGGCGGCATGGCCGGAGCCCTCGCGGCGTACAGTCCCGCCGCCGCCGCCGGCGTGGCGCTCATGGTGCTGGCGGGCTTCACGGTCAAGGCGGGCTTTTTCCCGCTGCATTCCTGGCTTCCCGCCGCGCACCCCGTGGCGCCGTCCTCCATTTCGGCCCCATTGTCCGGCTTGCTGACCAAGGTTGGCGTGTTCGGCGTGGCCCTGGTCGTCTCGGCCTTGGCCAGCACCCCTCTTGAGGGCGGATACGCCCGCTTGGTGCTGTGGCTGCTTACCGGCATGGCGGCGGTGACCTTCATCATCGGCGAGGTGATGGCCCTGATGCAGCAGGACATCAAGCGCATGCTCGCCTACTCCACCCTCGCCCAAATCGGCGAAATCGGCTTGGTGCTCAGTCTGGGCACTTTCGCCGCCACGGCCGGCGCCCTTGTCCATGTGCTGAACCACGCGGTGATGAAGGACCTGCTCTTCCTCGCGGCGGGCGGCCTCATCCTGCGCGCGGGCAGCCAGCGCATCGACAATCTCGCGGGCATGGGCAAGGCCATGCCGTTCACCGGCGCCTGCATGGCCGTCGGTCTGGTGTCCATCATGGGCCTGCCGCCCATGGGCGGATTCTTCAGCAAGTTTCTTATGCTCAAGGCCGCGCTCGACTCCGGGCAGCCTTGGATCGCCGCGCTGATCCTGATCGGCGGGCTCATCGGCTGCATTTACTATGGCCGCATCATCAAGGTGCTGTTCTTCAACAAGTATGAGGGCGCGCCTGTGGCCCCGCTGCCGGTGACCATGGACTTGAGCATCGGCGTGCTGGCCGCATTGGCGCTGTGCTCGGGCATCTTCTCGGCGCAGTGGGCGGGACTTGTCCTGCCGGCGGCAACCGCGCTTTTCCCCGCCGGCGGCACGCTGCCCGACATCACCATAACCTGGATGCCCGCCGCATTCCTGCCGCTCATCGGCGCGGCGCTGGCCATTGCGCTGCGCAAGAACCTGAAGCTCTGCGGCTCGGCGGCCACGGCGAGCCTTGTGCTGGCGCTCGGCTGGGCCATTGTCGGCACCGGCTTCCCCACCGAGCTACAGCGCTATTTCGCCCTACTGGTGCTGGCCCTCGGCGTGCTCAACGTCGCCTACTCCACTGGCTACATGGCGCACAGCCACACCCCCTGGCGCTTTTTCGCGGTCTTTTTAACCATGATCAGCGGCCTGGTGGGCATGACGACAGTCAGCTCGCTCGTGGCGTTCTTCTGCTTCTGGGAGATCATGAGCAGCTGGCCGTTGTTCTTCGCCATCATTCACGAGGAAACGCCCTCGGCGCTGAAGGAAGGCACCAAGTACTTCCTGTTCAACATCGCTGGCGCATCGTTCTTGTTCCTGGGCGTGCTGTTTCTCGGGCACGCCTGCGGCGGCTATGACTTCGACACCGTGGCAAGGGCCGTGGCGTCCCAGCCGGCCGCCGTCTGGATGCCCGGCATATGCCTGATGGGCCTCGGCATGCTGATGAAGGCGGCCATGCTGCCGGTGCGCATCGATTGGCAGATGCACCCGGCCACCGCGCCCACCCCGGTGAGCGGCTACATCTCGGCCATGCTCTTGAAGAGCGGTCCCTTTGGCATCCTGCTGCTGCGCTTTGTGCTGGCCCATGGCGCCACCGGCGACGCGGCCCACGCCCTGGACACCGCCATGTACGTGGGCGCCTGGATCGGCGGCATCACCATCCTGTATGCGGGCGTGCAGGCGCTGCTGCAAACCGGCATCAAGGAAATGCTCATCTACTCCACCGTCAGCCAGCTCGGCTACATCGTGCTCGGCATCTGCCTCGGCACGTCGCTTGGCGTCACCGGAGGCCTGCTGCACCTGTTCAACCACATGCTCTTCAAGGATCTGGCGTTCCTGTGCGCCGGCGCGCTCATGTTCGCCAGCCACGCCCATAACCTTGAGGAGCTTGGCGGCATGGGCCGCAAAATGCCGGTGACCTTCCTGTGCTTCAGCGCGGCCCTGTTCTCGGCAGCGGGCATGCCGCCCTTCAACGGATTCAATTCCAAGCTGATCATCTACTACGCCCTGATTGAACGCGGCGAGCTCGTGCTGGCCATCATCGCCATTCTGACAAGCGTCATCACCATGGCGTACTTCCTCAAGTTCATGCACGGAGCGTTCTTTGGCCAGTTGACGCCCGCGGCGGAGCGCGCAAGCGAGGTCGGACTGGCCATGCGGCTGCCGATCATGCTCCTGGCGATGTTGTGCCTGGTCACCGGCGCATTTCCAGGGCTGGCGCTCATTCCCATCGCCGGGTTGGAGCAAAGCCTGAGCCTCACGCCGCCAGCGGTCGGACTCTCGGGCATCGTCTCCGGCTACGGCGCCTGCAACATGACGCTCCTGAGCTTCATGCTCTTCATTGTCGGCGGGGGCGTGTGGTTTGGCGTCTCGCGCCTCACCGCCGGCAGGGTGCGCCGCACGGCCATCCACACCTGCGGCGAGACCAGCGTGGACCAGCGCCTTACGCGCATTGGCGCTGGCGACCTCTACGCCGCTCCAATCAAGTTGCTTTCCGGTATGTCTCGGGGATACTTCTCACTCAAGCGCCTGGGAGGACAGCATGACTGATATCCTGGAAGCGGCCTTCGCCATTCTGATATTCCCGGGCGGGCTTTTCGCCCTCGCCCTGGGACTGTTCCTCAAGGGCACGGACAGAAAGGTGCTGGCCCGGCTGCAACGGCGCGTCGGACCGCCTCTTTACCAGCCCGTGCTCGACATCATCAAGCTCATGACCAAGGAGACGCTCATTCCGTCCACGGCAAACGAGGTGGCCTTCCGGCTGGCGCCCGTGCTGGGGTTGACCGGCGTGCTGGTCACCGCGGCGGTGATGCCCATCGGCGGCGTATGGAGCGGCGTCAACGGCCTGGGCGACCTGCTCATTCTGCTCTACCTGCTGCCCATTCCCGCCATGGGGCTGATGCTCGCAGGCGGAGCCTCCAGCTCCCCCTACGGCGCTCTTGGCTTCTCGCGCGAGATGTGCCTGATGTTCGCCTATGAGATGCCGCTCATCGCCTCGTTTTTGGCGGTTGCGGTGCGCGTTGGCGGGGCCACCGGGTCGCTGTTATCCCTGCCGGCCATCATGGACTACCAGTTCCAGCACGGTCCGCTGCTTTTCGACCCGGTAATGCTGCCAGCGGCCCTGGCGCTGATTCTCTTCATTCCCGGCACCATGGGCAGCGGACTCTTTGATATTCCCGAGGCCGAGCCCGAGGTCATCGAAGGGCCGCTGCTTGAATACTCCGGCCCGCTGCTTGCTGTATTCCACCTCATGAGCGTGGTGAAGCTGGTGGTTGTGCTGGAGTTGGCGGTTGCGCTCCTGTGCCCGAATCCCCTTGTCGCCGGCGGCGGGGCCGGGGTGCTGGCGAATCTGGCCTGGCACATTTGCAAGTGTCTGGTGCTGCTCATGGTTTCGGTGACATGCTTCCGGGCGGCCACTGGTCGGCTGCGTCTGGACCAGGGCTTCTCGTTCTTCGTGAAGTACACCTCGCCACTGGCGCTCGTCAGCCTTGGGCTGGCGTTCATGCTGCGGTAAAGGAAGGGTGCCTGATGCTTCAATTCCTCAGCAAGCTCGCTCCGCGATCCCCCTGGATCTACCGGATTAACGCGGGCTCCTGCAACGGCTGTGATGTGGAGATGGCCACCACCGCGCTTATTCCGCGCTATGACGTGGAGCGCCTGGGCTGCAAGTATTGCGGCAGCCCCCGGCATGCGGACGTGGTGCTCATTTCCGGTCCGCTCACCCTGCGCGTGCGCGACAAGGTGCTGCGCGTCTACAACGAGATTCCGCATCCCAAGGTCACGGTTGCGGTGGGCGTGTGCCCGGTTTCCGGCGGCTGCTTCCGCGACGGGTATTCCGTGGGCGCGGACATCGACCATTACATTCCGCTGGATGTCATTGTCCCTGGCTGTCCGCCAAGGCCGCAGGCCATCATGGAAGGCGTGCTGAAGGCCGTCGAGGTCTGGCGCGCCAGGCTTGAGGAGGGCATATGCTCCCATTCCTGAAGATAATGCTCCGCAATCTGATCCTTGGCCCTTCCACGGACCCGTTTCCCTTTGCCCCGGCGAAGACCCACAAGAACTTCCGTGGCTGCGCCGTGTTCGACCCGGAAAAGTGCATTCTCTGCGGCATTTGCCGCCACGTATGCGCCGCGGGCGCCATCCAGCTCCGCGTCAGCGAGGACGGCTCGGGGATGCAGTACATGCTGTGGCACAACTCCTGCGTATTCTGCGGCATGTGCGCCCACTACTGCCCCACCGGCGCGCTGACCATGTCCGACAACTGGCACCTTGTTCATACGGGTGCGGAGATGTTCTCCAATTGCATTTCGAGCTTCATCCCCTTTGGCGAATGCGCCCAGTGCGGAGCCAAGATTCAGCCGCGCACGCAGGCCATCATCGACAAGATCGGCGAGCGCAGCCCCGAACGGTTTTTGCTTTGCCCCAAGTGCAAGCGCGAGAGCATCGTCAGGAACGTGGCGAAGGTGAACCACCTTCCCGCAGAGGAGAACCCATGAACGAACAAGGAATGCAATCCGCCGAAAAGGCCGTGTCCCAGGTCCTTGGCGCGGGGTCCATCACCTGGACCTCGGATGTGAACGGCAATTTCTTCGGGTGGGTGAAGCTCTGCGACTCGAAGAGCCTGCTCTCCATTGCGCCCCCGCTGGCCGAGATCGGCGCCCGCCTCATGACCGTCACCGCTTACGGCAACGACAAGTTCGGGCGTATCGCTGGGCACGGGATAGCCTACCACTTCGACCTGGATGGCGTGGTGGTGACCGTGTCCGTCTGTCTGCCCGACTCCCCGCCCAGGGTTCCCTCAATCACCCCGTGGTTCCAAAACGCGGACTGGAACGAACGCGAGTTCGCCGAGCTCTATGGAATCATTCTGGAAGATCATCCGAACCCGCGGCGTCTGTTCCTCGACAAGGGCCTCGACGCGGCCATACTCGACCGGTTGGTTCCGCTCTCCACCATGATGAATGGCGCCTCAACCTCCACGCTGTGGGAAAAGGTGTTTGCGGGAAAGCAATTGCCTGAATGGACCAAGGGGGAAAACAACTCATGACCTCCACCACCTACACCTTGCCGGTCGGGCCGCTGCATGTGGCCCTTGAAGAACCCATGTATTTCGACATCCAAGTCGAGGGCGAAACGGTGCGCTCCGTGGAGCTCGCCGCCGGCCATGTGCATCGCGGCATGGAAGCCCTGGCCATGCAGCGCAACTACTTCCAAAACGTCACGCTGACCGAGCGCGTCTGCTCGCTGTGCTCCAACAGCCACCCCTGCACGTACTGCATGGCGGTGGAGAACCTGAGCGGCATCCTCGTTCCCCAGCGGGCCCAGTATTTGCGGGTCATCGCCGATGAGGTGAAGCGCATCGCGTCGCACCTCTTCAACGTCGGCATCATGGCCCACCTCACCGGCTTTGATTCCCTGTTCATGCACGCCATGGAGATTCGGGAAATCATGCAGGACGCCAAGGAAGGCGTCTACGGCAACCGCATGAACCTGGGCCAGTGCATCATCAGCGGCTGCCGCCGCGACATCGACGATTCGACAGGCCCCTTTCTCCTCGGCCAGCTCGAACTGCTCAAGCCCCAGCTCGACGAACTCTATGGGGTCTTTGAGCGCGACCCGCTCATTCGCACCCGCACCCGGGGCATAGGCCTCCTGTCTTTTGAAGCGGCCAAGCGCCACGCCGTTGTCGGCCCCGTGGCCAGGGCTTCCGGCGTGGCCTATGATGTTCGCCGCAAGGCACCGTACGCGGTGTACCCCGACCTCGACTTTGAGGTGCAGACCGACACCAAGGGCGATGTGCACTCGCGGGCGCTGCTGCGCCTGCGCGAGGCGGTGGAATCGGTGAAAATCATTAAGCAATGCCTGCGCCAGATGCCCGAAGGCCCCATCAACATCAAGGCAATTCCGCCAATCCCGCCGGGAGAGGCAGTGGCGAGAAGCGAGGCCCCCAGAGGCGAACTCTTCTACTATCTGCGCTCGGACGGCAAAGACACCCCGCAGCGTTTGAAGTGGCGTGTTCCGACCTACATGAATTGGGAAGCATTGCAGGACATGCTGGCGAACTGTCAGGTTGCCGACATTGCGTTGATTGTAAACAGCATAGATCCTTGCATCTCTTGTACTGAACGTTAGGGGAGACGACGTTCTGGACAAGGTAGGGAAAGGGCCAGTCCAGAAAAGACTTGTGAATTTTTTTACAAGCGTCGCCCCGCTGACAGAAATTTGCAGCGGAACGCGTATGGTCAACTCTCGATGTAGGGAATTGGTACGGAGCTACGGGGATGCATGAGTCGTCCATGGCCATGAGTATTCTGGGCATTGTGACCGACGAGGCGCAAAAGGCGCACGTGGCCGCTGTGGTGCAGGTGTGTCTCTGTGTCGGCGATTTGGCCGGGGTGGAAGCGACGACTCTTGCGGCCTGCTTTGAAATGCTGTCCGAAGGGACCGTCGCGGACAAGGCGAAACTGGTCATCAAGCGCATCGCGGCCACGGGGACGTGCATGGTTTGCGGAACGGCGGCAGTCGGACGAGGCAGGATGCTGCGCTGCCCCGTGTGCGAAACGGGCTCCGTGAAGCTCGCCACCGGCCGCGAGCTGTACGTGGAAAGCATCGAAGTCGAACAAAGTCAGCAGGGGTGACGAGTATGTCGAACCTTACCCAGAACTACATCATTCACGCCAACCCGGACAAGTGCATCGGCTGCAAGAAGTGCGAAATGGCCTGCGTGAGCGCCCATATCAATATTCCTTTCAAGGAGGCCAAGAAGCGCGGCCTGCCGGTTATGCCCCGCATCAAGGTCATGAAGGTCGACAATCTCAAGTACCCGACGCAGTGCCACCATTGCGTTGACGCCCCCTGCGCCAACGCGTGCCCCTTCGGACTGATCCAGCACGTCGACGGCGTGGTCAGGGTCAACGAGGAGATGTGCGTGGGATGCAAGATGTGCGTCATGGCCTGCCCTTTCGGCGCCATCGAGGTTGGCGCGGAAGGCGAACTGGCCTTTACCGGGCGCAAGAATCAGGCCTCGGCCAAGAAGTGCGACCTGTGCCAAGCCTGGCGCGCCGACACCGGCAAGGAAGTTTGCGCTTGCGTAGAGGCTTGTCCGAAGCATGCGCTGGAGATCCTCGACGTTTCCTCGTCGTATGTCGAGATGGCCGAGAAGATGAGCCCCACCCAGCTGTTCCGCCTTCGCCAAGCCTACCTGGAGCAGGTTGTGCCCCCCACGCCGAAGGACACTGGCCTGGACGCAGTCAAGTAAGGTGAACCGGACCGGGGCGGATTGCCGCGGCCCGGCTCCACAACGGGAGAGGCAACGAGTCACGCGGCAAGCCTGCGGGCATGGCCGCTGCTTCACACTGGGTTATTCAACATAAAAAGATTCTGACCACGACTGGTCCAAGGACAGGGCGCCCACAGCGTGCCGGAGACGCAATGCCCGGGCCGCCCCACCCCAGCCAGATCGCCAGGAGGACTTCATGGAATTGTGTCTGACCATCACCGGCCGTTGCTGCGACCTCGCCCTGCACCCTGTTTCCTACTCCACCGCGGAGAAGGTTCGGGAGGAAGGACGCGGCATCTATAAGACAAAGTACTTGGAATGGTGGCGCAAAGGCAACACCTGCACCTGCGGCATGAAGCTTGATGACAGATCCGTTGTGGAGGTGACGCTGGACGGCAAGCAAGTGCCCTTCGCCCCGAAGGGCATCAAGGACGCGGCTGTGCTGCTGCGCCGGCGCATGTACCTGGACAGCAAGGCCCGCTTTCTCGCCCTTATGGGGTACGTGGACGAGGTCTGCTCGCTCACGTGGCGTTGGGAGAACGTGTCCGGTTTCGATCCGCAGAAATTCGAATTCTTCGTGCACCGCTGGGACCGTCTCATGAACGTGAACGGATTCTATCTTGTGGACGATGCCCGCTATGACGGCCGCTTCGCCACGGAGAACATTTGGGGCGAACGCGGAGGACACAGCATGATCGACCCGGTGGTCATCGACCTTGAAGACGTGCGCCAGGAAATCCTGGGCGGCAAGGTGCGCGTCGCCTAACAGGCCCACCTGCCCCCAACTCACCACGCCCTCTACCTCCTGCCCCGCGCGTCCCGCTTTGTTCCAGGGCCGCGCGGGGCATACACGTCTCCGCCCTCCCCACTCCGCCCGGCAGGCGCTTCAAAAACCGCCGTCCCGGATGCGTCAGCGCTTCTCCAGCTCCAACGCCTCACAGCGCTGGTCGGACACGGTCTGGCCTTCCGCTCGCCGCAGGGCCTCAGGCACATGCGCGACCAGCTCGGCCACGGATGTTGCGGGCGTGGGCCGGGCCAGCACGCCCAGCAGCCTGTTGGCCAGCGCGGCGAGGGCGCAGGCGGCGGGGATGGAGCGCCCCGCCATGAGCAGTGCGGTGATCATGCCGGTGAGGGTGTCGCCGGTGCCGCCAATGGCCTCCATGACGGGAGTTTGCGGCTCGGAAATCTCGGCCAAACTCTCGCCCCGGTGGACGATGCGGTCGATTTCGCCCTTCACCAACAGGTAGGTGGCCGCCCCGCCGCTTTCCCAGGCACGGCGCGCCAGCTCCGTGGTGGAGGCGTCCAGGCCAAGGAGAAACCCGCGCGTGTAAAAGGGATGCGGGGCCAGCTCGTCGGCCAGGAAGGCCAGCTCCCCCGCGTCCGGAGTGAACAGGTCATACGCGGCGGCCTGCCCGCTCATCTTAGCGGCGTACATGAACCCCGCGTCGGCCACGAGCAGGGGCGCGCGCGGCAGGGATTGAATGGCCAGCAGCACCCGGTCGTGCCCGGCAAGGTCCGGGAACAGGTAGTGGAAGGTGAGGCCGCAGGGCTCCAGGCCGGGCAGCATGTCCAGCAAGACGTCGTAGGCTTTGCGGCTGCCCTCGCCGCGCCCGGCGTCCCCGGCAAGGAGCGCCAGGGGCGGGGCAATGCCGAGAAACTGGCAGGCGGAGCAGGCCGCGGCGAGCAGGGCCGGCGTGCCGCGTCGCACGGGCAGCAGCGCGCCGCCCAGGGCTATGCCGCCATCCGTGAGTGCGCAAGGGCCGCTTAGCAGTCCAATGGATTCGTCGGGCACGGTGCCGACCACGAGCCAGGGGCCCGAGGCCGCAGACGAGGACGCCGGGCTCACGGCCGCTCCGGCAGCAGACGCTGGGCCTCGCGGAAAGCCAGCTCCAGCGCATAGGCGCAAAGCGTTTGCCCGCGCGAAAGGGGCGGCGGCGCTGCGGAAAGCGTGCGTCCCACCAGCAGCTCCGCCAGGGCGGGCACATCCGGGCAGCCACCGCCGGAAACGTTGACGATGACCCGCGTGGTCTTGTCCACCGTAAGCTTCATGTTCGCGGCGCGCACCATGAGCCACTGGCCGAAGTCCCTGGTCTGGAACAGCGACACGGGTTCAAGCAGGCCCGCGCGCACCGGGGCCACGGCCAGCGGGGCCAGACGCTGCGCCTGCAAAGCGCGGCGGGCCTGCGGCTCGCGCAGCAGCTCGAACTCCACCACCATGTCGCAGCCGGTGCGCATGTCCGGCGGGGGGCCCATGACGCGCACGTCGAGTCCGGCGGCCTTGAGCGCGGCCTCGGCGCGGATGACCTCCGCCGTATGGGCGAAGGCCATCACCCCCCGATCATTGCCGGCACCAGCCGACGCGGCCTTGCGGGCCTTGGCTCCCCAGCCGAAGGGCAGCCTCACGCTTTTTCCAGCACCAGGCGCACGGTTCCACCCTCCTCGCTGGAGGACGCCAGCCGCCAGCCCTTGGCCTTG
The DNA here is from genome assembly GCA_001871085.1 of Desulfovibrionaceae bacterium CG1_02_65_16. Classification (GTDB taxonomy): domain Bacteria; phylum Desulfobacterota; class Desulfovibrionia; order Desulfovibrionales; family Desulfovibrionaceae; genus Humidesulfovibrio. The sequence goes on from MNUQ01000125.1 coordinate 40,321, forward strand.
GCCGCGCGGCCCACGTTCTCCGGGCTGGCCCCGCAGTCGGTGAGCACTTCGATACGCCCGACGCCGAGGGCATCCATCTCCGTGGAGGCGATGAGCACCGGCTGCGGACAGGAAAGCCCGCGCGCGTCTACAATTTTGGTATTGTCAGCCATGGTCGCCTCCTAGGCTTTCTTGAGATTGGCCACGCCCACCAGCAGGCAGAAGCCCAGGGCGATGAAGGTCGCCGCCGCGCCGTTGGGACCTATGCCCTTGGGCGAGCTGGCCCAGCCCATGGTGTGCGCCAGGGCGGCCGCCACCAGCATGCCCAGCACGAACACGGCGGAGTCGCCGTCGCCCTCGCCCGCCAGAATGAGCTGACGGCCGGGGCAGCCGCCGGCCAAGGCAAAGGCCAGACCGGAAACGAGCATGCCCAGGAAGTTCCACAGTCCGGCCGTGTGGGCCACGGGCTGGCCCTCAAAGCCGGGGTGGAACTGGCCGAGCGCGAGGTTGGCCGCAAAGGCCACCACAAGGAAGGCCAGCACGCCGCTGAACAGGTGCGTCTGCCGGAACAGAAACAGGTCGCGCAGGGCGCCCATGGTGCAAAAGCGGCTGCGCTGGGCCAACACGCCAATGAGCAGCCCGCCCGCCAACGAAATGAACAACGGGGCATGGGCCGCGCCCGGCCCCTTAACCGAGGCCTGGAGCCAGCCCAGGGTGCCCGCGACGGGATCGCCGGAGAGGAACACGCGCGCGGCGAGCAGCGCGACGGCCGCCAGGGCTATCATGACGCCAGCGGACCAGCCCTGCCCCTGGGCGCGGCCCAGGCTGAACCCGGCTTTGAAAAAGCGCGTGCCGAGGAACACGCCGCAGGCCAGGCCAAGAATGCCCAGGATGGCGTTGCCGTCGCCGCCGGCCAGGCGCAGAAACGCGCGCCAGGGGCAGCCAAGAAACACCAGCGCGCCAGCCATGGCGCACATGCCAAGGAAAAAGCGCGTGGCCGGGGCCGAGCCGGCCCGGGC
>MNUQ01000062.1 GCA_001871085.1 Desulfovibrionaceae bacterium CG1_02_65_16
CCTGCCGCTCCCGCCTGCCGCTCCCGCCTGCCGCTCCCGCCTGCCGCTCCCGCCTGCCGCTCCCGCCATTGTCGCTCCAATCGATGCGGACCCAAGGTGATGCCTGGCCGCAATTCCGCCGCAAAGGGTGGCAATTGTTGACGCGGATACCCCGCGGCGGTAGAAGGTGTTTGAAGCGTTGTTCCGGCGCTGGCCCGGGCGGACTCTTCGCCGTAGTTGATGGACAGCCCGCCGAGGCCCGTCCGCGACCCGCGCGGACCCTATGGCGAAAGGATGGCCCATGCTGCATCGCGCACTCCCTCTCTCCCTCCTGGCGGCTGTGGCCGCGCTTATGCTCGCGGCCTGCGGCGGCGATAAGACCCCGCCGTCCAAGACCGTCAGCGCCCCCACCGTGCGGGCGGCCCTTTACGACGCCCAGGAGTGCCGCAGCCTGTCCGGAGAGGTGCGCTCGCAGAACAGCGTCACCTTGTCGAGCAAGATCGCCGGCACGGTGACGGAGGTGCTGGCGGCCGAGGGTCAGATCGTCGAAAAGGGGCAGGTCATCCTGCGCATCGACGACACCGAGATGCGGCAGCGCGTGGAGGCGGCGCAGTCCAACACCCGCCAGGCCGGGCTGGAGCGGCAGGCCATAGCCGCCCGCAGGGACATGGCCAGGGTGAACCTGGAGCGCATGCAAAAGCTTTTCGCCTACCGGGCCGTTAGCCGCGACGAGCTGGACCGCGCGAACACGGAGTATGTCGCCCTGCGCAAGCAGGAGCGGGCCATGGCCGCCAGCGAGGCCTCGGCGGGCCACCAGGGGGCCGAGGCGCGCTCGCTCATGGGCTACAGCGTGGTCACCGCGCCGTTCAAGGGCGTGCTTTCCCGGCGCTATGTGGACCAGGGGGCCTTTGTGGCCGCCGGCGCGCCCCTTGCCGCCATCGACGACGTGCAGGGCGGCTACGAGATTGAGGCGCAGGCCGACGAGAGCCTTATGCGTGATCTGCGCCCGGGCCTGGAGGTTCTTGGCCTGGTGCCCGCTGTCTCGTCCGCGCCGTTTTTGACGCATCTCACCACCGTGGTGGGCCGGGTGGACCCGGCCACGCGCACATTCAAGATCCGTGCCGCCTATATGCCGCCAGCCGGGCCGCCGTCAGGCCCGGCCGCCGCGCAGGCCAACGCAACCGGCAACGCCGCCGCAGGGCCGCACGCGGGCATGTTCGGCAAGGTCTGCGTGCCCATGCTGCAGGCGCGCCGGCTGCTTATTCCTGCCGCCAGTGTGCGCCAGCGCGGCGAGCTGGCCACCGTGCTCGTGGTGGACGAGAAGAACGTGCTGCGCCTGCGGCTGGTCAAGCTCGGCGGGGTGTATCTCAAGGCGGAGATCGGCGGGTTGCCGTACATTGTGCAGGCCCAGGACGAGCTGACGGCCGGAAAGAACGTTCAGCCCGGGCTCATGGCCGAGGTGCTCTCCGGCCTCACCCCTGGCGAAACCATTGTGGACGGCGGCCCGGACACCCTGCGCGAGGGCGACCGCATCGCCCCGGCGGCGCAGCCCGCACAACCTGCGCAGCCCGCACAACCGAAGCCGTAGGCCGGGCCCATGTCCGAAACGCCGCCGCCCGATTCTGACGCCAACGTCCCCGATGCTCCCCGCAAGGGGCCGCACGAGGGCGAAACGCCGCCGCCCGGTCCGAACGTGTCCGCGCCTTCCCAGCCTGCCTCCTCGGTCTCTCCGCATGGGGATGCCCTGAATGGGGATGCCCTGAATAGGGACGCCCTGAATAGGGGCCTGAATGGGCCGCATGAGCACGCGCTGCTCTCGCGCATCACCGCGAGTTTCGTGAATTCCAAGCTTGTGCCGCTCATCATTTTGGCCGCGCTGCTTTTGGGGCTTTTTGCTGTTTTGCGCACCCCGAGCGAGGAGGAGCCGCAGATCGTCGTGCCCATGATCGACGTGATGGTGGACATGCCCGGCGCCACGCCGCAGGAGATCGAGAAGCGGGTCATCGGCCCCATGGAGAAGCTGCTGTGGGAGATTCCCGGCGTGGAGTACGTGTATTCCACTGCCCAGGACGGCCATGCCATCTCCATAGTTCGCTTTTACGTGGGCCAGGATGTGGAGAGGAGCGTGGTCAAGACCTACGCCAAGCTCTACGAGCACCTGGACTGGATTCCGCCCGGCTGCTCACAGCCCATTTTGAAGCCGCGCAGCATCGACGACGTGCCGGTGCTGGCGGTGAGCTTCCACGGCGATGGCTATGACGGCCGCGCGCTGCGGCAGGTTGCGGCCGAGGCGGCGGAGGCCGTGCGCTCGCTGCCCGGCGTGTCTGAGGTGACGCTCACCGGCGGGCGCACGCGCAGCGTCACGGTGGATGTGGACCCGGACCGCCTGCGCGCGCTGGGCCTCGACGCGCTGGACGTGGCGGACAGCATCCGTGCGCAGAACCAGGCGGCGCGCAGCGGGGCCATAACCAGCGGTGGGCGAAGCTTCCCGGTGCGGCTGGACAGCTTCCTTAAAAGCGCGAACGACGTAAGCCGCGTTGTGGTGGCCATGAACCAGGGCCGGCCCGTGTACCTGGGCGACGTGGCGCGCGTGCGCGACGGCTTCGCCGAGCCGGAGAATTATGTGCTGTTCGCCCCCGGCCCCAAGGCCGCGGTCAAGGGCATCAAGGAGGCCGCGGGGCGTTTGCAGCCCGCCGTCACCCTCTCGGTGGCCAAGCGCGCGGGGGTGAACGCCACCACCCTGTGCGAGCAGGCCCTCAAGAAGATCGACAGCCTGCGCGGCTTCGCCATTCCCGACGGCGTGCACACAACCATTGTGCGCGACTACGGCAAAACCGCCAAGGACAAGAGCAACGAGCTCTTGCAGCATTTGCTGCTGGCGGCGCTGTCCGTTGGGGCCATTGTGGCGCTCTTCCTGGGCATGCGCGCCAGCTGGGTGGTCATGGTGGCCGTGCCGGTTACGCTGGCCGTGACCTTGGCCACATACTGGCTGCTGGGCTACACGCTCAACCGCGTCACGCTGTTCGCGCTCATTTTCTGCATCGGCATCCTCGTGGACGACCCCATCGTGGACGTGGAGAACATTGTGCGGCACGTGCGGCTGCCGTCGTCCCAGGGCCGGCCCTTCACGCAGGTCATCATCGAGGCGGTGAACGAGGTGCGCGCGCCGCTGGTGCTGGCCACCTTCACCGTTGTGGCGGCCATCATGCCCATGGGCTTCGTGGGCGGGCTTATGGGGCCGTACATGCGGCCCATGCCCATTGGGGCCAGCATGGCCATGTTGCTGTCCATGGCCGTGGCCTTCGTCATCACGCCGTGGACCGCCCGTCGGCTGCTCAAACCCTCGCGCAGCTCCGAGCCCGAGGTCCACAACGACTGGGCCACGCGCCTGTACCTGCGCGTCATGAACCGGCTTATTTATGAGCCGCGCTACCGCCGCAACTTTCTGCTTGGCGTTGTGGGGCTGCTGCTGGCCAGCATCTCCCTGTTCCCGCTCAAGGCCGTGCTGGTTAAAATGCTGCCCTTCGACAACAAGGCCGAGTTCGAGGTGGTTGTGGACATGCCCGACGGCACGCCGCTGGAGACCACCGCGGCGGCGGCGCAGCAGCTTTCGCAGGCGGCGCTGGACCAGCCGGAGGTGACCGATGCGCAGATTTACGCGGGGTGCGCCGCGCCGTTCTCCTTCAACGGGCTGGTGCGCCATTATTACTTGCGTCAGGGACCGAATCAGGCCGAGATTCAGGTGAATCTGACCCCGCGCGGGGACCGCCACGCCGACAGCCACGCCATAGCCAAGCGCGTGCGCGTGGCCATGGCGGACACGGCCAAAAAGCTTGGCGCGCGGGTGAAGGTGGTGGAGGTGCCGCCCGGCCCGCCCGTGGTGCAGACGCTGGTGGCCGAGATTTACGGCCCCACGGCCGACGGACGCGAGCGCGTGGCCCGGCAGGTCAAACAGGTTTTCGCGTCCACGCCAAGCGTAGTGGATGTGGACTGGTACATGAACGACCCGCAGGCGGAAACGCGAATCCGCGTGGAGACGGACAAGGCGCTGAAAAACGGGGTGGATCCCGACCGCGCGCGCCAGGTTGCGGCGGCGAGCATCGGCGGGGAGGCCGCCGGGCTGCTGCACGACGTGAACGCCCGCGAGGACGTGCCCATCATCGTGCGCCTGCCGGTGGCGCGCCGGGCCTCCGTGGACGGCCTGTCGGCCATTCCCGTGCGGGGCAGCGCGGCAAGCGGCGGCAAGGTGGTTTCGCTGGGGCAGGTGGCCACATTGGCGCCGGCCATCACCCCGCCGGCCATCTATCATAAGAACATGCGGCCCGTTATCTACGTCACCGGCGACATGGCCGGCAGCGAGGAAAGCCCGGTCTACGGCATGAGCCGCATCGACGCCGCGCTGGACCGGCTTGCGGCCAAGGGGCAGGGCGCGTGGCAGTATGGCCCGGGCGACCGGCGCGAACTGCCGCGCCTGCGCACGGCCATGCCGTTTTCGACCACCGGCTGGAGCATGAAGTGGGACGGCGAGTGGCAGATAACCTACGAGGTCTTCCGCGACATGGGGCTGGCCTTCGCCGTGGTCATGGTGCTCATCTATATATTGGTTGTGGGCTGGTTCGGTTCGTACACCACGCCCATCGCCATCATGTCGCCCATTCCGCTCTCGCTCATCGGCATCATACCGGCGCATGCGCTTACGGGGTCGTTCTTTACCGCCACAAGCATGATCGGCTTCATCGCCGGGGCGGGCATTGTGGTGCGCAACTCCATCATCCTGGTGGATTTCATCAACCTGAGGCGGGAGGCGGGCGAGACCCTGGAGCAGGCCGTCATCGACGCCGGGGCGGTGCGCTTCCGTCCCATGCTGCTTACGGCCATCTCCGTGGTGGCCGGGGCGTTCGTCATCCTCTTCGATCCCATCTTCCAGGGCCTGGCGCTCTCGCTCATGGCCGGGGAGGTGGCGGCCACGCTGTTCTCGCGCATGGTCGTGCCGGTCATGTACTATCTGGACCAGCACCGGCGCGAGGCCTAGAGCGAAAAAAAACGCGGCGCGACGGCTTTCGGGCGCGCCGCGCGCGCCTACGACAACCCGGCGATGATACGCGCGACGGGCTCCTCCACCAGGCGGCGCAGCTCCGCCAGACGCTCCTCGCTCTCCGCCTCAAAGCGCATCACCAGCGCGGGCTGAGTGTTGGAGGCGCGCACCAGGGCCCAGCCGTCGGGGAACACCAGCCGTGCGCCGTCCTCTCCCTCGAGGGCATATTTTTTTGCAAATTCTTTTTTTGCCGCATCGACCACACGAAATTTTATATTTTCGGGACAGTTGACCCGCAACTCCGGCGTCACAAACGTCCGGGGCCAGTCCTCAAGGCATCTGGACAATGCCCCACCAAAATGGGAGAGTATCTCCACGAGGCGCAGGGCGGCGTAGGGCGCGTCGTCGAATCCGTAATAGCGGTCGGCGAAGAACATATGCCCGCTCATTTCCCCGGCCAGCGCGGCGTTTTCGGACAAAAGCCGGTCTTTTATGAGTGAGTGCCCCGTCGCAGACATGATGGGCCGGCCGCCGTGGCGGGCGATGTCGGCAAACAGCAGGTGCGAGCATTTGACATCGCCGATGATGGCGGCGCCGGGTTTTTCCGCCAGCACGGCGCGGGCGAAAATGGCCAGCAGCCTGTCGCCGTGGACGACATGCGCCTTTTCGTCCACCACGCCGATGCGGTCGCCGTCGCCGTCGAGTCCGATGCCGAGCTCCGCGCCGGTCTCCAGCACCTTGGCCTTGAGCGCGGCGAGGTTTTTCTCCTCCACCGGGTCCGGGTGATGGTTGGGGAAGCGGCCGTCGGGTTCGCAGAACAGCGGAACGACCTCCGTCCCGGCAAGGGTGAGCAGGTCGCGGGCGATGAGCCCGGCAGCGCCGTTGCCGCCGTCGAGCACGACCTTGACCGGGCGGGCCAGACGCACCAGCGCGGATACGGTTTTTAAGTACGTAGGTATGATATCGTGGCGCGAGACCAGCCCCTTTTGCCCGGTTGGCGCGTCTGGCTCCATGAGGCGGGCAATTTTCTGGATTTCCTCGGAGTGGATGGTGCTTCTGCCCGCCCAGACCTTGAAGCCGTTGTACTCGGGCGGGTTGTGGCTGGCGGTGATCATTACCCCCGCCTGATAGCCCAGGTGGCGGATGGCGAAGTAGCACACGGGCGTGGGCACCATGCCCAGCAGCAGCACGTCTATGCCGGCGTCGGCGAGGCCCTGCGTGAGCCGCTCCTCGAAGCCGGCGGATGTGAGGCGGCAGTCGTGTCCGACCACGGCGCGCGTAAGCCCGCGTGAGCGGAAGTAGGCTCCGCAGGCCCGGCCCAGGCGCTCCACCCAGGCGGCGTCAAAGTCCTGGCCGACGATGCCGCGGATGTCATAGGCGCGAAAGATGGTGGCGTCGTTGTGTTTCATGTCCCTTTCCCAGGGTTTGTGATGCGTCTGCCCGGCGGAGCCAGGATGTGTGCGCCGGCCCGCGCCGGCGACCTTGGCTTGTTATCACAGGCGGGTGCGCGTGGGAAGATGGCGATGGTACGACCAATTGCAAGCGCGCCGGACATGTACAACAGTGCAGAATGTGGACGGTCGTAATCAGGGAAGGGGCGTTGCCCATTGTGTACTCATTCTACTTAATTTTCAAAGGCGCATATTGACGGGAATAATGGGTGCTATAATGTGACGAAGCGTTTGCGGGCCTGGCTATGTCGGATTTGACATTCGTACAACGTCTTTTTGTCATGTTGTGAGCAGCTTGAGGGCTTGTTGTATTTCTTCTTGACGGCAGCATTTTGGAGCAACTATAGTATCGTTGCGCAATGTCCCCAGTGGTCCGTAAGTATGGCTTCGGAGTGGGGTGCATCGTTTTTCGATACAGGAAGAACCATACGGAGGATTGCAGTGGCAAAGTTGAAGAAAAAGTGCGACGAGCGCCTGGAACGCTGGTTCGAGGAGGCCATGGAGCGCATAAAGAAAGCCACTGGCGCGAGGACCCAGGTGCAGTTGGCCGAAGTGCTTGAGGTCCGTCAGTCCAGCATTTCAGACGCCAAAAGGCGTTGCTCCGTGCCCTCGGACTGGTTTCTTAAGCTCTATCGCAGCCATGGTCTGAATCCCAACTGGCTTTCCGACGGCCAGGAGCCAGTGTATCTGAACACCAACCGGGGCGCCGTTCCCGCAGAGAACCTTCTGCGTGAAACGCCGGCCAGCTATGGCCGCACCAATGCGCGCGGCCGCGTGGTGCCCGTGTCCTCCATGGGCGGGGCCGGTGTGGATGACGCCGTGTGGCAGCCGCAACCCGTAGAGGATCTCTCCATTCCCGACACGTTCTTCCGCCCTGAGCTGGTGGTGGTGCGCGTGGACTCGGCCGGAATGGAGCCGCTCATCATGCATGGGGCCTTTGTCGGTGTGGATACCGCCCAGCGGCAACATCCCGATGGTGATCTGTGCGCCGTGCATTTCCCGCATCAGGGGCTGCTCATTCGCCGTGTTTTTTATGAGGACGGGACCTTTGTGCTGCGCGCGGAGGACAAGACCCACGCCGATCTGCATGTGCCCGCCGACGAGATGGCCAGCCGGACCCTGGGACGCGTTCTCTGGGTCATTCAGAGCCTTTCGCATCAGGCCTAGCCAGGTTTTTGGGCCTTTGGAGAACGGTCTCACCGCTGCGGGGGTGGGACCGTTTTCGCGTTGCGGGCCCCGGGCTTGGTTGGAAATCCGTAAAATCCGCTCCGGCCCCCTTGATTTCCCGCCGGGGACGGTGGATGATCGACTAGGCGCTTTTCGCGTCGACGGAGGCCCAATGCGCCCAGCTATTTCTGTTTTCGCCCTGGCGGTCATGTTGGCCCTTGCGCCGCGTTGCGGTTTTGCCGCCGGGTCCGCCGCGGGCGCTTCGGCCACCGGAACCTCTCAAGTCATCGCGGTTCCTTCCCCGCCGGCCTCGGAGCTGGCCACGCCGGAATCGGCCACGCCGGAATCGGCTGTGCGCGGCGACTCGGGCGAACTCTCCGACCCGGACGCGCCGCCGCCCTTCATGCGTCGGCCCAAGGTGCCGCCCCGTTCCACCCAGCCGGATATGACCTACGCCACGCGGCCAGCCCCCGCGGATTTCCGGGGCCTGCCCTGGGGCGCCGCCCTCGCCACGGCCACCGCCCGTCTGGGCCTTAAGCCCGTGACCAGCCCGGTGCCCCTGCGCGACACCTATTACCGCCCGGACGAGACGCTTAGGCTGGGACCGGCGGAGCTCGTCACCGTGGCCTACTATTTCCACAAGGGCGCGTTTAGCGGCGCTGGCATCGTTTTCGCGGGCGAGGCCAACTACTTCCTGGTCAAGGACCATCTCATCGAACAGTACGGGCCGGGCCGGCAGGTGGGCGAACACTACGGCTGGACCTGGACCCACGTGAACATCGACATGCGCCTGCGCGACGGCATGGGCGAGCTGCGCTACACCTACGAGCCGTAAGTCCGTTCCGCCCGCGTTGGGCCGGCGCGCCGAAAAGGCGGACAGGCCGTGCGCGAAGGAGGGAGCGATGCCTCGGGATGAGAAACGGGAAAAGGCGCCAGCGCCGGCCGCCAGAGGCGCGCTGCTGACGTATCTTGTCGCCTCGGTGGCGGTGGCTGCGGCTTTGCTGGCGGAATTTGCGCTGGCCTTCGGTCTGCTGCGCGACCACCCCTCGCATGCCCCCGGGCTGGCGCAGCCGCTGTATGGGCTGCTGGTGGCCGGGTTGGCGCTGTTGGCCGGGCAAGCCGCGCTGGTTTGGAGCAGGCTGCTGCGCCCTTATCGGGCGGCCCTGCTGCGCGAACGGGAGCTGATTCTGGCCCTGGACGAACGCAGCCACCGCGACGCCCTCACAGGGGTCCTCAACCGCATGGCGTTTGAACACCTCATCGTGCGCGACCTGGAAACGCTGAAGCGTTACGGCGTGGGGTTTTGCGCGCTTATGCTCGACCTGGACGGTTTCCGGCGGGTGAATGAGGAGCATGGCTATGAGGCCGGCGACCAGGTGCTGGTGGAGTTGGCGCAGCTGCTTAAGGCGCACATGCGCAAGGCGGACTTTTTGTTCCGCTGGCGCAGCGGGCGCTTTCTTGTGCTGGCCTCGGGCATCGGCGAGGAGCAGGCCCTGGGCCTGGGCGAGAAGCTGCGCGAGCTGGTGGCCGGGCATGTGTTCCGTCAGGGGCTGCGTCTTTCGGTCTGCATTGGCGTGGCCCAGGCCCAGCCGGAGGATGCCCCGGAACAGCTTGTGGCGCGCGTGAAGGCCGCCCTTGGGCTGGCCAAGGAGCGGGGTCCGGCCAGCGTGACTGCCGGCGGGGCCCCGGTGGCGTGATTTTTCGCGTGGGGAGGCCTAGCCCGCCTGCCCCGTTTGATTTGCCCTCTCCGGCCGATCTGGCAGACAGGGCTGATTGGGCGCGGGGCCGAAACGGTTCGGGGCGGCATCGCCCGCGCGGGTGAGCCAGTACACTACGGGGATGATGCCGATGACGGTAAGCGTCCACAGCTGGTTCCAGCCAGAGCGGTTCACATCGTGCAGGCGGCGGCAGACGGCGGATATGTTGGGCAGGAAAAGCGCCAGGGAGATGAGGCCGCTTACGGAATCCGGCAGCTTCAGAATTCCGGCCAGAATGCTCAAAATGACGCAGAACAGATAGAAGTACCAGTATTCCGGACGGGCCGCGCGTCCCTCAAAGGTGGCGTACTTGCGCAGGCAGGTTTTGATGGCCTCGCCGAAGGTCATGCCGCCCATGCCAGTCTGGTCCGGCGTTGAGGCGTTTTGGATGCAGCCGCAGTGCGGGCAGCTGGTGGCCGTGTAATGGATTTCCTTTCCGCAGCCGCGGCAGTGGATCATGCCCTCGGTCGACGCCATTCGGTCCCCCTGGTGTGTGTGGCCTGGTTGTGCGTGGTCGCTGCGCGGCAGAACCGCTGGCACGCGTCGGAAGATATCGGCTTCACAGTAGCAGAGGCCAGCGCACAGTCAAGGAGTCCGCTTGGTCCGGGGCGCGGGCCCAGCTTGCGCTTGACTTGACCGGACCGCTTATGTAACATACAATCTCTTTTTGCGCCGGGCCGACCCAGACCGTGCAAGCGGATGGGCGGCGTGGACGCTTTTCTCACGTGGAGTGTAATCCGTGTTCGACAGCCTCACCGACCGCTTGTCCGAAGCCTTCCGCAACCTGCGCGGGCAGGCCCGCCTGGATGAAAAAAACATCCAGGACGGCCTGCGCGAGGTGCGTTTGGCTTTGCTGGAGGCCGACGTCCACTTCAAAGTGGTCAAGGACTTCGTGGACCGCGTGCGCGAGAAGGCGCTCGGCGCGGACGTGCTCAAGAGCCTCACGCCGGGCCAGCAGGTGGTCAAAATCGTCCACGACGAGCTGGTGGAGCTGCTGGGCGGAGAGCAGACCGGCCTGAACCTCAAGCGCAGGCCCGTCATTGTGATGATGGTGGGGTTGCAGGGCTCGGGCAAAACCACCACGGCGAGCAAGCTGGCCAATCTGCTGCGCGCCAAGCACAAGCTCAAGCCCTATCTTGTTCCGGCCGACGTGTACCGCCCGGCCGCCATTGAGCAGTTGCAGGTTCTGGCCAAGCAGCTGGGCGTGCCCGCTTACCCCAGCACCACGGACATGAAGCCCGTGGACATCTGCGCCGACGCGCTCGTCAAGGCGGCCGAAGCCGGCTGTGACGCCATCTTCTTTGATACCGCAGGCCGCCTGCATCTGGACGAGCCCCTCATGGAGGAGCTGTCGGCCATCAAGGCGCGCTGCAACCCGACCGAGATCCTGTTCGTGGCCGACGCCATGACCGGCCAGGACGCCGTCACCGTGGCCGAGGCCTTCGACAAGCGGCTGGACATCACCGGCGTGGTGCTGACCAAGATGGACGGTGACGCGCGCGGCGGCGCGGCTCTTTCCATCAAGAGCGTCACGGGCAAGGCGCTCAAGTTTGTGGGCATGGGCGAAAAGCTCTCCGACCTGGAGGTGTTCCACCCGGACCGCGCAGCGCAGCGCATTCTCGGCATGGGCGACGTGATGACGCTCATCGAGAAGGCCCAGGACACCATGGAGACCGCCGAGGCCGAGAAGCTCGCGGTCAAGATGCAGCAGGCCAAGTTCGATCTGGAGGACTTTCTCACCCAGATGCGGCGCATGCGCAAGATCGGTTCGTTGGAAAGCATCCTCAAGCTCATTCCCGGCATGGGCGGCATGATGAAGAAGCTTGGCGACGTGCAGATGCCAGAGAAGGAGATCGACCGCGCCGAAGCCATCATCAACTCCATGACCAAGAAGGAGCGCCGCGAGCCCGCCATCATCGACCAGAGCCGGCGCGCGCGCATCGCCAAGGGCTGCGGCATGAAGGTGGCCGAGGTCAACGCGCTCATCAAGAATTTCGAGCAGATGAACAAGATGATGCAGCAGATGCTTGGCGGCGGCGGCAAGGCGCCTAAAATGCCCAAGATCCCCGGCATGCCGGCGGGATACACCATGCCGGGCACCAAGCCGCAGCCCAAGCTTTCGGCCTCGGCCATGCAGGGCATGCAGAACAGCATGGCTCCCATGATGGGCGGGCTAGGCGGCATGGGCGGAATGCCTGGCATGGGCGAAATGCCCGGAATGGGCGGCGAGGGCAGGAAGCAGCTTTCCAAAAAGACCCTGGCCGAGCGCAAGAAGAAGAAGTTGAACAAGAAGCAGCGTAAAAAGCGCTGAGGTGGGGCGCGTCGTCGCGCCAAAGCCGGCGGCGGCCGCGTCCGCTTGCCATTTGAACCAAAACCGAATAACAACCAATTC
>MNUQ01000084.1 GCA_001871085.1 Desulfovibrionaceae bacterium CG1_02_65_16
CTTCGGCAGGGGGTTTTTTTGTCCTCAAAATGCGAATTCCATCCCGCATAGAAATTTTGTGGTATTTTAGCGCGAAAGCGTTTAAGACTTGTTGCCCAAGGTCCTTCGATGCGGGCACAAGCTGGCGAAGGGGCGTAGGCTCCACGATTGGCGGGGAGCCACTCCACCTCAGCCTACCCTCAAACGATCCACGCGGGATGCACGCTCTTGCCCACGTTCACGCGCATCATACTCTGCACAGTCGTTTTTACGGCCGCCTTGCTCTCCTGTTCCAAAGCGCCGGAGAGCAGGGACAGTATCGACCCTGTCACCGGCGTGATCATCAGACCGGATGAACCGCTCAAGCTTGGCGTCATCCAATCGCTCAGCGGACAGGTGGCCCCTCTCGGCCAGGAGCAGATGCGCGGCCTGGAGTTGTCCCTGGCCCGCAGGGGGGGCATGCTGCTGGGACACAAGGTGCAGCTTTTGGTGCAGGACACCGGCTGCCAGCCCGAGGGCGGGGCCAACGCCGCGCTCAAAATCGTGGCCGACCCGCAAGTGGTGGCCATCTTCGGCACCACGTGCTCCGGCGACGCGGCCACGGCCTCGGAGATCATGTCCAAGGCGGGGCTCTCCATGATCTCCGGCAACAACTCCGCGGCATTTCTCACCAGCATGGGCGGAAAACAGGCTTCCAAATGGCAGCCCGGCTATTTCCGCACCGCGTCCAACGAGGAATCCTCAGGGCCGGCTGCTGCCACCTTCGCCTATAAAAAGCTTGGCATTCGCCGCGCGGCGACCATAAACGACGGCGATTTGTACACCACGGGGCTTACGGACGGCTTTGCCAGCCAATTCGTAAAGCTCGGTGGAAAAATCGTGCTCTCCGCCAAGGTCAGCAAGGCCGACACCAACATGGGCCCGGTGCTTACCGCCGTGGCAAATTCCCAGGCGCAGCTGGTGTTCTTTCCGTTGTTCCAACCGGAGGGCAACCACCTGCTGCTGCAAGCGCGCAGGACCCCGGCCCTTAAGGATACCGTGCTCATGAGCGACGGCTCGCTCATCGAGCAGAGCTTCATCGACGCCGTGAAGGACGCGGCCGTGGGCATGTATTTCGTCGGGCCATCCCCGCCCGACAAGACGCCTGAGCTGGACGCCCTCCTCAAAGAATACGTCGCGCGCTTCAACGCCGCGCCCTCGGCGCTCTATTACGCCAGCGCCTACGACGCCGCCGAAATTCTTTTCACCGCCATTGAGAAGACCGCAATCAAGGAGCCTTCCGGCGCGCTGCGCATTGGACGGCAGGCCCTGCGCGACGCCCTGCACGCCACCCACGGCTTCAAAGGCGTAAGCGGCAAACTGACCTGCGATACGTTCGGCGACTGCGCCCCGGCACGCTTCAACGTGTTGCGGCTTGATGACCCCGCCGCCGGAGTGGACGGACTGACCGCCAATGTCCAATTCACCTACGAACGGGCCCCGTGAGATTCCTGGTGCAGCTGCAGCGCGCCTGGCAGCATCTTGGCATCACCACCAAGTTCGCCCTGGCGTTCTCACTGCTTTTGTGCATGATCATCGTGGAGGCTGTCGTCAGCATGTTCGCCCTGGGCGACGTGCGCAAGGCCGAGGAGGTCATCCTCTCAAGCGTGGAGATACGCCAGCTTGTGTTCGAGATGGATGGCGACCTGGAAAAGGCCCGCCGCCTGCATCGCGATTTTTTCCTGCAATACCCGCACATAGGCTTTCTAGCGGCCCAGGCGCTCTATTTCAAGCCGTCCACGGACATCATCAATCATGTGGTGGTCACCAGCGAGCACCTCAAACAGCTCATCGAAGGCAGCCACGTCAGCGCGGCCCTGCGTGAAAGCAACAACGATCTGACGCTGTACCTCGCCACGGCCAAGCGCTTTTCCGAGACATTCCGCGAGCTCGTTGACCAAGTGACCGTGCTGGCCGCGCCGCAGACGGGTTTGGAGAGCCGTTTGTTCTTCATTGAGTCGCAGCTGGACGAACGGGCGCAAGGCTCCACGGCCACCCTGCTGCCCTTCCGCGAAATGGTGGCGCACCAGCGCCAATACATGGTCACGCGCCAGCGGCCCGACATGCAGTCGGCGCTGAACGCCTGCTTTGAGCTGCGCGCGGCCCTGCGCGCCGCCGGTGGCCCTTCCTGGCCGCAGACCTCGCACCTGCTCGATCAGTACGTGGATCTTGGGCGGCGCATTCCAGACATCGATGTGGGCATTCGCAGCAAACTTAATGATTTTACGCTACAAGCCAAGGCGGTGGACCCAATCTCCGCAAACCTGAAGACCCTCGCCAGCGCCGAGGTGGAGCGCGCCCGCCAGCGCATCGCCATGGCCAGCCGCCTGTCCACGCTCATCATAGCCGCCACGGCCGTAACAGGCCTCTTCTTTGTCCTGCTCGTGGCCGCCATCATCAACGCCAGCATAACCCAAAAAATTGTCGCGCTGACCAAAGGCGCGGAGGAAATGCGCGCCGGCAACCTCAAGGCCAACGTCTTCATTGAATCAGCGGACGAGCTCGGCGTGCTGGCTGGCAGCTTCAACGACATGTCCACCCGCGTGCAGCAGCTTGTGGCCAACCTGGAGGACATGGTGCGTCAGCGCACCCACGAGCTCACCGAGGCGCGCGACCGTCTGGAAACCCTGGTCGAGGAGCTGGACGAAAAGAACCATGCGCTGGAGATCCTCTCCGTCACCGATAAGCTGACCGCTTTGGCCAACCGCCGCAAGCTGGAGGCGTCCCTCCAGTCGGAGCTGCTGCGCGCCCGGCGCTATGGCAAGATCTTCTCTGTCATCCTGCTCGATGTGGACCATTTCAAAATCGTAAACGACACGTACGGACATCAGGCGGGCGACACGGTGTTGGTGCGTCTGGCGGAGATGCTGGCATCCAACGCCCGGGAGACGGACATCGTTGGCCGTTGGGGCGGCGAGGAGTTTCTCATCATCTGCCCGGAAACGAGTCTGGCGCTGGTTTCCACACTGGCCGAACGCTATAGGGTGGAGCTGGAGCGGCAGGACTTCGGCGAGATCGGACAGGTGACCTCAAGCTTCGGCGTGGCCGCTTGCGAGGCTGGCGACGATGTGCAGCGGCTCATCCAGCGGGCGGATCAGGCCCTGTATCGGGCCAAGGAATCCGGCCGCAACCGCGTGGAGGGCCAAGCGCCCTTCGCCTTGACATAGCGCGCTCCTTGACAGCACGCTCCCGGCCGGGCAGTATTTCGCTTCTGTATGGATGGCTGGGCCTTGCCATTGCGCTTGGCGGTCTTATTCTCCACACAGTTCAGCACGATCTTTGAAATGGGGGCGCACCGGTTTCGACGGGGACTGTCGATGCCGTGGTTGCAGGTCGAGGCGCCGCTGGCCTCGTAAAAAGCGGCAAGCACTCAAGTGCCAACGACTACGATTACGCTCTGGCTGCTTAATAACCAGTCACGATCCTTCTGACTGACGTCCGATACGTCTTGAGGATCGACAAAAACCCATCGGGACGGCGTGCAAATGGCGTCCGCCGTATGCACGCGGCACAAGGCGGACATGTCGCTTTATGCCTGAACAGGGGCGAATGAAGCGACGAGAATTGTACCTGTTCTAAACCTGTAGATGCCACGCGCAAAGCGTTCTCGGACGAGGGTTCGATTCCCTCCGCCTCCACCAGAAGATCGTCCGACCAAGTACGATCAAGTCCACAAAGCCCCGCGAAAGCGGGGTTTTTTGTTACCTCGTGGTCTAGCCGAGTCCGATGCTGTACATTGACATCCGGCCTGCAATTGGTATCAAAGTTGGTATCACGTTTAAGGACGCCTCCAAAACACCGGAGAGTGATACCAATGAAACTCACCGACACCACCGTAAAGAACGCTCACGCCAAGGAAAAGCAGTACACCCTCTATGACGAGAAGGGCCTGTTCCTTCTAGTACGACCCAATGGCTCGAAACTCTGGCGTTGGAAGTACCGAGTGGACGGCAAAGAAAAACGCCTGAGCCTTGGCGTCTATCCTGAGGTGTCGCTCAAGGTCGCCCGTGAGACCAGAGACGTGAACAGGGTCTCCTTGAAAGCTGGCACAGATCCCGGAGCGTCTAAACAGGCGGCCAAGGCGGAAGAACGCGCCCAAGGGGAAACCTTTGAGCTAGTGGCCCGCGAGTGGCACAAGAAGTTTCTGCCCGGGTGGACTCCCGGCCACGCTGCCCGAATTTTGGTATCACTCGAAAAAGACGCCTTCCCCTGGCTTGGCGTGATACCAATCCACGAGCTTACCGCCCCTCAGGTGCTCGCCGTGGCCCGCCGAGTTGAAAGCCGAGGGGCACTTGAGACTGCACACCGTCTTGTGGGGAACATCGGCCAAGTCTGCCGCTACGCCGTGGCTTGTGGCATGGCGGAAGCCGACCCTACCGCCTCCCTTCGCGGCGCGCTGCCTCCGGCCATTCAGCAACACCATGCGACGATTACCCAGCCTCTAGAAGTGGGCGCGCTCCTGCGGGCCATAGACGGCTATACAGGGAGCTTCATCGTCAAGTGTGCCCTGCGCATTCTGCCTTACGTGTTCACTCGCCCCGGCGAGCTGCGCGGCATGGAGTGGTCCGAGCTTGAACTTGATGGCCCCTCCCCTACCTGGACAATACCCCCCGCCCGCATGAAGATGCGTCGTAAGCATCTTGTGCCCCTGGCTCCCCAGGTTGCGGCTGTTCTCAAGGAACTTCAGCCGGTTACTGGATCCGGGCGGCTTGTGTTCCCTGGCGAGCGGACCAAAGAACGGCCCATAAGCGACGGCACCCTAGGCGCGGCCCTGCGCCGCCTGGGCTACAGCAATGAGGAATTAACCCCACACGGCTTCCGGGCAATGGCAAGCACGATGCTGAATGAAATGAACTGGCCAGCGGACCACATAGAACGCCAGCTTGCGCACGCTGAGCAAAGCAAAGTCCGGGGGGCATACAATCACGCCTCCTACCTCGCGGACCGTCGCAATATGATGCTTAAATGGGCGGACTATCTGGACGCTCTACGAGACGGGGGCAAGGTGGTGCTGAAGATGAGCCCAACCTTGGACCATTCGGTGTGAGAATTTTCCCAGGTTTGAAGATGCCCCCGACGGAGCCCGCGGAGGATACATTCAGCCGGCGGTGTGGCGGTTGGCCCGCTTGGGTGAAAAGGCCGCGCAAATGACGAACACCACGCTCGAGGTGAGCACGATGGAGGCGCCGGCGGGCAGGTCAAAGGCATAGGAAAAAAGCAGCCCGGCCTCGCTGGAGACGACGCCGAAGACCGCCGCCAGCAGAAACATGCGCCGCAGACTGTACGTCAGCTGGTACGCGGCCGCCGCCGGGTTGATGATGAGGCTGTAGACGAGCAGTCCCCCCACGCTGGGCAGGCACGCGGTGACCGTGACACCCGTGAAGCAGAGGATGGCGTAAAAGATCGCCGTGGCGGGCAAGCCCGCAGCTGCGGCGATGTCCCGGTGGCAGGCCACTGCCTGGATCTCCTTGAAGAAAATTCCAAGCGCGGCGATGGCAGTCAGTGCGGTCGCGCCCAGCAGCCACACGTCGCGCGTGGAGACCGTGAGGATGTTGCCCCAAAACAGGCCGAGAGCTTCGGCCCTGGAGCCGGGCAAGAGCCCGATGCACAGAATGGCTGCTCCGAGCATGGTGGAGAAGACGATGCCCACGGCCGTGTCGGGCGAGAAATTTCCCCGGTCCGCCATGGGGCCGATGACCGCCGCCGAGCCCAGGCTGAGGAACAGGCTGCCCAGCAGAGGGTCGCCCCCCAGCACCATGGCCAGCAGCCCCCCCGCGAAGGCCGCATGGGCCAGACACACCCCAATAAAGCTCAGGCGCATGAGCACGGCGAACACCCCGGCGAGCGAGCAGCACACTCCGGCGAAGGCCCCGGCGAGGAGCGCGTGGCGCATGAAGGCGTGGTCGAACAGGCTGAGAGGGTCCATGGCCGCCTTAGAACAGCACCACCGGGCGGTCCCGGTGGTCCAGCACGGTAAAGGGAATGCCGAAGGTTTCGGCCAGGCGCTGGGGCGTAAGCGCCTCCCGCGCGGAGCCGAGCCACACCGGCTCGCCAGCGCGGAGCACCAGCACTCGGTCGCAGAGTTCGGGCAGGGCGTTCAGCTCGTGAGTGACCATGACGGTCGTCAGTCCCAGACGCGAGTGGATGTCCTTGATGCAGGCGAGAATTTCCCGCTGGGCGCGCCAATCCAACGCCGAGGTGGGCTCATCGAGCAGCAACACGTCGGGCCGCTGCAAAAGCGCCCGTGCGATGGCAGCGCGCTGCGCCTCGCCGCCGGAACACAGGCCTATGGGCCGGTCCGCCAAATGTGCAATGCCCACCATATCCAGCAACTGCCTGGCGCGGGCGCGTACCTTCGGCCCGGGGCGGCGCAGTGCGCCAAGCTCCGCATAAGCCCCCACCATCACGGACTCCAGAATGCTGATGGGCAGCCGGGGATCAAGAGCGGTCATCTGCGCGGCCAGGGCCACGCGGCCGCCAGCCGTCCCGGCTCCGAGGATTTTGCCCGTGGCCGGGCGCAGGCGTCCGGCCACGACGGCGAGCAGCGTGCTTTTGCCCGAGCCGTTGGGGCCGATGACGCCGAGGAATTCGCCACGCTTCACCACCAGCTCCCGCACGCGCAGCACCGCCCGGCCCTGGCGCACAACCCGCACGTCCAGCAGGGTCACGGCCGGGGCGTCGCGGTCTGCGCCGCTCATCGTCTGGTCCTCGCGGCGGCGATAAGCTGCTCAAGGTTCCACTGCACGGCCAGCTCCCATGTTTCCGCGCCCTTTGCCGCACCGGGGAAGTTAGTCAACGCGGCATAGCCGGCGTGCAGTTCGCCGGCGAGCGCCTTGCCCGAGCCGCCCGTGCTCTGCAGATTGTCCACCACCAGCGCGGCCCCGGCCGCCTTGGCCCGGTCCATGACAACGGCCAGCTGGCGCGGATTCATGTCCTCAAAGCGGCCGTACTCCGCCACCACCACGCAGCCGAACCATTCAAGCAGCGGACGCTGCATGCCGTCGCACATGACACGCAGCCCGGTCAGCCCGCCTTGAGCAGCCCGGACCTTGAGCCGCGCCGCCAGCGTCTTAATCCTGTTCTGGCGGGCAACGGCCCTGGCCGTGATGGTCCCGGCCCGCGCCGGGGCGATGGCCTTGAGGATTTTAGCCACGGCCGCCGTCGCCTCGGCCTGTCGGTCGGGCGTCATCCAGTCTCCGGAAACAGGCACCACGCGCAGCCGGGTCTGGACTGAGGGAGCCGTGCGCCGCAGGGCCTGCAGCATGGGCATGTTTTGCTGCCAGTCGTGGATGATGACAGCCTTGGCCTCACCCGCCAGCACCACGTCCGAGGCGCGCAGATCGGCATGGCCGGGGCAGGCGGAGCCCGGGATGAGGGTGCGCACGGCGAACGCGCCAGCGCCCAGGTCGGCGGCTATGTCTTCGATGAGCGTGGTGCCGGCCAGGACGGTTGGGCTGGCCCCGCCCGCCCACGCCGGGGCGCAAAGGCACAAAGACAGCGCCAGACCGAGGGCGAGGCGGCGGACGAAGAGCGCAGGATGATGGCTTTGGCCCATCGTGGCGGCCTCAGGATTTGTTGACATGGGCTTCATAGTAGTTTTCCAGGCTCGTCAGCTCAGGTTCGGGCAGGCCGGCCCGTGCGAACAGCTCGCGCATCGTCGCGTCGTCGGGCAGGAGGTCGTCGGCCACGGCCGGGTGCGTCCCGTGGTGCGCTTCAAGCTGGTTGCGTCCCAGCAGATGGGCGATGACGATATGGGCTCCGGACCGGGCCACGCGGGCCATCTCACGCAGGGCTTGCCCTTTGTCCGTGAAATGCGGGAAGGCCGCAAAGCAGATCACCGCGTCAAAGCTTGCCGCCTCGAAGGGCATGTCCATGGCCGAGGCGCAAAGGGTTCTGGTCCGGCTGTCCGCACATTTGCGTGCGGCCATCTCCACCATGCGCGGCGAGGCGTCGAAGGCCGTGATCCAGCCCTCGGGCCCTATTGCCCGGCGCAAATAGGGAATGAGGGTGCCGGGGCCGGTGCCCATGTCCAGCACGCTGCCGCCCACAGGCAGTGCGAAGCGCTCCACCATGGGCCACAGCCGCTCGCGCACGGGTCCGGGGTAGCATTTCTCCTCCCAGCCATCGGCGCGTTCATCAAAAAAACGCGCTCGCCGCTCCTCCTTGTCCGCAACCATGTCTCTGCTCATATTCCCTCCATGACGAAAATACGGCGGCGCGCCCAAGAGCCGGACGCGCCGCCCAACGGAATCCTAGAACGTCAGATTCATGCCCAGCGTGACCCCGATGCCGGACATGGGATAGTCCGGCCGGGTGCAGTACTGGCTGTTGGTCAGGTTGTCTCCGGCCAGGAACAACTCGCCGCCCTTGCCGCCGATAAATCCTGCGTCGAACATCCAGGCGAGCTTGGAGTTGAGCAGGAAGTACTGCACCACCTTCTGGTTGTTGGTTGGCGTCAGGCTCGCCCGGGTGGCCGTCAGCGCATACATGGAGTCCACATACTGCGCGTCCACGGACAACTTGAAGTGTTTAAGGAACAGCCAGTTGCCACCGGCCGTGGCCGTCCACTCCGGTGCGTAGGGCAAGTTCGTGGGCGACGGATCTATCCACGTCACGCCCGTGTAGAGCGAAAGGGTCTTGGTCGGCGCCCAGTTGACCGTGCCTTCCACGCCCTGGATCTCGTAGTGGCCGGTGTTGACCCACACGCCGTAATAGCCGGCGCGCTCGTAGCGGTTGTCGCCGTGCTCCTGGAAGCCGGTCACGTCGGCCTTGATCGTATCGGAGAACTTCTGCGACAGGCCGGCCTCCACATGGTGCATGACTTCGGCGTTGAGATCCTGGCCCCGCCGGCCCTGGGCCAGCACCTCCAGACCGGGGTAGTTCACGCCCCGGGCGATGGAGAAGTGCGCTTCGGTGTCCTTGTACCCGGCCACGAGGCCCGCGTGCGGAGCCCACTCACTGCCGAAGATGCTGTTGTCGAAATAGCGCACGCCCGTGGATGGGATGACGTAGAACCCGCCCTTGTCGCCGATGAGCTGGCTTACGGCCACGCGCGGGGAGATGGTGGTGTACTTGTTGGCGAAGGTGGAGTCGTTCGCGCCGTTGTCGTAGGTGGTGCGGGAGCTGCCCGTGGCGCGGTCGAAGTCCAGGCCCGTAAGTATTTCGCCGCCGGTCCAAAGGGTCAACGCCTCCTTCGCCTTGAAGCCCAGGTTGTCACCCCACATCTTGGTGTCGCCGGTGTTGCCGCTCTGATCCAGCCACCGGGAGTCGATGTGCGTGGCGTAAAGCTTGATTTCGCCGTTGGCCGCGCCATAGGCGTTGGCCAGGGTGAGGGTGCCCAGGCTGTTGGTGGTCTTGTAGCGCTCTTCGCGGTAGTTGGGGGCATACCGGGTGCCGGGGTCGCGGGCGACGTTGTCCGTGCCTAGGCCGAAGGCACGCACCGACCAGTTGGGGGCGAGCTGGTACCCCACGGTGGCATAGGCGTCCTTCAGTGAGCCCTCGCTGTTGTCGCGGTGGCCGTTGGACTTGCGTAGGCCCTCGCCCAGGTAGTAGTCGAGCGCGCCCTCCCTGCCGCCGTGCTCCACAGTCTCGGTCATGGTGTTGAAGGAGCCGTAGCTGGTTCCGACCTTGGTCTTGTAGCCCTCCTCGGTCATGCGCTTGGGCACGATGTTCACGCCGCCGAAGCCCGAGCCTTGCTCCGTTGGCTGCACGCCCTTAATGACTTCGATGCTGCCGGCGGGATCAATGGGCATGAGATCCATGAGCCCATGGTTGAACACCGGGTTCCCGAGATTCACGCCATCGACGGTGGTCTTGATCTCCCCGCCGGGCCGGCCAGTGCCCAGGCCCCGGATGAACACGGCTCCGCCCTCGCCGCCTCCGAAGGAACCGATAACGTCGTAGCGTGAGATAGTGACGCCGGGCGTGGTGCGCAGGGCGTTGGTCACGTCCTGAGCGTTCAAGTCGTTCACCTGTTCTGCGCCGACAATGGTCTTGGTGCCGCCATATCGGGTTACTTGGTTGCCCTCGATAACCGGCGTGGATACTACGACCTCCTCCTTGAGTTTGACGGGGACCTCGTCCGCATCCGCAGCGAGCGCTGTGCCACCAAAATTTGCGAGCATCGCCAAAACGCAAGCACTTTTTATCCCTATGTGAACCATGGCTCCTCCCTGTCGCCGCAATCCGCTAACGCCGCTGGCGCGGCTCACAATGTCTCTGCATAGGCATAGTTTGTAGCTTGATCGTGGCATGAATTAATTTTGCGTTTGACTATTCGGCACTAATTTATAAATAGTCAACAAAGATTTTAACTACAATTTGGTAAATGGTATGGTAATGTAGACCGTATGGAAAGTTTTGATCAAAAGCCAATAAACAGGACGGCTGCGGCAGAATTCTCCACCTGCCTGTGCGAGACGCTTCGCGGCGTTGCGTGCATGCCGGCTTCTCCCGCCGGAGGCGATCGACCGCGCGGCCTGCGCGCTTCCCGCTGGGCCAGCTTTGCGTTCTCCCTCGCCGCGCACGCGGCGCTCGTGCTCGCGGTGCTGTACGCGGGCGGACGCATGGCGCGGTCGTCCGCGCCGGAGAGTGTCCTGCATGTGGAGCTGGCCAGCCTGTCTGACTTAAACGGCTCCGGGGGGGGCGGTGGCCGAGGCGGACGTAGGATTTCGCCCGGACGGCAGTCGCCGGAGCCTGCTGCAACCCTTCCGGTGCGCCCCCCGGCTGCGCCCAGTCCCGTTGCCTTCTCCAGGAAGCCGCCGTTGAACCAAAACCCGTCGCCCAACACAGCCAAAACAGACGAAGCGGTGGCCGGCTCTGCCGCCAGCTTCACCGGCCCGATCGGCGGAGGCGGAGTTGGAACCGGAGAGGGGGAAGGAAATGGCGCGGGAGTCAGCAGTGGCGACGGTGTGGCCGGAGGCTCGGGAAGTGGTGGAGCGGGAGCCGGGGGCGCGATGCTGGACCGGCTGCCGCGCGTGCTCAAAAAAATCACGCCGCTTTATCCGGAACATGCGCGCCGGTCGCGCAGAACCGGGCTCGTAACACTCAAATTTCTAGTGGACGCCGAGGGCCACGTGCGCCAAGCAAGCGTCATCGAAGCCTCGCCGCCGGGCGTGTTCGACGAAAGCGCCATTTCAGCCGTAAGCAGTTGGCGGTTCGCGCCCGCCATGCGCCAGGGACGGCCCGTGCCAGCGTGGCTCATCCTGCCGGTGCGCTTTACACTAGAGTAATGACACAGGCCGCTCTCCCCCACTTCGCTGGACGCCCAATTGCGCTCCAATGGTCTGATAAGAAGACCGAACGGCAGGCGGTTTCCCCTCTTCATTTGACAAAGAGGAGACACGGCCCCTGCCGGTGATCAAGTTGGTTGGCCTAGAGCTTTCGACCGTGAAAACATGCGTGCAGACCATACGGTAGTAATAGCTAAAGGATACTTGCGCCGCCTTAAGCGCAAATAAGTATCTTTTATTTTTTAAAAATGGAGTTGCGTGACCGGTCCTTTGCAGACGGCACTTTCCCTCCAACCATAATTTGCCAGTCGCTCTAATATAGCAATTTAAAAACAAACAGTTTTATTCAGTTACGTGCCGAGAATCCAGTTCTCCGATCAGTTGTCAGCCGTGTCTGCAGCGGAAAATCCTGGGCTTAATCGTGCTACTAAAATTTAATTAATAGTATTGACACGAATACGAATTTAGAAAATGTACGAAGAATACTGTTTCGAA
>MNUQ01000110.1:0-11536 GCA_001871085.1 Desulfovibrionaceae bacterium CG1_02_65_16
CCCGGGTAGTCTCCCGGAAGGAAGGCGAAGCCGCTCATAAGGGTTTTGAAATCCTGCCCGGCCAGCACCTCGGCCTGGGCCTTGCTCCAGGCGTCCAGAAGGGCCTTGTCGCCCAGGCGGAAGGCGAAGCCGCCGTAGCCGCTGCTGCGGGTGAGTTTGGGATCGGGCTGGGTGAAGGGGGCGGCTCTTTCGGTTTTTCCAAGCTGTTCGCGGCCGGCCATCCAGGCGATGGTGGGACCGGAGAGGGCCAGGGCGTCCGCCACATGGGTCTCCACGGCCACCCGGCCGGTAAGGGCGTCGGGCACTTCCACGAACTGCGCCTGGGCCAGGCCGATGCGGCGCAGAAGCCGCTGCTCCACCGCGCCGGCCAGCACGGCCACGCGCGCGTTCGGATTGGCGCGCAGCGCCTCGTATGAGGTCAGCCGCAGCGGATTGCCCCGCGTCACAAGCAGCCCCTGCGACACGTGGAAGATGGGCTCGGAGAAGGCCACCCGCCGCGCCCGCTCCGGCGTTATGAACATGCCCGCGGCGATGACGTCGATGCGTTCCTGCTCGAGTTCGGTGATGAGCTCGGAGAATTCCGCCAGCCGCCACTCGATGCGGGGAATGCCCAGCCGCGCGACCACAAGGCGGGCCAGCTCCGGCGACTGGCCGGTGACCTTGCCGCCAGCGTTTAGAAAGGCGTACGGCGCCTCCACGGCATAGCCGATGCGGATGGTTCCGGCCGTTTTCAGCCGCGCCAGCGACCGGTCGTCCTGGGCGCTCTCGCGCAGGGCATACGCCGCTGCCAGCAGCAGTGCCGCAACGGCGAGGACGATGAACGGCGTGCGGTTACCCATTGGAAACTCCTTGCTTGTCGCCCTTGGCGCGCGGCAGGCCCTGGGGCTTATGGCGCGCCAGAGATCATGCCTGGGAGGCCGGCCGGCGCCCCATGCGCCGCAGCCCTTCTCGCAACTGGTCTTCCTGCACGGGTTTGCTGATGTAATCGTCCAATCCCGCGGCCAGGAATTTTTCGCGGTCGCCCGCCAGGGCATAGGCCGTCAGCGCAATAATCCACACTTCGCCGCGCCCGCCTTCCAGCTTGCGGATGTGCTCCGTGGCCTCCACGCCGTTCATTTCCGGCATCTGGATGTCCATGAGCACGCAGTCAAAGGGTTGCTGCCGCAGAGCCTCCACGGCGTCGCGTCCGTTGTCCACGCACTCGGCCGTGTGGCCCATGCGCTCCAGAATGGTTTTGAGCGCCAGCTGGCCTATGGCCTCGTCCTCGGCCACCAGGATCTTCAATCCGGCGGCGTCGGCGGGGGCGGGCTCCTGTTGCGGTTTCGGGACGATCGGGGTTCCGGGAGCCAGATGAAGGGGCAGGTGCAGGTAGATGGACGTGCCCGCGCCCAGGGTGCTGTCCACCTCGATGTCGCCGTCCATAAGCTGCATGAGCCGCTTGACGATGGCCAGCCCCAGCCCCGCGCCCTCGTACTGGCGCGTGTAGGAGGCGTCGGTCTGGGTGAAGCGCTGGAACACGTGGTCGATTTTGTCGTCGGGAATGCCGATGCCCGTGTCGCTGACGCAGAAGTAGAGGTGGACGCGGGAGGAGTCGGTGGCGAAGGGCCGGGCCCAGACGCGCACGCGCACCTCGCCCTGGTGGGTGAACTTGATGGCGTTGCCCACAAGGTTGAAAAGAATCTGGCGGATGCGCGCCTCGTCGCCCACAAAGGAGCCGGGCGTGCCCAGATCCGCCTCGCAGCTTAAGGCGAGGCGCTTGGTCATGCTGGCCATGCGGAACACATTGGAGACGGAGTCGAACATTTCGCTGAGCTTGAAGGGTTCTTGGGCGAGGCTGACGCGTCCGGCCTCCATGCGCGAGAAGTCGAGGATGTCGTTCAGGAGCGAGAGCAGGCGGCGCGCGGCGTCAAAGGCCATGCGCGAGTACAGGGACTGCTCGTCCGGGGAGGCACCGTCGCGCAGGAGCTGGAGCATGCCGAGCACTCCGTTGAGCGGCGTGCGGATTTCGTGGCTCATGTTGGCCAGAAACTCGCTCTTGGCGCGGTTGGCGTCCTCGGCCGCCTCCTTGGCGGCCACCAGGGCCTGCTTGGCCTGCCTGCGGTCGGTTACGTCCTCGCTGAAGCAGACGATGCCACCCACCTCGCACGATTCCGTGTACCAGGGGCGTATCTCCCAGTTCATCCACTGGGGGCGGCCATCGGCGCGGGTGAAGAGATCATCCTGCTGCTGCTCCACAGCGCCGGCCAGGCAGCGGCGGTGGATGTCCTTCCAGCGCTCGGGGGTGTCGGGGATCACGTCATAGTGGCTTGCGCCGATGATCTCCGCGGCGTTCAGCCCGTAGTCCTCGCACCAGCGCTGGCTGACGGCGATGTAGCGCATCTGCCTGTCGAACATGGCGATGGAGGCCGGGGCGTGCTCCACGAACAGGCGCATCATCTCCTCACGCTCGGCCAGGGCGATTTCGTAGCCCTTGCGGTCGGTGATGTCGCGGTTGCTGATACGCCGGCCCAGACAGATGCCCTCGGCGGTGGCGATGTTCACGCAGTGGTGGCTTATCCACACCACGTGGCCGTCCTTGTGGATGATGCGGAAGTCGAGATTGGCCACGTTGGTGCCCGCGTCGTCGTGCTCACGCAGGTGCTCCGCGTAACGCTGCCGGTCATCCGGGTGGACAATGGCCAGCTGGAGCCCCGCGTTGGCCAGAAACTGCTGCGCCGTGTAGCCCGTGACGCGCTCGCATGAGGGCGAGACCCAGACGATGTTGCCCGTGGCGTTGCGCCAGTATTCCCAGTCATAGGTGTAGTCGGCCACGGTGCGCAGGGTCAGCTCGCTCTGGCGCAGGGCGTCCTCGGCGCGGCGGCGCTCGGTGATGTCGAAGAACGTGGCCAGGAAGCCCTCGCCCACGGGAATGCCCGAGATGACGATGGTGCGCGTTTCCCCGCTCTTGCAGGTCACGTGGTATTCTATGGGCTCTATGTCGCTGCTGTCTTGCGCGGCCTTGTTCAGGGCCTGGTCCCAGGTATTCATCGCCCACTGGCGGTAGACCGGATCCGGGTAGGCCTTGAGCCACCAATCCTCAATGGTCTCCAGGTCGGAGAGGCCGTAGCCGAATGTGGCGCTGAAACGCTTGTTGATGTCGAGGAAGCGGCCGTCCCTGTCCACGTAGCACAAGGGCACGGGCGAGAAGTTGAACAGCTCGCGGAAGCGCTGCTCGCTGGCGCTGATGCTTTCCTCGGCCAGCTTGCGTTCGGTGATGTCGAGCGCGATGCCGCTGTAGCTGAGCGGCCGGCCCGTGTCGTCGCGCCGGAGCTGGCCGCGGCTGAGCAGCCAGCGCGGGGAGCCGTCGCGCGTGTTCACGCGGTATTCGACCGTGAACTCGGCCCCGGCGGTCGCGGCCTCGTCCACGCTGCGCTCGAACGCCTCGCGGTCCTCTGGATGCACGGCCCCGCGCCAGGCCTCGTTGCTGGGCGCGCTCACGGCCGGGTCCAGGTCATAGAGGGTGTAGATTTCCTCGGACCAGATGCTCTTGCCTGTGGGCAGCTCCCACTCCCAGGTGCCGGCGCGGGCGGCCTCAAGGGCCAGGCTCAAGCGGCGCGAGGTCTCCTTCAGCGCCTCGTCCGCCAGCTTCTGGCGCGTCACGTCCTGGTAAATGGCGGCGATGGCGCCCTGCTGGGCCGAAAAGGCGGAGACGCGGAAATGCCTGCCAAGCTCCGGCATGTGGCTTTCAAAGGCGACGGGCTCGCCCGTTTTGACCAGCCGGGCGAAGGCCGGCAGGTCGCGTGTGAGCGCAAGCCCCAGGGCCTCGGTGATTCTGTGGCCGATTACGGCCTTGCGCGCGACGCCGAAAATGCGTTCAAAGGCCGGGTTCACGTCGAGGACGCGGAAATCCACGAGCTGGCCGTCCACGCCATGAACCAGCTCCAGCACGCACAGGCCCTCGATCATGGACTCGAACAGCGAGCGGAAGCGCTCCTCGCTCTCGCGCAGCTTCAGTTGGGCGCGTTTGCTCTCGGTGATGTCGCGCCCGACCATCACGGAGCCGACGATGACGCCGTCCTTGTCGCGGATGGGGCTGAAGCTGTAGCTGCCGATCCAGGTTTCGCCGGTGTCCTTGCGCCGCAGGCCGTATTCGGCGTTGGTGGCTGTCTCGCCGCGCAGGGCGCGGGGCACCGCCCATTGGTCCGGCGGGGCCGGTTCGCCGTTTTCGAAGCGCACGTCGAGGAGATCCGGGTATTCGGTGAAGGTTTGCGCGCACTCCGACTTGTTCTTGAACTTGTGGAAGGTGGCGAAGGCCTCGTTGAACTGGATGAAGCGGCCGCGCGCGTCGGAAATGGACACAGCGTCGGTCATGCTGGAGAGCGCCGCCTCCAGCTTGGCCTGGCTTTCGCGCAATTCCCTCTCGGCGCGTTTATGGTCGGTGATGTCCAGCGCGTAGGCCACGCGCGAGAGCGGCTTGCCCTGCTCATCGCGCAGGATGGTGATCTCCAGCAGCACGGGGAAGGTGCTGCCGTCCTTGCGGCAATGCACGGACTCGAACACGCCGTGCCCCGACTCCTCCACCTTGGCCAGCCGCGTGAAGAGATTGTTCAGCTCCAGCGGAGGGAACAGGTCGGTCACGGGCCTGCCGGCCAGTTCGTCCGTTTCGTAGCCGCGCTGCCGCGCGAAGGAGGGGTTCACGGAAACGAGCGTGTTGTCGGCCACGTTGGAGATGGCCACGCCGAAGTCCGCGCGTTCGAACACGTGCAGCCAGCGCTGGGACTCGGCCTGGGCGCGCTTGAAGGCGGTGATGTCGAGGAAGGCTCCCACCGCGCCGGTGACCTCGCCCAGAAAGTTGCGCAGGGGGGCGGCGTTGCCGATGACGGAGCGCACCTCGCCGTCCTCGAAGATGATATCGAACTCCATCGCGGCCACGGGCGTGCCTCTGGCGGCGATGCGCATGGGCAGTTCGTCGTAGGTGAACTCGCGTCCCTGGTGCAGGAACCTGTATGGCAGGCCGCTTTGGGATTTGCTGACGTTGGTCCCCGGGGACATGCGCAGCAGGCGGTAGCTGGCCTGGTTGCCAATGATGGTGTTGGCCTCGGTGTCGCGGGTGATCCATACCGCGGCCGGCGTCTGCTCCATGATGGCTTCCAGCTCCACGGCGCGCCGTTCGGACTCGGAGCGGGCGATGTCCAGCTCGCGGGTGCGCGCGCCTATCTGGACCTCCAGCTCCTCGTTGTTCTGGCGCAGCACTTCTTCCGCGGCCTTCAACCGCGTCACGTCCGTGTAGGTCATCACCACGCCCATCACCACGCCGTGGGGGCTGCGATAAGGCAGCACGCGCTTGATGAAGATGCGGCCATCGGCGCCGCTTACCTCGCGCTCGCGCTCGGCGTTCTGCTCCAGCACCTCGCGGACGTCGGCCACGAGGTGCTCGTCGATGACGCGGGGCTTGACCTCCGTGGCGATGCGGTTCTGGTCGGCGGGGGCGATGTGGAACACCTCGGCGGCCGTGGGCGTGGCCCGCATGATGCGCAGATCATGGTCAAGAAAGAGGGTGGGAACGCTGGTGCTGCGCAGCAGATTCTCCACAAAGCCGTTGGCCTGGGCCAGCTCCTCCACCTTTGCGGAAAGCTCCTCGTTGAGGGATTGCAGCTCCTCGCGCGAGGCGTCCATCTCCTCGTTTGAGGATTGCAGCTCCTCGTTCATGCTCAAAAGCTCCTCGTTGGAAGCGCGCAGCTCCTCGTTGAGCTTTTCGAACTCCTCCATGGAAAGCTGCAACTGGTCCTGGGCGTTTTGCAGCTCGTCCTCGTAGCGCTGCACCAGGCCCGATTCGGTCAACCGTTCGAAATCCGGGCAGCTGGCGCCGGCGGTGGGGCCGCCGCCTTGCTCGAACACGATGAGCAGGGCGGAAAGCGGGCCGGCCTCGTCCAGCACCGGGTCCACGCAAATGTCCACCCAGTGCGCGGGCTGGCCTGCAAGGCGCAGATTGTCCACGCGGGCGGAGGAATGGGTGGCTGCGGCCTTTTGCAGGGCCCCGCGCAGGTGCATGCGCAACTCGCGTCGCACCAGCTTGAGCACGTTCAGACTGGGTTCGCCGGTGGCCAGGCCCAGATAGGGCGAGGTGTCGCCCGTAAGGTGCAGCACCTCCAGCTCCGGGCTCACCAGCACGGCGGCCGGGGTGTAATGGCGCAGCAAGGCCGCATTGGTCATTCCGGCCGCGTCGCGGGCGTGCTCCTGGCGGGCGGGGGCGCAGGCGTCCGGCGTGGCGCGGTCCGGGGTCAGGCTTGGCGCTCGCCGCGGACCGGGCCGACGCGTGCCGGGAGCGGCGCGGAACAGCCGCCACTTCTTGTCCAGGGCCTCCAACCGCAAGGCGGCCGTGTCCAGATTCTCGGCCGTGCCGAGGAAGAGGTAGCCGCCGGGGTTGAGGGCTCCGGTCAACCGCACCAGGGCTGTCTTTTGCCGTTCGGGCGTCAGGTAGATGAGCACGTTGCGGCAAAGCACCAGGTCCATGTGCAGAAAGGGCGGGTCCTGCAGGAGGTTGTGCCGCACAAACACGATGCGCTCGCGCAGGCGCTGGTGTGGCGCGCACTGCTTCGCATCGCACAGAAAATGGCGCTTTACGGTTTCTGGCGGCAGCTTGGCCACGGCCCGCGCCGGAAACATTCCCCGGCGCGCGGAGTCAACGGCGTTTTGGTCCAGATCGGTGGCGAATATCTTGACCCCGCAGCGTATCCCGGCCTCCGTCATGTAGTCTTCACACAGCATGGCTATGGAGTAAGCCTCCTCGCCGGTGGAGCAGCCGGCCACCCACACGCGCACGGTGTCGTCTTCGCCCCGCCCCTCGAACATGCCGGGCAGCACCTGTGAGCGCAGAATGTCGAACGCCTCCGGATCACGGAAGAAGGCGGTGACGCCGATGAGCAGGGTCTTGAAGAGCTGAAGACATTCCTCCGGGTTGCGTTCCAGCGTCGCCACATAGGCGGCCAATGTGGCATGGCCGGAAACGAGCCGCCGCTTGTTGACGCGCCGGATGATGGTGCTGCGCCGGTAGCCGGAAAAGTCCTGCCCGGTCTGACGGTTGAGGACGTCCAGGGCCTTTTGGATAAGTCCGGCCGGCTCCCGCCTGGACGAGCGCGCCGTCTTCATCATCAGAGGCAGGCGGTCGCCCAGCTCCTCCATGGTCAGCACGGCGTCCGCCACGCCGGACTCCAGCGCGTTGGCGGGCATGCCCGGGTGCTTGGCCGATGCGGGGTCCTGCACCAGCACCAATCCGCCGGCCCGGGCCACGCTTATGCAGCCGTTGGCGCCGTCCGACCCGGAGCCGGAGAGAATGACGGCCACCGCGTTGACGCCCTGGTCCTTGGCCAGCGCATCCAGAAAGCGGTCGATGATGCGGTAATCCAGGGTGTGGCTGTGGGGCAGCAGGCGCAGCACGCCGTTCTCCACGCCAAGGTCATGGGCGGAGGGCACGACATAGAGCACGCCGGGCTCAAGGGGGGTGATGTCCTCGATTTCGCGCACGGGCAGGAAGGTGAAATGGGAGAGCACCTCGGCCAGCTGGCTTTTCTTGTCCGGCGGAAGGTGGTGAATAGCGATGAGCGCCGCGGCCGGGGCGGTTTTGAGGTGCTTCAGAAAGGTCCGCAAGGCTTCTATGCCTCCCGCGGAGGCTCCAAGAGCCACCACGGAAAAGGGCAGCTGGCCGCTCGGGGCGCCAGGGCCTCCACCGTCTCCCTTGTGGGGGCGATGTCCGGCCTCGTCTTGCCGTTTCGCTTCGTCCGCGTCGCGTTTCGCCGACCGTCTTCCGCTCATATGGTTCCGCCTTGTCCGGGTGGGAAGCATGCCCCACGCTGATCCACTCGTCATAGGGGGGGATGCTTAACCCTACACCCGCCAGGGTGTTTGTTCAACAAGGAACTGATACTCGCGGAATGTTTTGTGCCGGAGCGGGGAAGCGGGCTGGCGGGAGCGCGCGGGCTTGAAGCCGTTGCCGCGCGGGCTAATGCTTGTCGGAGGCGTTGTTGGCGGGGGCGCTGGCGATGTTGCCGACCGCGTTGCCCATGGCGAAACGGACGATTTTCACGTCCTCCACGACGATGTGCCGACGCCACCACGTGATGAGAAAATCGCAGAGGTCCTTCACGTCCATATCGCCCTCCAGGCAGGCGTCGGTAAGGGCGTGGGTTTTATCCACAAAGCTTTTATGCATGGCCTTGTGGCGCTCGGCCCCGGGATAGCCCAGGCGGTCCATGAGCCCTTCCTCGTCGAAGAAATGCTCCTTGGCGTACAGGTACATGTCGGTCAGGCTTTGCATGACCTCCACCTCGCGGTCCGGGGATTCTCCAACCAAACGCACGCGGTTGACGATCGCCAGCAGGTTTTTGTGCTGGCGGTCGATTGTGGCCTCGCCGGTGTTCAGGGAATCATCCCACTCGAAGAGAGACATCCATTCCTCCATGTTCCGCCAAACCCCGGAAACGGGCCGGAGATGGCGGAAAGCCCCGCCTTCCGACGCCATAGCACGCAGTGCGGGCCGCTGCCAAGGGGGAGGCTTGCCGGAGAGATGTCTGCCGCATTCGTGCCGCATTCGCGGTGCATTCGCACGGGCGTTTGCGCGGCGCCGTTGTCTTTACGCCTCCGCGCCAAGCGCCACAGGGTGGGTTAAAGGCGCGGCGGCTCCATGAGGATCATTTCGGCGATGGTCAGGTTTACGCGGGGCGTTGCGCCCTTGCGCGCGCGACCCAGCAGGTCCATCTCCAGGCGCGCCAGCTCGGTGAGCAGGGGAGTGCGGTCGAGCAGGGCGGACGGGCAGGTTTTGGCGAGGGTCTGGGCGCGCTCGCAGCCGGGGAAGGCGGCCTGTCCGCCGTCCGGGCGGTGCAGCACGTTGGGCACGCCGTGCAGCCGGCAGACCATGGGCCGGTGCTCGTACAGCCCGCAGACGAGATCCTTCCCGCGCTGTACGCTCAGGGGGCAGGGCACGCGGGGGCTGGTGCCGGGCAGCGCCCCCTGGTGGATGCGCAGCCAGGCCTCGGCGTTCTCGCGCACCTCCCGCTGACGGTCCTCGGGCAATCCGGCCACGCCCTGGGCCAAGTCCACCCACTCCACATGCGTGTGGTGGCGAAAGATCGTCTCGCAGCAGCTGTCATGGCAGTCCGCACAGGTGAGGCCGATGGCTCCGGCGGAAGCGGCGTAGGCCTGGTCCATGCGGGCGTACAATTCGCGCAGGCGGCGCAGCACGGGATTCTTGAGCGGCTTCTTCATGCCGGGGTCTCCATGAGCCAGGCGCAGAGCCGCTCCAGGCTGGCGTTGTGGTCGGGCGAGTCGGTGCTCAGGGTGAAGTTGGCCGCGGCCGCATACAGCGGCTGGCGTTCGTGGAACAGGTCCTCCAGGCTGCGCCCGGGGGCGATGGCCAGTCCGCGGTTGCCGCCGTCGCCCACGCGCTTTTTGAAGCTTTCCAGGCTTACGTCCAGGTGGACCACCGGGCCGAGCAGGTGCAGGCGTTCCATGGCCTTGGCGCCGTAAATCACGCTGCCCCCGGTGGAGATTACCGCGCGGCGCACGCCGAGCATGGAGACGAGCGTGTCCTCGGCCTCCAGAAATTTCTCCAGGCCCATGCCGTCCAGCACCTGCTGCAAGGGCAGGCCGTAATAGGCCTCGATCATGTGGTCGGTGTCCAGGTGGGCCCAGCCGAGTTTCTCCGCCAGCAGGCGGCCCAGGGTGCTTTTGCCGGCCGCGGCCATGCCGATGAGGCTGACGCAGCCTTCTTCCCATAATCTGGGCCGCTCTGGCCATGATCTGGGCTGTTCTGGCCGGTCAACAGGGGCGGAGTGGGGATTCGGCGCGACGCAATGCTTTTCGGCGGACATGGGGGAACCTTTCACGGCGGACCGCGCTACGCGGATTTGGAGCGCAGGACGACCTTGTCGAGCTCGTCGCGTTCGCTCACGAGCACGTCCACTTGCTCGCTGCTTGAGGTGTTCACGCGCTTGCCCACGTAGTCCGCCTGTATGGGCAGTTCGCGGTGGCCGCGGTCGATGAGCACCAGCAGCTCCACGCGGCGCGGCCGGCCGAAATCGAGGATGGCCTCCAGCGCGGCGCGCGTGGTGCGGCCGGAAAAGAGCACGTCGTCCACCAGAATGACGCTTGAGCCTTCGACCTCGGCCGGAATCTCCGTGCTGCTGATGGCCGGGGTCTTGCCCAGGCTGCTCCAGTCGTCGCGGTAGAGGTTGATGTCGAGCATGCCGAGGACCACCGGGCTGGGCAGGCGGACGTCCAGCAGCTTTTTGAGCCGCCGGGCCAGGTCGACCCCGCGGCGCTGTATGCCCACCAGCACGAGGGGGGCGTCCTCGCCGCGGCGCTCCACAATCTCCGAGGCCAGACGCTCCAGGGTGCGGGCCATTTCCCGCGCGGTGAGCAGGGTGCGGTCGCTCATGGCCGGTCCTCCGCCTTATTGCCCGTCGGCTTGTCCGCCGGGGCGATGATGAGGCTGCGCTGGCAGAAGGCCACGGCCTCCTTGGAGAAGTCTTCGATCTCCGGCCAATAGAGTTTGATGCGCATGAGGCCGAAGAACATGTTGGCGATGATCATGCCCGTGTCGGCCAGGGGCACGTCGCGCACGGTGCCCTGCGCAATGCCGCGGGAAAGAAACTCCTCGAACAGCCCGCGCATGCGCTCGATGAAGCGCCCCATGGAGCGGTGGGTGATTTCAAGAATGCTGTAGGTGCCAAGCACGATTTTGATGTCCGCGGCGTTGGCGTTGAGAAACGTGAAATGATTGCCGAGCAGGTCCTCCATGGTCAGCGTGCCCTTGTCCATGCGGGTCCGGCACTGCTCGGCCAGGGCGAGGTACTTCTGGTCGAAGGTGTCCAGAATGTGCTGGAGGATGTCCTCCTTGCTCTCGAAGTGGCGGTATATCGTTCCTTCCGAAATTTCGGCGCGGCGGGCCAGATTGGCCGTGGTCATTTTATGGAAGCCGACCTCGGAGATCATGTCCTTGGCGGTGGATAGGATTAAATCCTTGGTGCTCATGCGCTGCCTCGCTTGAAAAGCGAAAGGGGGAATTCCCGGCGGCAGAAAAAATCTCCTGCCGCGTCACACCAATGTAGCCCAGAGAGCCTTTTGGGTCAACGCCTGTGGGCAGGTCCTCACTCATTTGACAAAGGGTTTGGCCGTCATTATCTAGGCCCTTCCATCAACGCGTTTAAGGAGGCAATAATGGTTGAATTGTCCGAAACCGCAAAGGCCCAGCTGGATGGGTACTTCGCGGACAAGGAGCGGTCCCCGATACGGGTCTTCATGGCCTCCGGGGGTTGAAGCGGCCCGAGGCTTTCGCTGGCTCTGGATGAGCCGCGTGAGAACGACGACACCTATGACGTGCTGGGGTACAGCTTCATCGTGGAGCATGCCCTTGGCGAGCAGACCGGAACCATCCGCATCGACATGACCCCTTACGGGTTCACCGTCGAGTCGGAAAACCCCATGAGCGCAAGCGGGGAAGGTTGCGGCGGCAGTTGCAGCTCCGGGAGCTGCGGCGGCTGAAGGCCCGCTGACACGACAA
>MNUQ01000110.1:11548-16173 GCA_001871085.1 Desulfovibrionaceae bacterium CG1_02_65_16
TTTTTTTGGGGGGGGCGGTTCGGCGAAGGCGCGGAAAGCCTGTTTGACCATACTGCCGAGACAACACCGCGCGCCACGTGCGCACAAAGGAGTTTCCCCCATGATCACATTGAGCGATTCCGCAAAGGAGCAGCTTGACGGGTACTTCGCGGACAAGGAGAAGTCTCCCATTCGCGTGTTCCTGGCAGGCGGCTGCTGTGGCCCCAAGCTCTCCCTGGCGCTCGACGAGGCCAAGGACGACGACGAGACCTTTGAGGCGGGCGGGTACACCCTGCTGGCCGAAAAGTCCCTTCTGGCCGCTTCCGGGGCCATCTCCATCGACATGACCGAGTACGGCTTCAGCGTCGACTCCGAAAACTCCCTGGGCGGCGGCGGGAGCTGCGGCTCCGGCGGTTGCGGCTCCGGCGGCGGCTGCGGCGGCGGCGAGTCCGGCGGCAGCTGCTGCTGTTAGTCCGATTCCGGCCGGCCCATGGCCCTGGGCGGGTGATTGAGCCCCCGGCTTGATTCCCCGCCTGGGGGCTGGGCGTCCGGTGTGTAGACCCTTTCGGGCCGCCGGCGGTTGCGCCGGAGCTCCCCTGTATTCCTTTCCCTTCCATGGGGCCGCTCCGGTCGTTTGTTCCGTTCGCCGGCCACCATTTCAGTCTGTCGTTCTGGTCTGTCGTTCTGGCCTGTCGTTCTGGCCAGCCGGGCGAGCGCTGTGACCGTAGGCAATAGCCAAGGAGGTTGGCGGATGGAGGAGAACAAGCTGTTCGCCGTGCTGCTGGGGGGCAATCCTCCGGGCACGGGCGTCGAGGTTCACGACGTGGTGTTCACCGTGGGGCCGACGCTTGAGGCCACGCGTTGGCAGATGCTCGCCGCCTGGTTCGCGGGAGGCCCCGCGCCGCACATCGATTCCTGGATGGAGCTTGATGTGGTCGACGGCGCGCGGATAGCGCTCACCACGGATGTGCTCACCACGGACCCGGCTCCCGGCGGCCGGGATCTCTGGCACGTGTATCTTGGATATTACGAACCGGGTGACGCGGGTTTTGTCGAGGGACACGAAAGCCTGTTCGTCGTCGCCGCCGACGCGGCCGAAGCCAAGGCCCGCGCAAAGCGTCTGGCCCGCCGCGCCCCGGCCGAGCGCCTGCATACCGACGCGCTGCGGCGGGTTTCGGATCGTCTGGCGGGCCTGGGGCTGCCGTACCGTGTGGCCATTAGCGAGACGGGGGCGCCTGACGAGACGGGCCAACGGGCAAAGCCAGCCGCCCACGACGGCTACCAGCCCTTCCCCGAGGAATTTCTTTCGGCGCATTGGCGGAAGGCATAGCCCTTCCTCCCCCAAGGGAAACGATGGAAATCCCGTCGAGAGACGGCCGTCCCGGACCACCCAGGGCGGCCGTTTTCTTTTGGCGCGCGGAGGGCGGCTAAGCCTTCAGCGCGGCCACGCAGCGGATTTCCACCTGGGCCTCGTGCGGCAGGGCGGAGACGGCGATGACCACGCGCGCCGGGCGGTGGTCCTTGAAGAATTCGGTGTAGATTTCGTTGAACGCGCCAAAGTTCCCCATATCGAGGAGGAAGACGTCCACGGAGACGACGCGGTCAAGGCCGGAGCCGGCCGCCTCGATGATGGTTTTGAGATTCGCCAGGGCTTGCCGTGTCTGCGTCGCGAAATCCTCGGGAATGATCCCGCTGGCGGGATCGATGCCGAGCTGCCCGCTGACGAAGGCCAAGCCCGCGCTGGTCATGGCCTGGCTGTAGGGGCCTATGGCGGCCGGGGCGGCGGTGGTGTGGACGGCTTTCGGGTCAAGGAACATGCGCTCTCCTCTGTTGGGGGTTGCCCGGCGAAATGCAGGGTTCCCGCGCGCGGGCGGGGCGGCCGGGGCGGCGCGAAATGCGCCTGGAACGAGCCTTTTTCGTTCGGTACCCGGTTTGCGGCAAAAAGAAAAGGCCGGGCGTCCGTGTGGACGACCGGCCTGTCGAATCGTATCTTGCGACCCTCTGACCGGCCCCGGCGGGAAGCCCGGGGACCGCGCGAAGGGGACGTTTTAGACCAGCAGCCTGGACGCCTGGAACACGATGACCGCGACGAGGTAAGCCAGCGCGGTGTTGAAGCCCATGGCGAAGGCCGCCCATTTCCAGCCCACCTCGCGGGCCATGGCCACAATGGTGACGAAGCACGGCGCGTAGAGGATGACGAAGGCGATGAGCGCGAGTGCCGAGGCTTTGCTGAAACTGTCGTCCCTGGCGATTTTCTCCGCCAGGGGCGCTGCGTCGTCGGCCTCGATTTTGCCGAGGGAGTATGCCGTGCCCAGGGTGGAGACGATGACCTCCTTGGCCGCGAAACCTCCCAAAAGCGAGATGTTCACGCGCCAGTTGAATCCGGCCGGGGACATGACGCTCTGCATGGCCACGCCGGCGCGGCCCGCGTAGGAATTCAGCAATTCGGCCTCGGCCTTTTCCGCCTCAATGCCCTTGATAGCCTGCTCCTGCGGACTGGCCTCGTCCTCGGCGGCCGCCGCAGCCTCCGGAGCCTTGGTCGCGTCCATCTGCGCCTGTATGGCCGCAATGCGGTCTGCAAAGGGCTTGGCCTGGTTCTCCGGCAGGCTGGGGAAGGTCATGGCCGCCCACAGCAGGATGGAGATGCCCAGGATGACCGTGCCGGCTTTGCGCATATACTGCCACGAGCGTTCCCATGTGTGGATGCACAGGCCGCGCAGGGTGGGCGTGCGGTAGGGCGGCAGCTCCATGACGAAGGGCGTGCTTTCGCCCTTTACAACAGTGCTGCGCAGCAGTTTGGCCACCAGCAGGGCCGCGGCCCAGGCCGCCAGCGTCACGGCGGTCATTACGCGCGCCTCCGCCCCGGGGAAGAAGGCCGCCGCGAGCATGAGGAACACCGGCACCTTGGCCCCGCAGGTCATGAAGGGCGCCACCAGCAGGGTGGCGAGCTTTTCTTTGGGGCTGCGCAGGGTGCGCGTGGCCATTACGCCCGGCACGGCGCAGCCGCCGGCGATGCCGCCGGAGATGATGAAGGGCAGCACGCTGGTGCCGTGCAGGCCGAAGATGCGGAACACGCGGTCGAGCATGTAGGCCATGCGCGCCACGTAGCCCGAATCCTCCAGCGCGGAGAGCAGGAAGAACATGATCATGATGAGCGGCACGAAGCCCATGACGCCGCCGACGCCCGCGATGGCGCCGTCCACGATGAGCGAGCGCAGCAGATCGTCGGGCATAGTGTTCTTGATGGTGTCGCCAAGCCAGCTGAAGCCCGCGTCCAGCCAGTCCATGGGAAACTGGCCCAGGGCGAAGGTGACGGTGTAAAGCAGGTAGATGATGAGCCCCATGACCACGGGCCCGGCGAACTGGTGCGTCAGCACCCGGTCAATGCGGTCGGAGAGGCGGATGCGCTCGGCGTTGATGCTGGGGTAGCGCACAACCTGTTTGGCTATGCCCGCCAGGTAGCCGTAGCGGTAGTCGGCGATGATGCACTCCGGCGCGGCGCGCAGGGTGGCGGTCAAATGCTGGGCCACCTTGTCCACCATGGCCTCCAGCCGGCGCGAAACCTCGGCGTTTTGCTCCTGTCCGTGGCGGATGACGGACGGATCGCCCTCCAGATACTTGATGCCCACCCAGCGGGCCGGGCCTTTTTCGGCCAAGAGCCCCGTCTCGGCGATGATGCCCTCCATCTCCTTCAGCACGGGGTCCAGGTCCGGGCCGTAGGTGATGCGCAAGGGCTCCGCGTGGCCGTTTTTTGCGGTGGCGGTGCGGATGGCCTCGTCGAGAAGCTCGTGCTTGCCCTTGCCCTGCCGGGCCACGGTCTCCACCGCCGGGCAGCCCATGAGTTTGGTGAGCAGTGGCACGTCGATGTCCTTGCCGGCCTTGCGCACCTCGTCCATCATGTTCAGCGCCAGCACAATTGGCACGCCAAGCTCCATGATCTGGATGGCGAGGTAGAGGTTGCGCTCCAGACAGTCGGCGTTCAGCACATTGATGACGACATGGGGGTTGTCGTCGGTGAGGAAGTTGCGCGCCGCCTTCTCCTCCTCCGAGTAGGCGGTGAGCGAATAGGTGCCGGGCAGGTCCACAATGTCCAGGGTCATTTCGCCCTGGTGGATTTTGCCGGATTTTTTTTCAACGGTGACGCCCGGCCAGTTGCCCACATGCTGGTGGGCTCCTGTAAGGGCGTTGAACATCGTGGTCTTGCCGCAATTGGGGTTGCCGGCAAGACCTATGGTCAGCGTTGTTTCGGCCATGGGGTCTACTCCGCGGGCTCGACGACGATGTGGTCGGCCTCGCTGTTGCGCAGTGTCAGGGTGAAATCCCGCAGGCGCAGGGCCACGGGGTCCTTGAGCGGAGCCTTGCCCACCACGGTCAGCTCGGCACCGGGGATGATCCCCATGTCCCGTATCCTGCGGCCCAGTTCGCCCTGGGCGTCAATGGAGCAGATGCGCAATTTCTGATTGACCTGCGCGCGGCGCAGCGTGATGCACGAATCCATGGTGTCTCCTTGCTCTGTCGATGGGGTTCGGTGATGCCGGGAATCAGCGGATCAGGACGAATGACAGCAGCTTGAGCCGCCCTTGTGGGCGGAGCCTGGCTGGATCGGCTTGCCGCCCGCGCCCAAGCCTCCCGAACAGCCGTCCGTA
>MNUQ01000110.1:16181-16975 GCA_001871085.1 Desulfovibrionaceae bacterium CG1_02_65_16
CCCTGGCAAGTGCATCCCCCGCCGCAGCAGGAGGATTTGCCGGTGAACTTTTGGGAAAAACGCCAGAGGGTGAGCCCCCCCGCCAGGACCACGATGAAAAACACAATGATGTTCTGCCACATGATATTCAACTCCTTGATTTTGGCGCGCCCACGCGGGCCTGCGCCGTCACGAAGAGAAGTAGTGAAATTGAAAACCAATGTCAAGTAGCGGGGCGCAATCTCCGGCCGTTCAGGTAAGAATTGTCGCCAGGGCTTGAGCGGCGCGCGGATTTGTGGTTCTATGCCGCCGGCATCAACAGCAACAGACACGCCGCAACGTCAGGGAGGATTCATGGGCAAGCAGGCCAAACGCGACCGCAAGGAAGAGGCGGCCCTGAAGGCCGGGCTGGACGAAGGGCTTTCGGTTGAGGACAAGCGCTTCGCCGGCACGTTGAACCATCTGGCGCGGGGCATCATCATCGGCGGGTCCCTCGGGGTCATCGCCGGCTGGCTCATCCCCGGCGTGGACATGGGCCGCATGCTGGGCCTGGGGCTCTTGTGCGGCTGCCTCGCAGGCGTGACCATGAAGAACCGCGCGGACAGAAAGCGGCGCCAGCGGGACAGCTAGGTCTTGAGCCGGCTTGGCCGGCATTGCGAAAGCCGAATCGGGGGGAAACCTTTCCGGGGAAAGGTTCTCCCCCCGGCCCCCCCCCCTTCCAAAGGCTTTCATAGGGGTTTTGTCGCCGGTGTCGTTGAAATCGTTTTCATTCCAGACAGTCATAAAGTGAGACGGGTGGGGTGAGCGGTAGCTCG
>MNUQ01000109.1:0-11527 GCA_001871085.1 Desulfovibrionaceae bacterium CG1_02_65_16
CTTTGCTCTGCGGGGCGGGGAATTAAACCCGATGGGTCCCCGGCCGCCGGTGCGTCTTTGCTGTATCTTCCGCTAGTTCTTCCCGATCCAGCCTTCCAGCGCGCCAATGATCTTACGCGCCTGGTCCTCGCTGGAAATGGTGAACTTGCTCTGCTGCTTGTACTCGCCGTTCTGCTTGCGATAGCGGCGGATGGTGAAGGCGACAGGGCCGTAGCCGTTCTTGGCCTTGTCCCAGGAGCGGTACTTGTAGAG
The DNA here is from genome assembly GCA_001871085.1 of Desulfovibrionaceae bacterium CG1_02_65_16. GTDB lineage: Bacteria > Desulfobacterota > Desulfovibrionia > Desulfovibrionales > Desulfovibrionaceae > Humidesulfovibrio. The sequence goes on from MNUQ01000109.1 coordinate 253, forward strand.
CACGGTGGCCCACGCGCCCTTGGACAGGATGACCTTGTCGAGTTCGTCGGTGACGACGACGCCGTCCTCTTCGTAGCTGATGGTCAATTCCTCTACCGTTTCGGCCATGTGCTCCTCCCTGGGAGATGTTGCGGTTTGGCGGCTTGGGCGGGGGGCGGGTTTATCCCAGCGCGGCCATGTTGTCCAGAATGTGGTCGAGCAGCCGGCGCAGAGCGGCCAGGCGCTCGGGCCGGGCGGTCATGTCGTCAATGGACTGCACGTAGGGGTGGGCCACGGGGTCCACAGTGACCTCGCTTGCGCAGCCCTTGGCCAAGGCGGCCAGACTTTCGGCGTTGGTCTCCAGGTGGAACTGCAAGCCAACGACGCGGTCGGCGCAGGCGCTGAAGGCCTGATGCGCGCAGGCCTCGCTTTTGGCGGTCCACAACGCGCGCGACGGAATGGCGAAGGTGTCGCCATGCCAGTGGAAAGCCGAATAGGACTGCGGCAGACCGGCGAAAACGCGGCTTTTGGCGGCGTCGGGCCCGGCTGTCACCTCATGCCAGCCTATCTCGCGGTGCTTGCCCGGGGTGACAGCCCCCCCAAGAACATCGGCCAGGAGCTGCGCGCCCAGGCACACGCCCAGAATGCGCTTGCCGGCCTCCATGCTGGCCTTGAGAAAGCGCTTCTCCACGGCCAGCCAGGGGAATTTGTCCTCTTCGTAGATGTTCATGGGCCCGCCCATGACGATGAGGAAATCGAACGTATCGAGGGCGGGCGGGGTTTCGCCGTTCCACAGGTCGGTATGGGTGAGGGTGTGGCCGTGCTCCCGCGCCCAGACGGCGATTTCGCCTTCCTTCTCAAAGCTCTCGTGACGCAGGCCGTGCAAACGAAGCATGGGTCCTCCGATGATCGCTCGGGATCCTTTGGGGGGTTGGCTGCCGGCGGCAGAATGCCCGTGTTGCGCGGCGATGTCCAGGGGGCAACGCCGTTGCGAGGCCGCGTCGGCGGTACGGCCGGTCTCCCGTCAGAGGTCGATAAGGGTGACCTCGCCGGGCGAAAGCGGCTGGCCGAGGAAGATTTCGCCCACGCTGGCGAAGCGCTCGGGATCGTCGGTGGCGAAAAAGCGCACGCGGCCCTCGCCCTTGCCGCCGGCCAAAACATCGCCCGGCGCGCCGGCGGGCTTTTGCAGGCCGCGCTCGGCCAGCTCCTTGACGACGCACTCGGCCGTGGTCTCGGCGGAGTCCACCAGACACACGCCCTCGGGCAGCACCTTCCGGATAGCCGGAGCCAACACCGGGAAATGCGTGCAGCCCAGTACCAGGCAGTCGGGCTTGCCGCCGGGGAACTCGGCCATGAGGGGGGTCAAATAGCGCTCGGCCACGGCCTCCACCTCGGGGCCGTCCACCCAGCCCTCCTCGGCCATGGCGACAAAAAGCTGCGTGGGCCGGGTGGCGATGGTGGCCTGCGGGCGCAGGCGCAGAATGGCGGTTTGGTAGGCGGCGCCGCGCACGGTGCCGCGCGTGGCGATGACGGCGATGCGGCCGTGGGGCGCGTGCTCGCAGCAGGCGCGCGCGCCAGGCTCTATGACGCCGATGACGGGCAGGCCGGGATAGGCCTGGGCCAGGCCGGGCAGCGCCACGGAGGAGGCGGTGTTGCAAGCGATGACGAGCAGCTTGACGCCCTGCTCCACCAGCACGCGGGTGGTTTGCAGGGCGTAGCGGGCCACGGTTGCGCCGCTTTTGGTGCCGTAGGGCAGGCGGGCGGTGTCGCCCAGGTAGAGAAAATCCTCGTGCGGCAGCGCTTGTTTCAGCGCGCGCAACACGGTCAGCCCGCCCACGCCGGAATCGAACACGCCGATGGGAAGGGCAGCCGTGGGCTGGCTGGCGGCGGTTTTCTGGTCAGTGGTCATGCGATTAACGCTCCCTTAACGGCTTGCGCCGCGAGGGCGTTTGTGCACCGGGAAGGGGTGGGGAGTCAATTTCTTACTCTTCTCAAACACTATTCTGAATCTAGCAAATCGAGCTTTTGGTAAATCACATCAATGTCGTCTGGCTCTAATGCCCACCGATATGCGGGATGAACTTCCCAAGAAAATCCAAAATCTGCGTACCGACTAGTAATGTACTTATTTTCTTCAAAGTACTTTCTGACAGTAATCTCGTTCTTGTTTTTTCTCCGCCCTGTCAAAAAATTAATCTTATAAAGGAAATGGAGTAACTCATGCTCTGTCGCTGGCTTGTTTGGGTCGCATGTAAAATAATATGGTGTCTGACCGATAGAATTTCTGATCTTTGTGAGGATCGCTGTCGTTTCGAAAACATAGGAATCTGCAAATTTTTTTGACTTTTTAACAGAGGGTTTAAATAGAAAAAGAAGTCTATTAATTTCTGGCAATTCAGAACGGAATTCATTAATCGTATCTTGAATTCTTTCAAGAGAATACGTTTCAAAAACAGACTGGAAATCGGTTGTCTCAATCTTTACTTTGTTTCTCTTTTTTGCATTTCTTGCCGCAAGTGTACAAAGTTTTACAAGATCACGAGGTCGCTTTCTAATAAGAGATGTTAAAATTCTATAAATTGGTGCATTGTGCCACTTGCCTATCCCATCAAAAGTCAATGTCATTACCGGTTTAAGGTATTGAGCAATCTTTTCTTGGTGCAGAGAAATGAGCTCAGTTTCAGATACTGTTCGTTTAAAAAATGTTTCAACGCGTTTTGCAAGGAGCGCCAAAATTTCATTATTTGTCCAAGAATACCAGACAACTGACCCCTCAATCTTATCCGTTGATTCGTCGGAAGTGCGGACCAAAAAATACACATCTGAGCGCAGTGCAACTTTGAAATGAACATTGGTTGAATCATTGCTGATATCCCGAACGGCATTAAGGAGAGCCGATATCCGGTTTATGTCTCTTGTTGTTCCATGCCATCCTCGATCAAGATCATCGATATAAACATCAACTCGTTTGTTTTTTAAGAAATTGTTATAAACGATCCTCTTACCTATTTTCCCCGTGGGCAGAGCTTCAAGTGCCTCAAGTGCCGAGGCAACAAGCTTAGCAGCTGGAATTTTGAATCTCGTGAAATTGTCTGGTATAGACCCGGTAAAGCTTTCGAATATTTTCTCTGCGATAATTCGTAACAAGCCTTCTCGCCAATTACGAATAGCACCCAAAAAATCGTCAGCATCAGATATATCCACAATATCATTAGGCTGAATGTGAATTGGCAAAATTCCATTCTCTTCGGCTTCCGCAGAAGCTACCTTAAACAACGCAGACTTCCCGATCCCCTTATGCCCGACCAGTATACGAAGTTTGAGGTCAGCTGCGACTTGCTCATATGTGTCATTCTTGAAATAATATTCTTTAAGTCTTTCCGCAACTTCATCTTCTGCGGCCTCATGCCCAAATAACTTTTGAATATTTTCTTCAGAAAAAGGATGGACGAGAGTTTTACCTTTAGCGGCCAGCTGTTGCTTAATTTCCGCGAACGGGTTGTTCATAGTGACCTCGCTTCCCATTTTAATAAAATTTCTTTTTGCATACATTGAGCATGGCACTAGAGCAATACCCTCTGCCCCTCCAGCACCTTCAGCGCCTCGCCCGCGTCCTCGACGACCTCAAACGCGTCGCGCAGGGTGTCGGGCACCTTGAAGGGCCGGCCGGTGCTGAGGTTGATGAACACCCACTGGGTTTCCGCCTCGGCCAGCACCACGCGGTCGGCCGCGCGCCAGAACAGGTATTTGCGCGCGCTCTGCCGGTGGGCGAAGCTCGATATCCACGTGCAGGCGGTAATCCTCTCGCCCAAAAAGCACGGCCGCTTGTACGTGATGGTGTGCTGCCGCACCACCCAGCCCGCGCCCTCCTCAACATAGCGCGTCATGGGCCAGCCCTGCGCCGCGCTGTGGGCCACGGCCACGTCCTGCATCCAGGCCACGTAGCGCGTGTTGTTCACATGGCCCTGGATGTCGATGTCCGGCTCGGTGATGGCGATGTCGAGGGTGAAGATTCTGGGCATGGGGGGAATGCTCCTCGCTGGCGCGATTGCTGACGCCGGATTCTGAAAAAACGCAAAACGGCCCGGCCTGAGCGCCAGACCTTGGGAATACACCTTTGGGCCAGACCTTGAGGGTACCCCTTGCGGCTACACTTTTGGGGCTATACTTGGGGGCTACACCTTTGGATCAGCCCCGGCCTTGTGCAGGGTGGCCATACCGCCCGCCACGTTGACCACATCCGTATAGCCCGCGTGGGCGAGAATGACATACGCTTCGTAGGAGCGCGCGCCCGAGTTGCACACCAGCACGATCTTGCGGTCGCGCGGGACCTCGGCCAGCCGCCCGGCCAGCTGCCCCTGCGGAATGTTGTGCCACACGCCGGGGTAGGCCTTAAGGAAGGGCTCGGCGTTGGGCCGCTCGCGGCAGTCGAGGAAAAACGTCTCCGCGCCGTCGCCCCCGGCGAAAAGCCTGGCGAAGGTCGGCGGGTCGATGCTCTTGTTGCGGCCGTCCAGCACGTTGCCGCCCACGTTGCCCAGCACGTTCACAATGTCCATGGCCGAGTTGAACGGCGGCGAGTACGGCAGCTCCAAGAGCGACAGCTCCTCCACCGTGGGATGGTGCGGCATGAGGGCCGAAATGGCCCCGATGCGCCCCACCAGCGCGTCGCCCATTTCGCACACGCCCTGCGCGCCCAGCACGCGGCCGGTGCCGCGCTCCGCCACCAGCTCAAGGAACATGAAGGCCTTGTCCGGGTAGAAGTGCGCACGGTCGAACTGGCTGACGATGACGGAGAAGGCGTCGAAGCCCGCGCGGGCCGCGGCCTCGAGGGTGAGGCCCACCCCGGAGGCGTTCTGCTCAAAGAGCTTGACGCACCACGCCCCTGCCGCGCCGGGAAAACGCGAGGGAATGCCGCACAGATTGTCGCCGATGACGCGGCCCTGCCGGTTGGCCAGCGAGCCCAGCGGCAAAAAAAACGGCTGCCCGGTCACGAGATTGGTGATCTCCGCGCAGTCGCCCCCGGCGAAAATGTCGGGATCGGACGTGCGCATGCGCTCGTCGACCACCAGCCCGCCGCGCGGCGAAACGGCCAGCCCGGCCGCCCTGGCCAGCGCGGTGTTCGGCGTCACCCCCACGGACAGGATGACGAGGTCGGTCTCGATGACCTCCTCGCCCGCGTCGGTGCCAACCACCACGCGTTCGACCTTGCCTTCCCCTTCGATGCGCGTGACCTGCGCGCCCAGGCGGAAGGCGATGTCCTTTTCCCGCAGGTGGCGCTCCATCATGGCGGCCAGCCCAGGGGAGAGCACCGTGGGCAGCACGCTGGCCGCGTATTCGACCACGGAGGTCTCCGTGCCCCACATGTCGGCCAGGGCCACGGCCATTTCCAGGCCAATGAAGCCCGCGCCCACCACAACCGCGCGGCCGACGGCCCCGGCTGTGAGCTGCGCGCGGATGGCCACCGCCGCGTCCAGATCGGCCACGGCGAACACGCCGGGCAGGTCCGCGCCGGGAATGGGCAGCGTGCGCGGGGTGCTGCCCGTGGCCAGCACAAGCTTGTCGTAGGGCAGGGTCTCCTCGGCCCCGGTGTCCAGGTTGCGCGCCAGCACAGTCTTTTTCGCGCGGTCGATGGACAGCGCCTCGGTGCGGGGGCGCGCCTCCACGCCCTTGATGTCGCGGAAGAACGGCGCGTCGCGCAGCATGTGGAAGGAGGTGGACTGCAACTCGTCGGCGTCGCTCACGTCGCCGGAGACATAGTACGGAATGCCGCAGCCGCCATAGGAGATGCGGCTTCCACGGTCGAGCATGACCACGCGGGCCTCCGGATTGAGGCGTTTGCAGCGGCAGGCGGCCTTGGGCCCCAAGGCCACGGCCCCGATGACGACGATGTTCTCACGCATGACTTCCTCCTTGGACAAACTCCGTCCGCGCCCGGCTACTTGCCCTGGCGCGCCTCGTAATCCTTCACAATCTCCGCCACGCGGCCTTCGACGAACCGGGCGATGGCCTGGGCCTCGTCCTCGGTGTAGGGGCGCATGCCGACGCAAAGCTCCGCCACAGCGTCCTCGGTCAATCCGGTGGACTTCTCGACGAGGAAGCTCTCGGGCTCCGCGCCGTCGCGCAGGCCGCCGCAGCCGCCCACCATGCCCACGAACTGGTCGCCCACGAACACCGGCGCGCAAATGACCATGAGCCCGGCGTCGCAGTCCTCAACGGCGCTTTGCCGCGTTTGGCGCACCTGCATGCCCAGCGCCTGGTTGGTGGGGGCGCAAATGGCGGAAACCGCGCCCTTGTGCTCGCGCAGGGCCGGGCACAGGCGGTTGCCCCAGGTCACATGCCCGGTGAAGGGCGAACCGGTGGCGTCATACGCGTGGGCGTTCACGCCGAATTTTTCGTGAATATCCTGCTCCAGCTTGGCCCAGGCTTCCTTGGGCAGCAGATCCATCATTTTCAGCAAGGGCGTTTCCATTGGGGGGCATCTCCATTGGCGTATTTGCGGCGGCGTTCGCCAGGCGTTTTGCCGCGCGTGGTTGCGTGTTGGCCGAAAAACAGGTTTTTTTTGCACATGCGGCCCGGTGCGTCAAACCCGGCGCACAGCATAGCACACCGCGCAAGGCCCGCACCCGGAAAAAAATCGGACCAAGGTGGTTGACATCTTGATAGTAAAGATTACTATTTTATGCACACGCAAGGAGGATTCTATGGGCAGCCTGCAAAACTACCGCGACCTTGAAATCGACTGGACCATGACCCCGTGGGACGCCGTGACCCTGTACCTGGAATGGGGCAACAACTCCTGGCGGGCAGAGCGGCAGCCCGTGCGCTCCAAGGCGGACTTCAGCAACTATTTCGTCATCTACACCTGGGACAACAAGCCCAAGGCCATTCTGGTGAGCCGCAATTCCGAGGAGGCCCGCGAACTGGCCGAGTTGGAGCTGCCGGAAGATATTGGGAGCCAATTTTTGGATTCCGTCGGCCACCTCAAGGGCGTGTACCCGCCCAACACCGAGGTGCGTAACTGGCTTGAAGCGCAAATGCGCCCGCAGAACTAACCGATAACCGTTCTCCTCCTCTCCACTCCCCTCTCATCACTCCTCTCGATCCACTCGCCAGACGGGGGCCGGGCAACCGGCCCCCCACCTCTCGCGGCCCTCCTGCGCGGGCGGGCTTGCAAGCCGGCAGGCGCCAGGATACACCGCCCCTTGCGCCCACCACCCACACGCCGGAGTCGCCCCCCATGCGCACCGCCATACGCCGCCCGCTGTTTCCTTCCACCCTGCTCTGCCTGGCTTTGTGCCTGGCTCTCGCCGCATGCAGCCATGTGCCGCGCCTGCTCGGCGGCTCGCCCAACGAGAACATGCGCCTCGACGGCGAGCAACGCCACGAGGTGACCATAAACGTCGGCCGCACCCTCACCCTCGACATGCGCGACCCCGGCATCAGCGGCTACCTTTTCGCCGGAACCTCCTTCGACCCCGCGCTGCTGCGCCTCGACGGCATCGAGCCTTTCGAGGGCGGCAAGCGCATGCGCTACGCCTTCACCACCCTTGCGCAGGGCGAGTGCGACATCGTCATCAAAATCCGCAAGCCGGAGCCCGGCTATCGTTCTGACGTGTTCAAACTCATCCACGTCACCATCGAGAAATAGACGCCCGCGCCGGCCGCGCGCCTTTGGCCGGGATCACAGGACCGCGTCCGCCAGCGCGTCGCCCCCATTCGCGTAGCGGCGGCGCGCCAGCACAATGGCCTTGTGGTGCGCGTCGGCCCAGCAAACCAGCCCCTGGAGAGGCCCCAGGAACGAGCGCCCCAAATCCGTGAGCGCGTATTCGACCCGCAGCGGCACCTGGGCGTAAAGCGTGCGCCGGACAAAGCCGTCCTGCTCCAGCCGCTTGAGGGTTTTGGACAACATCTGCTTTGATATGTCGCCGATGTCGCGCAGCAGCTCATTGAACCGCCGGGTGCGCCCGTCCAGCGCATCCAGCACAAGCAGGCTCCACTGGTCGCCAATGCGGTCGAGAATATCCCGAATCGGACAGGGCTGCTCGAACGCGAATTCATCTTTTCCCTTCATTTCCGCACCTTCCAGCATCTTCTTTTCGTCATTGTGCTATTTCCGGCGGCCGGTCGCCGCGCCGGTCACAGGCGCATGACCTGATCAGCCGGCAGTGACTTCTTGCGCCCCACGGGCAATGGCGTATTGTGGTCTTAAACGTGGACCATGTCCATAACATATACCAAGGAGATTCCCCATGGCGACCATCGCTCTCATCGGCGCTTCCGGCAGAGTCGGCTCCCGCATTCTCAAGGAGCTTGTCAACCGGGGGCATCGCGTCACCGGCATTGCCCGCCACCCGGACAAAATAGCCCAACTGCCGAACGTCACGGCCGTGCGCGGCGATGTTTTCGACAAGGACGGCCTGGCCGCGCTGCTGCGCGGGCACGACGCCGTGGTCAGCGCGGTGTTCTTCACCGCCAGCGACCCCGGACTGCTGATTGCGGCAGTGCGGGCCTCGGGCGTGAAGCGCTATCTGGTGGTCGGCGGCGCGGGCAGCCTGGAGGTCGCGCCGGGCCTGCGGCTCATCGACAGCCCCGACTTCCCGCCCGAGTACAAACCGGAAGCCGCCAAGGGCGCGGAGTTCCTGGAGCTGCTCAAGGGCGTGGACGATCTCGACTGGACGTTCCTCTCGCCCTCGGCGTTGTTCGAGCCGGGCGAGCGGACGGGCGTGTTCCGCCTTGGCGGGGACCAGCTGTTGACCAATGCGCAGGGCTCGCGCATCTCCATGGAGGATTACGCCATCGCCTTCGCCGACGAGGTGGAGAAGCCCGCGCATGTGCGCCAACGCTTCACCGTCGGCTACTAGAGCCCCCCTCCGCCACATGCAAGAGCCCCGGGCGCGCCTGCGCGTCCGGGGCTCTTTTTTGGGCCTGCGGGGCCCGGGGCTGCTGAATCCCGAGGGGCCTCTTGCTCCTGTGCGCCCGCGGCGCTAACGCTTGCCGCTGGCTTCTTGGCGCAGCTGGGCAATAAGCGTGGTCAGCGACTGGGCTTGACGGGCCAGTTCGCCCACCCCGGTCGACGCCTCGCGCATGGCGCGGGAGGTGTCGTTGGAAATGGTGCTGACCTGTTCGATGGAGCGGCTGATCTCCTCGCTGGCGGCGCTTTGCTCCTCGCTGGCGGTGGCGATGGAGCGCACCTGGTCCGAGGCGGTGTCCACAAGCGCCACAATTTCCTTAAGGGTCTTGCCGGACTGGTCGGAGAACCCCGTGGCCTCCTCAATGAGCTGAACGGATTTCTCCACGCCCTCCACGTTGGATCTGGTGCTGTGCTGGATGACGCCAATGGCGTCGCCCACTTCCTTGGTGGCGGCCATGGTCTTTTCGGCCAGCTTGCGCACCTCATCGGCCACCACGGCGAATCCTCGGCCGGCGTCGCCGGCGCGCGCGGCCTCAATGGCGGCGTTGAGCGCCAGCAGATTGGTCTGGTCGGCGATGTCGGTGATGACGGTCATAATGCGGCCGATGTCCTCGGCCTGCGTTCCCAGGGCGCCCATATCGACCTTGAGCTGGCGGGTCTGCTTCTGCACGCCATCCATGCCGAGCATGACCTTGTTCACGATGCTTTCGCCTTCCTGGGCCTTGCTCCGGGCTTTCTCGGTCACATCCGCCGCGTGGGAGGCGTTTTGAGCCACTTCAAGCACGGTGGCGTTCATTTCCTCCATGGCGGTGGCGGTCTCGGTAACGCGCATGGCTTGGCGCTCCGCCCCCTGGCTTGAGGCGCTGATCTCATCCGAGAGGCCCGTGGACGCATGGGACACCGCGCCGACGATGGTTTCCAGCTTTTCGGCGGCGGCCAGCATGCCCTCGCTCTTGGCGTTTTCCGCCATTCTGCGGGCCTCCTCCGCCTGGGTTGTGGCCTGGGCTGCGCGGGCGGACTCCTCCCCGGCGAGACGGGTTTTCTCCTCGGCCTCGCCGATTTTGCTCTTCAGGCTGGAGATCATGGTGCGCAGGCTGTCCGCAAGTTTCCCTATCTCGTTGTCCAAAGCCAGATGAAGGCTCTTGTCCAGATTGCCTGCGGCCACCTCGGAGGCGAAGCCCTCCAATTGCTTGAGCGGCCTGACGACTATCTTCTCCAAAGCGAACAGCGTGACGCCCGTGAGGCTGACAATGGCGAGGAGGCCAAGCATGATCATCATGTTGCGCTGCTCGGTGGCCTGGGCCTCAATCTCCGTCATGTCCATGGACATGGCCATGATCCAGTCCCAGCCCGGCACGTTGGTCCAGGCGACCATCTGCTTCTTCCCCGCATTATTGAAGGCGCCAAACCCCTTTGGCGCGGAAAGCAGCGGGGCCACATCCGGCTCCTTGGACACGTCCTTGAGCAGCATCGCGGGATCGATGTGGCCGGTGACCACGCCCTTGGACGAAAGGATGAACGGATGCCCGGTCTTGCCCATTCTCGTGCCCGTGATGAAGTCGGCAATGAGCTTGTCCAGCGTGTAGGACATGCCCACGCCGCCGATGACCTGCCCGGATTCGTCGCGGACCGGCGCTGTCACGCTCACGATGAGCTTGCCCGTGGCGATGCTCTTGGTGGCGAGACTGGAGTAGCCTTCCTTTCCATCAAGGGCGTCCTTGATGTAGGGCCGCATCATCAAGTCGTTAAGCTTCGCGGTTTTTCCCTGAGCCCTTGAAATGACCTGCCTCCCCTGCTTGTCGAACAGATAGAACGTGTTCACGTCCTGCGAGGAGAGCGAAAGGGCCGTGATGATTTCCGCCGCCGTGGGATTTTCCGCCCCGGTGAGCAGAACGCTGCGCAAGGCTGGCGAATTCGACGCGCCGCGCACCTTCTCCATTTGCTGCGCCCCGAAGGATTCCGCCGACTTGGCGAGGGTGGCGACATTAAGCTCCATCTCATGCTGCTTCGAGGCGATGCTCTCGAAATACATCGAGCGGGACACGAAGAAGACAAGAGTTGAAAGAATCAAAAAGACGACAATGCCCACAATGATGGCGATTGTCGTCCTGATGCTTTTGAACTGCATTCGATCCTCCTGATGCAAAATGGGGTGGCCCACTTGTGGAAATCACCAGCAGCCACAGGGGGCATCTATTTGTTACGCTAATATGTTTACAAAGTAATTACTGATATTATCTATTCAAAAATGCGCAATTCCGCAGCCGCCGCCACTGAACGCGCGGACGCTGCGGTTGCTCCCAACGGTGCAATTGAAAGGGCGAGCCGGGACCTCTTTTCTACAGCCCCTTGCCCAGCGCCTCGGCCAGGGCGGGTATGGTGTAC
>MNUQ01000109.1:11541-20503 GCA_001871085.1 Desulfovibrionaceae bacterium CG1_02_65_16
GCGAAGCCGAAGCGTTCAAGGGTCTTGGCGGTGACGGGCCCGATGCAGGCGATCTTGACCTCCGGGTGCTTTTTCAAGGTCTCCGGCGTAAGCAGGGTGAAAAAGTTCTCCACGGTGCTGGAGCTGGCGAAGGTGATGGCCTGAATCCTGCCTTTTTCCAAAGCGTCAACAATCTCCGCCGGGTCCTGCTGGGCGAGGCGCGTTTCATAGACGGGCAGCACGCGCACGTTGGCCCCGGCCTTGGCGAGCTGTTCGGGCAGCACCTCGCGGGCGACCTTGGCGCGCGGAATGAGCACGTTCTTGCCGGCCACGCCCAGGGCCAGCAGTCCGGCCACCACATCCTCGGCCACGTACTTGGCGGGGACAAAATCAGGCGTGACGCCGCGTTTTTCAAGCGCTTCGGCGGTGGCGGGGCCTATGGCGGCGACGCTGCACCCGCCGAGGGCGCGGGTGTCCAAGCCGATTTCGCCCAGCTGACGCCAGAAGTGCTTGACGCCATTGACCGAGGTGAACACAAGCCAGTCCACCGCGCCCAGGCCGAGAATGGCCTGCTCGACCTCGGCGTAGTCGTCCAGCGGCTCCACGCTGATGGTGGGGAATTCGTAAACTCGGGCGCCCATCTGTTTGAGCACGTCGGCCAGTTCGCTGGCCTGCTCGCGGGCGCGGGTGACGACGACGCCACGTCCGAGCAGGGGCTTCTTCTCGAACCAGGCAAGCTTGTCGTGCAAACCGCACACGCCGCCCACGATGATGATACTGGGCGCGGCGAACCGGCGCTTCTCGGCGTCGGCGGCCACATGCTCCAGGGTGCTCACCATGGACTGCTGCTCGCTGCGGGTGCCCCAGCGCACAAGCGCCACGGGGGTGTTCCTGTCGCGGCCGCCAGCCATGAGCCGGCCGGCGATCATGGGCAGGTTTTTGACGCCCATGTAGAACACCAGCGTGCTGTTGCTTTTGGCGTAGACCTCCCAGTTGTGGCCGCTCTCTTCCTTGGTGGGGTCCTCGTGCCCGGTGATGAAGCACACGCTTGTGGTAAAATCGCGGTGGGTGACGGGGATGCCGGCATAGGCCGGCGCGGCCACCCCGGCGGTGACGCCGGGCACGACCTCGAAGGGCACGCCGGCGGCCACGAGCTCCTCGGCCTCCTCGCCGCCGCGGCCGAAGACGTACGGATCGCCGCCCTTGAGGCGCGCCACGCTCTTGCCGGCCTTGGCCTTGTCGATGATGAGCTGATTGATCTGGTCCTGGGGCAGGGTGTGGTCGCCGCCCTTTTTGCCCACGTAGATGATCTCGGAGTCGGCCTTGGCGTATTTGAGGAACTCCTTGTTGGCGAGGTAGTCGTAGACCACCACGTCGCAGGTCTCGATAAGCTCCTTGGCCCGGATGGTGAGCAGGCCGGGGTCGCCGGGGCCCGCGCCGATGAGGTACACTGTGGACATAAAGGTCTCCTAGTCGCCGTATTGTTTGGTGGCGGCGGGCTCAAAAAGCATCACGCGGCATTCGTCCTCGCAGACGGGCATGTGCTCCACCCCGCGCGGGATGATGAAGAATTCGCCGGGGCCGAGGATGATGTCCTCGTCACGCAGCCTGATGGTGAGGCGGCCCTCAAGGACGAAAAACATCTCGTCCTCGTCCGTATGCTTGTGCCACTCGAACTGGCCTTTCAACCGCACGAACTTGACGAGCTGGCCATTGAGCTCGCCCACCTGGCGCGGATTCCAGAAGCCCTCGATGCTGGCGAACTGCTCCGCCGCGCTGACCTTTTTCATGCCGGCCTCCCATTGGGGATGGGGCGCAACAGCGCCAGGGCGGCCGCGTCGGCCAGCACCACGCTGGTCTCCACCTGCCGCTCGGGAATGTTCCAGTAAATCCGCAGGAGCGTTTCCTTCTCCGCAGTCGTGGTCCGCACAAAGCCGTGCTTCTCATAAAAGCGCACGGCCCAGTCCGCAGCGGCCCAGGTGCCAATGAGCATGGGCCGCGATGTCCGGCTGGTCAGATGCTCCAGCAGCCGCCCGCCGATGCCCTGCCCGCGCCGCACGGTCTCCACGTAGGCGTGACGAATGAGCGTCACGTCGCCGATGCCGCGCGGGTCGTCGTTGTCCACGTCCTGAATGCCCATGACGCCGACGAGTTCGCCGGCCAGTCCATTGGCAAACCCGCCGGCTTCGGCCGCATTCACGGCCGCATTCACGGCCCCGCAAAAGCGCACGCCAGCGGCGATTTCGCCGCGCAGCTCGGCCAGCGGCATGTAGGGCTCGTGGTAGCGGTCCGCCGGAATGACGCCCTTGTAGGCCCGCGCGGCGTCGCACACGATGTCCGCCATGCGCGGCTCGTCGGCCGGGGCGCAGGGACGCAGGACGATGTCCGGCACGAGGCTACCCCTCCGCCAGCGCACCCTTGAGGCGCTCCTGAAGCTCGGCCAGCTTGGCGCGGGCGTCGACAAGGCCGGCCAGCTTCTCGTTCTCCGCGGCCACGATATCCGCCGGGGCGTGGCCGGCGAAACCGGGCGCGGCGAGCTTGCCCCGAAGCGCCGTGAGCTGCTTGTCCAACTTGCCCAGCTCCTTGTCCAGCCGGGCCACCTCGGCTCCAAAGTCCACAATGCCCTTAAGGGGCACAAAGAGGCGCGCGCCCTCCACAACCGCCGTGCCGCTGGCGCGGGGGCCGGTCTTGCCGGGGCCTATGTCCGCCGATTCGATGCGGGCCAGCTGGGCGATGAGGTGCGCGTTGGCGTTCAGCACGGCCTGGGCGGAATCCATGGCGTCGGCGGTGTCCACAATCAGCGGCAGCTTCTTGGCGGGGTCGATGGTGAGCTCCGTGCGGATGGTGCGCACGCTGCCCACAACGCCCTGGAAGAAGGCCATGTCGCGCGCGGCCTGCTCGTCGCGGCACTGGGGGCGGCGCACGGGGTAGGGGGCCAGCGCCAGCTCCTTGCCGTCATTCTCGGCGGGAATGCCGGGCAGCACGCTCCAAATCTCCTGCGTCACAAAAGGCATAACCGGGTGCAGCAGCACCATGGTTTCGGAAAGCACGGTGAGCAGCACGCGGCGGGTGGCCTCCTTGGCCGGGCCCTCCGGGCCGTACAGGTCCGCCTTGGCCATCTCCACGTACCAGTCGCAGAACTCGTTCCAAATGAACCGGTACAGGCTCTGCGCGATGTCGTTGAAGCGGTATTCGAGGGAGGCGCTCTCCACCTCGTCCTTCACTTCCTCCAGGCGGTGCAGAATCCAGCGGTTGGCCAGCGGGGCGTCTTGCGTCGCCCCCATAGCCTCGACCAGGGTCGCCTTGGGCTCGCCGGGCAGATTCATGAGGGCGAACCGCGCGCTGTTCCAAATCTTGTTCACGAAGTGGCGGTAGCCCTCAATGCGCTTTTCGCTCAACTTGATGTCGCGGCCCATGGCGGCGAAGGAGGCCAGGGTGAAGCGCAGGGCGTCGGTGCCGTACTTGGCCGTCATGGCCAGGGGGTCGATGGCGTTGCCCGTGGACTTGCTCATCTTCTTGCCCTGCTCGTCGCGCACAAGGGCATGCAGATACACGTGTTTGAAGGGCACCTCGCCCATGAAGTGAATGCCCATCATCATCATGCGCGCCACCCAGAAGAAGATGATGTCAAAGCCGGTGACGAGCACGCTGGTGGGATAGTAGGCTTGCAGCTTGGGCGCGGGCTTGCCCTTCTCGCCGGGCCAGCCCATGGTGGAGAACGGCCACAGGGCGGAGCTGAACCAGGTGTCCAGCACGTCGTCCTCCTGCTTCAGCGCGCCGCCGCACTTGGGGCAGCCGTGCGCCAGGTCGGCCGGGTCCTCCGCCTGCACGATCATTTCGCCGCAGGCCTCGCAGGTCCAGGCGGGAATGCGGTGCCCCCACCAAATCTGCCGGCTAATGCACCAGTCGCGGATGTTGTCAAGCCACTCGAAGTAGGTTTTCTCCCAGTTGGGAGGAAAAATCTGCGTCTGCGCGGGCACGGCCTCGCGCGCGGCCTTGGCCAGCGGGGCCACCTTCACGAACCACTGCTCGGAGACATGGGGCTCGATGACGGACTTGCAGCGGTAGCACTCGCCCACGCTGTGGTCGTGGTCGGTCACGTCCACCAGCAGCCCGGCGGCGTCCAGGTCGGCCACTATCTTCTCGCGGCAGGCGGCGCTGGGCATGCCCCGGTAGGCTGCCGGCGCGTTCTCGTTCATGAAGCCGCGGTCGTCGATGACCGTGATGACGGGCAGGTTGTGCTTTTTGGAGAGCGCCCAGTCGTTCATGTCGTGGGCCGGGGTGATTTTGAGGCAGCCGGTGCCGAACTCGCGGTCCACGTAGGCATCCGCGATGACGGGCAGCTCCGTGCCGACGATGGGCAGAATGACCTTGCGGCCCACGGCATTGGCGTAACGCTCGTCCTCCGGGTGCACGGCCACGGCCACGTCGCCGAGCAGGGTCTCGGGCCGCGTGGTGGCCACAATGAGCTCCGCCGTGCCGTCGGGCAGCGGGCCGCCGGCGAATGCGTAGCGGATGCGATAGAGCTTACCCTTCTTGGGGGCGTGCTCCACTTCGTCATCGGCCAGGGCGGTGTGGCAGCGGTTGCACCAGTTGACGATGTAGTTGCCCTTGTAGATGAGGCCCTCGCCGTACAGGCGCACAAAAACCTCGCGCACCGCGCGCGAGAGCCCCTCGTCCATGGTGAAGCGCAGGCTGTCCCAGTCGACTGACGCGCCCAGGCTACGGATCTGGTTCAGGATGCGGTCGCCGTATTCCTTCTTCCAGTCCCACACGCGCTCGATGAATTTTTCGCGCCCAAGGTCGTCGCGCTTTTTGCCCTCTTTTTTGAGCTGGCGCTCCACCACGTTCTGGGTGGCTATGCCCGCATGGTCGGTGCCCGGCACCCAGAGCACGCTTTTGCCCTGCTGGCGCATGAAACGGCACAAAATGTCCTGCACGGTCAGGTCCAGGGCGTGGCCCATGTGCAGCGCGCCGGTGACGTTGGGCGGCGGAATGACGATGGAGAACGGCTCCTTCTTGCCGGAAAGCACGTCCTGCGGATCGGGGGTGAAGGTCTTGTTCTCTTCCCAGTGCCTGCCCCAGCGGGCTTCCACGTCGGCGGGCTCGTAGCCCTTGGGCAGCGCGGTCTCCCCGCTGGCCGGGCCGGTGTTGTGGGTCTCGGGGGCGGAATTTTCGGACATCGTGGCTCCTTCATGCGCGTTCAAAACCATGCGCGTTCAAAACATCGGCGCGCCGATGCGGGCCTTGCCAGCAGGGGGCCCGCGCGGCTAGGATGCCGGGAAACCCTGGGAGGCCTGTGACGCGCGTTTTCGTCTTATGGGATGACTCGCACCTGTGGGGGCTGCTTGTGCTGCGCTTTTTGCGCGCGCTGGGCGCGCCCCATGGCGTTTTGCGCGCAACTAACATAGCCGAGGGCGCGCTCGCTGGCAAGTGGAGGGGCTGCGCTCCCGCTGGGACCGACGACGATGGCGCCCCCGCCCTGCTCATCGCGCCCGGCGGCTGGGCGCGCGGCCGGACCCAGCGCCTGGGCGAGGCGGGGTTGTCCGCCATCCGCGAATTTGTGGCCGGCGGCGGAGCATACCTTGGCTTCTGCGGCGGCGCGGGGCTGGCCCTCAGCGGCCCGCGCCCGGCGGACTCCCTGGGCCTGTGCCCCTGGGGCCGCATGGGCTTTGCCGGACGCCTGCAGCATCTGCTCTCCGGCGACGTGCGGCTCGATTTCGAGGCCGACGCGCAGAACCGGCGCCCCGCCCTGGTCCCGCCGCAGGCCAACGGTCTGCTGGCGCAGGTGTGGTGGCCCTCGCAGTTCGCGCCCTTGGGCGACGGGGACGACGGCGTGGAGGTGCTGGCGCGCTACGCTGGCCTCGGCCCGGACTTCTGGGTGGCCGATCTTGCGCTGGCCCGCCTGCCGGAAGAAACCCTGGTGGACTGGGAGAACCTGTACGGCCTCACCGTGCGGCCGCATTTTCTCACCGGCCGGCCCGCCGTCATCACCGGAACCTACGGCCGGGGGCGCTACGTGCTCTCGTACCCGCACCTGGAGACGCCGGACTCCCCGGCCGGCAACCGCTGGCTGGCGCACCTGCTGCGCGAACTGGCGGGCATTGAAGCTTCGGCGGGACCCACGGCCGCAAACGGCGCGGCCACCCCGGTCTGGCGCGTGGGCGCGGAGCCTTTGCTCTGGGACGACCCCACGCTGCTTGCCGCCAAGACGGAGCTGGAGGCGGCCATAGCGCTCGGACAGGAGCATTTGCTGCTGTTCTGGCGCAACCCGTGGCTGCTGGGCTGGCGGCGCGGCGTGCCGGGCCCGGGCATCAACAGCCTGTATGCCCTGGTGTGCGAGGCCCTGGGCAATGCGCCGAACGACGACGCGCGCATCTGGTGGCGCGACAACGCCGAGGAATTCGCGGGGCTGGCCAAACTGCTGTGCAAGGGGCTCTCGGGCCTGCTGCTGGCGGAGCGCCTGGACATGACCGTGCGGCAGACGCCGGGGGTCGACGGCGCGGACGCGGTGTTCACCAAAAATCTGCGGGAAATGCGCGCGGCGCTCTTCGGCCCGCCTCCCGCCGCCGGCGGCGTGTGCGGGCGGCTGCTGCGGATGCTGGAAGAACTGTGCGCGAGGCTGTGGGGGAATGGATGACAAACAAGCCAATAGCCGTATTTATTGACCGTAACGCCTGGGATTATTTTTTTGAGCGCAAGATCGATCTTACATTAGAACTCCCTAAAGAAGAATTTACTTTATGCAGCACATCTGAAACGGAGCAAGAGCTCAAATCTATTCCTGCAACGGAAACTTCCGTCCTGGAATACATAAATAGGATGTTAGACCAACGTCCAATTCATGAGGATAACTACTTTGGTTTCGACGGCTCAGGCGGGCCGTTTAACTGCTCACGTTGGCAGACACCTTTGGAAGCAGAGTGCTATGTTCAACAGAGAAACACCCTTGGACAATCACCTCGAGCAACAGGTTTAGTTAAAAATGAAGCTGACTTAGCTCTTGCCGCGCGATCGTTCCTTGCGGTCGTCCTCACCTGCGATAAAAGGGGGCCGCTTAATTTCGCCCGTAGACATGGGGGAAAAGTTATTCAGCTCTCCACTTTTGACACTAGTGGCATGACGTTACGTGAGTTCATTCTTACCGGACTTGAGAAATAGCTATCACGTTTCTCGCACCCCAAAACAAAAGTCCCCGCATCCGTCACCCGGGAGCGGGGGCTTCGATATCACGCTTGCTTGCTAGTAGCGCCCCGGCGGGACGACCCGCCGCGAGCCTCCATCCATGGGGACGACCCCGCCAGCTTCAAGGATCACCGCCATGTCCTGGATGTATCTCGCCATCGCCGGCCTTTTGGAGGTCGCCTGGGCCGTTGGCCTCAAATCGACGCAGGGCTTCACGCGGCCCGTGCCCTCCCTGCTGGTTGGGCTGGCCATGGCCGCCAGCATGGGGCTGCTTTCGCTCGCCGTGCGCGAGCTGCCCATCGGCACGGCTTATGCCGTGTGGACGGGCATAGGCACGCTGGGTGCGGCCGTTTTCGGCATGCTGGTGCTGGGCGAACCGATGGGCGCTCTGCGCCTTCTCTCCATCGCCCTCATCGCCGCAGGCATCGCCGGCCTCAAGCTCTTGCCGGCCTAAGCACGCGCCGCGCGCGCAAAAAACAAAGCCCCCGCATCCGTCAACCGGGAGCGGGGGCCTCGATCATTTCCTACAGACTAGTAACGGCGGGGCGGGCGGGGAGCACGCTCCTTGGCTTCGTTGACGCGCAGGGTGCGGCCGCCGAAGTCTTTACCGTCCAGGGCCTCAATGGCCTTGGCGGCGCCAGCGTCCTCCATCTCCACGAAGCCGAAGCCGCGGAAGCGGCCGGTCTCGCGATCCATGACGAACTTGACCATCTGCACCTCGCCATAAGCGGCGAACAGATCACGAATCTCGTCTTCCTTGGCGCTGAAAGGCAAATTGCCGACGTAAATGGACTTCATCGCTTCCTACTCCTCAAGTGAAATTCACTGAAACCCGCCTTGCGCCGCCCTCGCACGACTCACCCAAAGCCGCGTCCAGACGCCCCAAGCTTGCCTTGACCTATTTGCCGCAGTATCCCAGTGCATAGAAAACAGCAAGCGTGAAAAGGCCCAAATCGTGCGGTGTTGCAAGAAAAATTCGGTCAGGACGTATGGAGCCGCCACAGCCCGACCCGGAACAGCCCCGCAATTGCACAGTTATCATAAATAGTTCCGGCGTGTTATCCATTGCGGCGCAACAGCGCCCCGGCTCCGCCAACCGCCTGTTCATCCAGCAAAAAACTTGCCGCCGCGTCGCTGGTGTCCAGCAATCTCCGCCCGCCCCGCTCGGCCTCGGCCTCGGTGAGGGGGACGGCAAGCGCGCCGGACGCCTCCGCGCCGGCAGAGCCGGGGGACGCGCCCCCCGCGACGACAGAATCCGCCACCCTTTCCGCCAGTTTCCCCACCAGTTCCTCAGTGCGGCGCGCCAGCAGCGGCAGCAGGCCGTCCGGCCCGGCTATGACCGCCCGTGTGGCGTCGGGTTCGGCGTAGAGCGCCGTCAGAAAGGTTTCGCCCGAGAGCCACAGCGCGCGCCCGCCTGCCTGCGTTTCGCCCCCGTCAGCGGCGGTCGCCGCGCCACGCACGCCCGCGCGGGAAAGCGCGGCCGCCAGCTCCACGGGAATCCCCGGCCACTCCTCCGACTGGGCTTCGCCCGAACGGGACACGCCCGAAGGGGCTCCAGCCGAATGGCCGTCCGAATGGGCCGAATGGCCACCCGAATGGGCCGAATGGGCCGAATGGCCAAGGGCCGCGCCCACCTCGCTGGCGGCGGCAAGCACATCGGCCAGCGCCCCGGCGAGCTCCCGCGCGCTGCCCTCGCCCAGCGGCGCGGCCTTGGGCGGCGGCGCGGCGATGGCCGAGGCCGCGGGCACAGGCACCAGCCGCGAGAGCGCGCCCGGCCCGGCAGAGCCCAGCGCGCGGG
>MNUQ01000095.1 GCA_001871085.1 Desulfovibrionaceae bacterium CG1_02_65_16
GGGCGGGCTGGTGTATTTTCTGCCCGGCGAGTCCGGGCCAGCGGTGCTTGCGCGCGTGCGCGAGCTGTGCGCCCGCGCAGCGGCGGAGCATGGCCTGGAGCTGGCCGTGGGGCTGTATGCGCACCCTTTTCTCAAACTCGCCAAGGACGATGCGCTGGAATGCGCGCGCAAGGCGCTGGAGCATGCCTTGCTGCTGCCCCCGCCCCGCGTGGCCCTGTTCGACTCCATTTCGCTCAACGTCTCAGCCGACCGGCTCTTTGTGGAGGGCAGCCTTTACGCCGCCGTGGAGGAGTTCAAGCTTTCGCTTTTGGCCGACCCCGCCAACATGCTGGCGCGCAATTCGCTGGGCATTTGCTACGCGCAGCTGGGCAAGCCGGAGCTGGCCCTGCGCGAGTTTGAGCTGGTGGCCGAGGCGGAGCCCGCCAACCTGATGGCCCACTACAACCTGGGCCGCGCCTGCCAGCGCCTGGGCGAAAACGGGCGCGCGCGCGCGGCCTTTGAGCGGTGCCTGGAGCTCGACCCCGGGCACAGTTTCAGCCTGCTGCGGCTGGGCTCCCTGGCCGAGGCCGCTGGCGAGCTGGACCGGGCGGAGGAATTCTACGAAAAGGTGCTGGCCGCTCCTGGCGGCGAGGCCAGCGCCCTGCGTCCCCTGGCCCGGGTGGCCCTGGCCGCGGGCCGGCCGGAGCGCGCGCGCGAATTGCTGCACCTGGCCATTTCCGCCAATCACAACGACGCCTACGCCATGGGCATGCTGGCCCAGCTGTACCTGGACGCCGGCGAGGATCCGCAGATCGCCGAGGTGCTGGCCCGGCAGTCCGCCGCGCTGTTGCCCGAGCGCAAAGAGTCCTGGGACGCCCTCGTGGAGGCGCTGACCCGGCAAGGCCGTCTGGAAGAGGCCAAGGAAGCCGGCGCGCGCGGCCACTATTAGCCAGCGTCCGGCAAAGGAGCCCGCACCATGTCCCCCAATTCCGCAATCGTCGGCGTGCCGTTAAGCACCCAGTTGCTCGCCTTCGCCGTGCTCATGCAGTTCATCGCCATCATGGCGGTGGTGTGGCGCGGCATTTTCGGCCTGCCGCAGCTTTCATCCCGCCGGCCGCGCTGGCCGTTTATCCCGCTGATTCTGGGCTGCGGCGCGGGCGTTTGGTACGCCTGGATCCAAAGCGACCTCGTCTTCGGCGTGGCGCAGGGCCTGGCCCTGTTCATTGGGTTCTGCCTCATCAACAGCTCGCGCGGGCTGCCTCCGGCCGCGGATGGCCCGGCGAAGAATCCCCGCACGGACAAAAAGGACAAACGCGCCGCCCGGCGCGCGGGTAACGGCGATGGCAAATAACGCGGGGGGCCTTAAGCCCCTGCTCAAAGGTCTGGCCATGCTCGCCGTGTTCGGGGGGCTGGTGCTGGCGGCCCGGCAAATGGGGCTGGAGGCGCGCCTGGCCGATGAGCGCGAATGGCTGCTGGCCCATGTGGTGGGCCAGGGCGCGTGGGGCGTGCTGTTCTTCATAGGGGTCACGGCGCTGGCCTCGGCCATGGGCGTTCCGCGCCAGCTGCCGGCGTTTTTTGGCGGCTACGCCTTCGGCTGGCTGTGGGGCGGCCTGCTGGCCACGCTGGGCACCATGTTCGGCTGCGCCCTGGACTTTTCGCTGGCGCGCACCCTGGGCCGGGAATTCGTACTGGCGCGTTTCGGCAAGCGTGTGGCCAAGCTCGACGCCTTTTTGCGCGCGGATCCCTTCCGCACCTCGCTGGCCATCCGGCTGTTCCCCGTGGGGCACAACCTCTCCACCAGCGTGGCCGCCGGGGTCACCAGCATTCCCGCCGCGTCGTTTTTGCTGGGGTCCGCCCTGGGGTACCTGCCGCAGAATCTCGTGTTCGCCATCTTCGGGGCCGGGGTCAACTCGGAATCGAACCTGGGGCGCATGCTGTCCCTCGGGGTCAGCGTGGCGCTGCTGGTGGGCTCCACGTGGCTCGGCTTCTCGGTCTACCGCGCCTACAAGCGCAAGGGCGCCGTCCCCGAGCTGCTGGACGACGAGGCGGCCGGGGAAACGGCCGGAGAATCTGCGGAAGCAACGCCCCATTCGGAAAGTTTGGAGAAATGATCCGCCCCGCCCCGAAAAGCGCAGCCGCACGGCCTAACGGCAGCCGGGCGGCGGCAGCAGGAATGGGCGGTACAAATCGTCCGGATGCACAGCTAGCTTCAGGCGCGGGGCCAGCCGCCTCCACACCAGCCACACCAGACAGCCGATGAGCGCCCCAAGCGCCCAGCCCGCCGCCACGTCCAGCGGATAGTGCTTGCCAAGGTACAGGCGCGACCAGCCCACCGCCACGGGCAAGGCCCAAAGCCCGCGCCGCAGGCGGGGCCAGAACATCATGGCCACCAGCGCCAGCGCGGCGGAGTTGGCCGCATGGGCCGAGGGGAACGAGGTGTCGCGCTCGCGGTCGGGAACATAGTCCGCCGGAACGCGCCGCCACTCGCCGGAGTCCCGGTAATACGTGCCCGCCACGGCATGCTGGGGCCGCAGGCGGGGCACCGCGTGCTTCACCGCGTTGCAGCTCAGGTCGGTTACGCCCATGGCCAGCACAAGCACGATGAAATAGGCCGCCTGGCCCTTGCCTCGCAACGCCGAGCGCCACACAAGCAGACCGGCGAGGATGACGAACAGCACCATCCGGCTGGAGAACAATGGTAAAATGACGTCCAGAAGCGGCGCGCGCCACTCCTGGTTCAGCAGCAGCTGCAGGCTTGCATCCACGGGTAGGACAGGGAACATGACGGCCTCCTGGCACAAGGGGGGAGCCGGCGGAATCTCCGCAGGCTGTTTGCGTATGCCAAAGGCCAAGCGGCTTGTCAAAGCCCGCAATTTCGTTCAAGACTGCCGCCAGCAACACTAACGCGGAGCTGCAATGTCCGGGTCCAGAATCGTCATCACCATGCCGCGCCTAAGCCTCTACGGCGGAGCCGAGGGTTTCGGATGGCGGCTGGCCAGAGAGCTCGCGGCCGCAGGCCATCAGGTGGACTACCTGTGCGCCCGGGCCGAGGGCCAAACCCCTGGCGGCGTCACTCCGGTGGAGCTGGGGCGACCGCCGCTGGGCCGCGCCGTCAAGAACATCTGGTTCGCCTGGGCGGTGGAGAAACACCTGCGCGACTCGCGCCACGATCTCGTCATCGGCCTGGGGCGCACATGGCACCAGGACATCTTGCGCGTGGGCGGCGGACCGCAGGACATTTTCCAGCGCCTCACTCTGTCGGCCTACGGCAGCGGCTTCACGCAACAAATGAAGCGCCTGCGTCGCCAATTCTCGCCCGCGGCCGCGGTCATCCGCTGGATGGAGTCCCGCCAGTTTGACACCCCGACCAACCCCGGCCAGCGCATCGTCTGCGTGTCGCACCTCGTGCGCGACTGGCTTCTTGAGGCCCACCCCGGGCTCGACCCCGACCGGGTCAGCGTCATCTACAACCGGCCGGACCTGACGCGATTCTCCCCTCCGGACATGGCGCGCCGCGCGGAGCTGCGCCACTGCCACGGCGTGGCCGACAGCGACGTCGTCATCTGCACCGCGGGCACCAATTTCGCCTTCAAAGGCGTGAGCACGCTCATCCGCGCTCTGGCTTTGCTGCCGCCAACCCACCGCCTCGTCGTGGCCGGTGGCCGCAATCCGGAGCACTGGCTGGGGCTGGCGCGCACGCTCGACGTGGAGCGCCGCGTGAGCTTTTTGGGCAAGGTGCAGGACATGCCCAGCTTTTATGCCGCGGCCGATGTTTTCGCCCTGCCCACCTACTACGACGCCTGCTCCAACGCCGTGCTGGAGGCGCTGGCTTGCGGCCTGCCGACCATCACCAGCAACCGCAACGGCAGCGCCGTGTTCATCCCCCCGCAGCTCGTCCTGCAGGACCCCGGCGACGCCGAGGCCCTCGCCGCGCTCATCGTCCAGGCCGGCGCCCACGCCCCGCGCCAGCCCTTTGTCTGGCCGGAGAGCCACCCCTGCGGCATGGCCCCCTACCTCGCCCTGGTGGATGAAATGCTCGCGGCCAAGCGCGCCAAGACGAGCCGGCCATGAGCCACGACCTGCTCTTTCTCACCCCGTCGGGCGAGACCCTGCCCAGCGTGCGCTTTCGCGTGCTGCCCTTCGTCGCGCTCGGCCGCGCTCGCGGACTTGATGTCACGTGGCGGCGCGCGCCCAAGGCCATCCACAAGCGCCTGGCCTTCCTGCTCTCCCTGCCGCGCGCCCGGGTCATCGTCATCCAGCAGAAGCTTTTCGCCCCGTGGGAGCTTTCGCTCATCCGCCGCCGTTGCGGCAAACTCGTTTACGACGTGGACGATGCCCTGTGGGCCCTGCACCCCGCCGACCTGGACAAGCCCGGCAGCGCGGAGAAAGCCGCCAAAATCAAGGCCCGCTTCGCCCATACCTGCAAAACAGCCGATCTCGTCATCGCCGGCAACGACTACCTGGCCGAACACGCGCGGGAGCACCAGACCAATATCTTCGTGCTGCCCACCTTGCTCGACACCGGGAAATACACCCCGCCCCCGCCCGACGCCTCCGGCATCGGGCCCCTGCGCGTGGGCTGGATGGGCACCAGCGGCAACCTGTTCTTTCTGCCCGAGGTGCTGCGCGAACTCGCCCCCCACCGCGAACGCCTGGAGATCCGCGTCGTTTCCGACGCGCCCTACGAGGGCGAGCTGCACGAGATGGTGCGTTATGAGCGCTGGAGCCCCGCCCTGGAGGTCGACCAGCTGCGCGGCTTCGAGGCCGGGCTCATGCCCCTGACCGACGACGAGTACACGCGCGGCAAATGCGGCTTCAAGATTCTGCAATACATGGCCGTGGGGGCCGTGCCCATCGCCTCGGCCGTGGGCTTCAACACCCAGATCCTCACCCACGGACACGACGGCCTGCTCGTGCGGCAGCCCTCCGACTGGGCCACCCATGTCCTCGCCCTCGCCGATGACCGCGAACGCATGGAGCGCATGGCCGCAAACGCGCGCTTCACCGTCGCCCAGCGCTTCAGCCTCGACGCCATGGCCCCCGGCCTGTGGGAGGCGCTGGGGCTGTGACCCCGGCGGAACGGACAAGCGAAAAGAACAGGCGGAAGAGAAGACCCTTCCCGGAGGGCATGCGCTCTCTGGACTCCGCAGGGCAATCAAAAAGGCCCGGTCGCGCAGAGAACGCGGCCGGGCCTTTTTAGTGCCCTTTCTCTCTTGCCGGGCCTTGGGGAGAGCCCCACCCGCGCTCCCGCAACGGCTGAAACCCGCGGGGCTATGGATGCGCCGCGTGGGGCGCCGCCGGCGGCTTCACAAGCATCACCCACGCGAGGGCGAAGGCCGCCCCTATGGCGTGTGCCTGCCAGGCAACCCGCACCCCGCCCGGCACGCTTGAAAAACCGGGCAGATAGCCCAGGGCGTCGCAAAGCGTTTTGACCAGGGCGACACCCCCGACGACCATGAGCGCGGCGCGCAAGCGCGGGGCCCTGCGCCAAATCCATGCGCCGCCTGCGACGCCGAGCATGGCCGACAGGGCCGAGGAGCCCTTGTAGAGCAGCATGCCCGGCGCCGCCAGCAGCAGGCACAGGGAGATCACGGGCGCTCCGAGCAGGAGCAGCGCCCCTGTGGCGCGCGCGCCCATTTCGCGTTCGGCTATTGCGGCCAGCACGAACAGCGCCGTGATGTCCAGCGCTGCGTGCTGTGCGGAATAGTGGACCAGGTGCCCCGTCCAAAGCCGCCAGATTTGCCCATGCAGCGCGCCGGCCCGGTCAAGGGCCAGCAGCTGTCCTACGTTCTCCGCCGCGCAGGCGAGAACGCCGCAGACCAGCGCGAGGAGCAGGGCGATGCGCATTTCGCCTCTACGGCTTCCGCCGCGCGGCGTATGCCGCCCCCCCGAGGGCCAGGGCTAGCGGGAGGCTCAGCCAGCCGAAGTCGCCGCCCCCGGAATAGCCGGGCCTGTTCTCAATGCGATAGCCGGAAGCGGCCTTCTTGGTGTTGATGTCGGTTTTGAGGCGCGCCTTGAACTTTTCCAGTTCCGCATGAAGCTGGGGAATGAGCGCCTCCATCGCCTTGTTGTAGCCCTCCAGCCGTCCCGCCCGCGCCTGCTCGCTGAAGTTCGCGGAGGTTGCGCTGCCCTTGACCCGGCTGAGGCCGGGCGCGCGGAAGAGCAGCTTATGGCTTTGGACGTCGAAGACGGAGGCGTCGAGCATGGTCTGGATGTCGTACTGGTCGCCGTGAATGACGTATGCGCCGACGATTGTCCAGTACAACACCGACAACATGTTGGAATCGCTGAATTGCACTTGGTCGTAGGAAAGCAGCACGACGATGTCGATTCCGAACATGCGGGCCACCTGCTCCAGATTGGCGAAACCGCCCCTTGGCCGCAGGTACTGGGATGGAATGACCTCTATGGAGCCGATGTAGGGGATGTTGGTGAAGGATGCCTTCACGCGCTCCAGCAGTTTTTCCTTGTCCGTCTCCGGCAGGCCGATGTTCCAGCCGCCGCCGGGAACAAAGACGATGCCGACGCGGACAGGGGGGCGCAGGGTTGTCGTCGAAAGCTGCATCTGCGGCGCCTCCTTGGCGTCCGGGTACAGGTAGTCGACAACGCTGCCGGTATGGTTGCCGCTTCCGTGGGGGTTCAGGGCCGCGCATCCGGCGAGCGCCAAGAGCAGAGTGGAAGCCAGCATGGCGATGAGAACCTTCATGTGTACTCCTTCCTCATTTTATTTTTTCGCCGCGACCGGGGGGGGCTGGTTCCCCGCCGTGGTCGCGTTGTTCTGGCCTGTTGCACGATATGCAGAAGCAACTAGCTGAAAATTTTATGAAACACAACACCGCTAGGCACAGACGCTGCTGGCGCAATGCCGCAAGCGCCTTCATGAACGCAGGGCGTTGCGCCCGCGGGAATCGTTGGCGCTTGCGGCAAGGCCGCCGGGGCGTGGCCCCTTGCCTTGCCCGCGCATGTCAGCCCACGCAGAGAATTTCGCGCAAGGCCTCGGATATGGCGGCTTGGCTGTATGGTTTGGCGAGCACGCGCAGGATGTTTGGCGGCAGGTCGGGCGGGATGTCGCCGGTGTGCAGCCGGCCGGAGATCATGATGACGGGCACGCCGGGGTGCTGGGCGGCAAGGCGTCGGGCGAACTCCACCCCGTTGACCTCGGGCATGTCGAAATCGGTGAGCACGGCGTCGAAGCGGCCGGGATTCTCATCCAGGGCGCGCAGGGCGGGCAGCGCGCCGGGCATGGCGGTGACCTCGTAGCCGAGCCTGCCCAGCACGCGGGGGATGGTGGCTAGCTGGTCCTCATCGTCCTCGACAAAGAGGATGCGTCCCTGGCCCCGGCGCACCTGCTCGGGCAGGCCGTCGTCTGCGTCGCCCAGGCGCTCGAATTCCGGCAGATAGATGGCGAAGGTGGTGTGGTCCCAGGGAATGCTGGTAACGGCCACGGCGCCCTTGTGGGCCTGGATGATGCCATGGACGACGGCGAGCCCGAGGCCGGTGCCCTCGGCCTTGCCCTTGGTGGTGAAGAAGGGGTCGAAAATCTTGTTGAGGATCTCCTGGTCGATGCCGGGGCCGTTGTCCGATATGGACAGGCGCAGGTAGCGCCCGGCGGCGATGTTGAGGGCCTCGGCGGCCTGCTGGTCCATGGTCTCGGCGTCCAGGGTGAGGGTCAGGTCGCCGCCGATTTCGCGCATGGCCTGGAAGGCGTTGGTGCACAGGTTGAGGAACACCTGGTGCAGCTGGATGGGGTCGGCCTGGGCCAGCGCCGGGTCGATGCGGATGTTCTCATGCACGGTGATGTTGCGCGGCAGCGAGGCGGAAAGCAGGCTCAGGGTCTCGCGCGCGACCTCGGCCACGTTGACGGCCTGGAACCCGGCCTGCGAGGGCCGGCTGAAGGCGAGGATTTGCCGCACCAGCTGGCTGCCGCGCTGCCCGGCCTTGAGCACGCGCAAAAGGTCCTGGGCGATTTCCGAACCCTCGGTCGCGTCCATGAGGGCCAGCTCCGCGCTATTGATGATGCTGGTGAGGATGTTGTTGAAGTCGTGCGCGATGCCGCCGGCGAGCGTGCCGATGGCCTCCATCTTTTGCGACTGGAGCAGCTGCCGCTCCAGGCTGGCTTTTTCGGTCACGTCTTCGGCCGCGCACATAAGGCCCACCACTTGTCCCTCGGCGTCGTGCAGGGGCACGCGGCTCACCTCCAGCAGCACCGGCCGGCCGAAGCCGTCATCGGTTGTCCAGGTGCTGCGGAACTGCGGCCGGTTCTCCACCAGCACGCGGCGGTCGGCCTCCTGGGCGGTCTGGGTGTCCTCGCCCCCGCCGAAAAGCTCCTCGTCGGTGCGGCCAAGCGCCCGGCCCGCCTCCTCCAGGCCAAAGAACGACACGAAGGAGCGGTTGACGCCCAGGTAACGCAGGTCGCGGTCCTTCCAGGAAACCAGCTGGGGGATGGTGTCGAGCACGAGCTGGAGCATGCGCTGGCTTCTGGAGAGGGCGAGCTCGGCGTTTTCGCGCTGGGTTATGTCCTCCACAACGCCCTCGTAGGCGTCGAGTTCGCCGCTGACGTCGGCCACGGCGCGGATGTGCAGGAAGGTGGTGATGCGCCGCCCGTCAGGCCGCACAAACTCGCGCCGGTAGGCGGCCACGCCGCCGGGGCCCTGGGCGGCCGGCGGCCAGTCCGGCGCCTCCGGTCCGGTGAGGAAGGCCGCGCCGGTGGCCAGCAAATCGTCGCGGCCGCCAAAGCCGAGCATTTCCACCAGGGCGTGGTTGGCGTCCTGCAGGTGGCCGTTTGGCGCGGCGCGGAAAATGCCGAGCACGGAGTTTTCGAAGATGCCGCGGTATTTTTCCTCGGCCTGTTTGAGCTCTCCCTGCACGCGCTTGAGGCTGGTGATGTCGTTGAGCACGCCGACGAGCCCCAGGATCTCCCCCTTGGCGTTGAGGTAGGTGGCCTTGGAGAGCATCACGTCGCGGGTGTCGTCGCCGGGCAGATGCATGGTCGATTCGTACACGCGCACGCCGGCGTGCGAAAGCAGCTCCTTGTCCACGGCGTCGCGCAGGTCGCCCGGGCCCTCGCCGGGGCGGCCAATGTCCTCCGGCTGCTTGCCGCTTATGCTCTCGCGGCTGACGCCGAACAGGCGCTCAAAGGCTAGGTTGCAGTCCTGGAACAGGCCGTGCCGCGTGAGGGAATAAAGCGGCAGCGGTATGGCGTCCATGAGGATTTTGAGGAAGGAGAGCTGGTCGTTGACGCGTTCCTGTATGCGCCGGCGCTGGCCAATGCTCGCCACAAGCAGAATGAGGATGAAGACCATGAGGGCGAAGCTGATGATGATGGTCCAGAACAGGCCCTTGTCGATGGTGTAGAAGCGGTAGGGCTCGTTGATGAGCTCCGCGCCGGGCGGCAGGCTGGAGATGGGGATGTCCAGCTTCTTGAGCACGTTGTAGTCGAAGGCGTAGGGGTCGTCGAAGTGCTGCACCACGGGGATGGTGCGCGGGTTGGCTCCGGCCAGAATGCGCAGGGCCAGGCTGGCGGCGATGCGCCCGTGGTCCTTGCCGCTGTGCAGGCGGCCGCCCACGCAGCCGTGCCCCAGCAAAAAGCGCCAGCAGCTGTACACCGGCATGGTCACATTGGCGGAAATGGCCTCCAGCACCTCGTCGGCGGCCAGCAGCTGCCCCTCATACTCCAGATACATGGGAATGACGAAGACCAGCGTATTCTGCGGCCGGGCGCGCAGGCGGCGCAATATTTCCGGCAAAGACAGGTCGTCCCAGAACTCCATGTCCAGCACGTCGCGCACGCGCGGGGCCACCTCGCGCAGCTGGCCCTGAATGGCCAGACCGGTGACGGAGCGGTCGCCGATGACGATCATGCTCCGGGCCCCCGGGTGCAGGCGCGCGGCCAGGCGCAGGGTGTCCTCGAAATGGACGTTTTCCACCAGGCCGGTGATGTTCGTGCGGCCGACCAGCCTCTCGGGTCTGAAGTCGTTGACGCCGCAAAACACCACGGGCAGCCCGGGCAGCAGCTTGTCCTGGTAGTCGAGAAGAAAATTGTAGGCGAAGTCGTCGGAGGCCATGATGAGGTCGAAGTGGGAATGCTTGAATTTCTCGCGATAAAACTCGAACAGGGAGCGGGTGCGCTCCGGCGTGGCGAAACGCTTGGTGTCCAGGTACTCTATCTGCAGGTCCACCGCGAACTGCGACTCGGCAAAGAAACTGCGCACGCCCTTCAATATTTCGTCGGACCAGGCGTAGCCGTCGTGGTAGGAATTGAAGAACAGGATGCTTTTGCGGGGCTTTTCCGCGTTTGCGGCGGCGGGGGGCAATGCGGCGCAAAACGTCAGCGCCAGGCATGCAATCAGCAGCAGGCGCGCTAGGATGGACCGGCCCGGAGCGGCGGAGCGGCCAAGCCGCTTCAGCGCGCCGCCGCGCAGGAATATGCCGCCGCAAAACGCCATCGCCCCTCCTTGGACCGTCAGCCTTGTTTGTCCGCTTTCGGCGGCAGCGTCAAGGCGCGGCAGAATTGCGCGGGGCTGGGCGTAACCGCCGGGCGCCCGCGTCCGTCTATGTGCTGGCGGGACCTTCAATCTTTGGGGTCCTGGTTTGAAACGCAATGAGCCACAGGGAGGATCATCCATGAAGAATGTGAAAGCCAGCTTGGCTGTTGTGCTGGGGCTGACACTGCTGCCCCTGGGCGCCTTCGCCCAGGATGTCGACAAACCCGAGGGCAAGCGCCCGCCCCACGGCGATCGCATGAAACAGGACGAGGGCAAACGTCCGCCGAAGGGCGAGCACATGAAGGGTGAGGAAGGCAAGCGTCCTCCCCACGGTGATCGCATGAAGCAGGACGAGGGCAAGCGCCCTCCGCGCGGCGAGCGCAAGGGCGACGAGGGCAAGCGCGCCCCGCGCGACGGCCAGCATGCGCCGCGCCCCGGCGATGCGCCCGCCCCGGACGCCAAGTAGCCGACCACTCGCGGCAAAGCATGAGCCGGACCTCCACGCGGAGGCCCGGCTCTTTGTTTTTTGAATGTGGGCGCGGCTTGACGGTGGGCGCGGCGAAAGGCATATACCATGGAGCCTTGTTCCCCCCGCTGACGTGAAACGAATGCCCGCGGATTTTCCCCTTCCGTCTCGACGGGCTCAACCATGGAGGCTCCCATGAAATCGGTCCGACTGTCCCTTTTCCTGTGCTTCGCGCTGGTGTTGTCTGTGGTCCCTGCCTCGGCCCAGACAGCCGAGCAGACAACCGCGAGCACCGCTGAACAGACCCAGCAGCAGACGCGCCAGCAGACCATGCAGCAAACGCGTCAGCGGAACATGCAGCAGACGCGTCAGCAGACGCGCCAGAACACCCGCGAACGCAGCCGGAGCAACTGCACGGGCTTGGGCCGTGGCTCCGGTGGTGGCGGTGGTGGTGGTGGCGGTGGTGGTGGTGGCGGTGGTGGCGGTGGTGG
>MNUQ01000032.1 GCA_001871085.1 Desulfovibrionaceae bacterium CG1_02_65_16
GCCGCTTCAAAAAAATCTCCGCCTCGTTCTACCTGCCCGACTCGCCCGCCAACCCCGCGCCCGGCGTTTTCTACCTGCGCCACGTGGGGTTCTTGGGAGCCGCCGCCCCGGCGGTGAAGGGCCTCAAGCCCGTGGCCTTCGCGGCGGGTGAGGAGGGCGTGGTGGAGTTTTCGGCCTTCGCGGAGGGCGACGCCTGGGCCGACCGTCAGAACGCCAGCCTGTGGCGGCAGCTGCGCGAGTGGCTCCTGGCCAAGTTCGGGCAGGAGGACGCGGACAAGGCCGTTGCCCCCTGGCTGGTGGAGAGCGTGGAGGACGCGGCCCGCAAGGAGCTGCTGACAACCCAGCAGGAAAACCAGAACAAGCCCGCGTTCGCCGAGGGCAACGCGGCCAAACCCAACTTTGAGGAGGTCAATGTGGACCAGAAGGAAAAAGAGGCCCTCGCGGCCGAGCGCGCCAAACTCGCCGAGGAGCGGGCCGCGCTGGAAAAGCAGCGGGCGGAGTTCGCCGAACGCGAGACCAAGCTGAAGGAAACCGAGGCCGGGCGCATCCACACCGAGCATGTGGCCTTCGCCGAGAACCTGGTGAAGGAAGGCAGGCTTTTGCCCGCCAACAAGGAGGCCACGGTGGGCCTGCTGGACAGCTTGGCCAAGAGCGGCGGCTCCATGGAGTTCGCCGAGGCCGACGGCTCGAAGAAGACGGTCGCCGACGTGGAGGCCCTCAAAAACATGCTGTCCGCCAGCCCCAAGCTGGTGGCGTTCGGCGAGCTGGCCACGGGCGACCTGGACGCTGGCGGTTCGGCCAGCTTCGCGGCCCCGCAGGGCTACACCGCCGACCCCGAACGGCTGGAGCTGCACGGCAAGGCCTTGGCCTACCAGACCGCGCACCCCGGAACCGACTACACGGCGGCCCTTGCGGCCGTGGGAGGCAAGTAAATGGGCAAGCAGTGCACCACCCTTATGGCCCTGCCGGTGAAGGCCGCCGGAGCCGTTGACGAATACAGGTTTGTCACCGCCACGGGCGCGCAGGCCGGAGCCGGAGCCAACGCCCTGGGCGTGTCCGAGTTTGCCGCCGCCACCGGAGAAATGGTGAGCGTGGCCAACCTGGGCACGGCCATTGTGGAGGCGGGCGCGGCCATCGCCGCAGGGGCCGCCGTCCAGTCCGACGCGGACGGCCGGGCCGTCACCAAGGACGCCGGGGCCACCGTGGCCCGCACGCTTGAGGCCGCCGCCGCAGCGGGCGACTTCATCGAAGTGGCCCTCATCCCCAACTAACCGGCCGCCCAACTGGCGGGAAAGACAAGGAGCAACACAGCAATGATGAATTCCTCCCAGGTGCGGGTCATAGACCCCATTTTGACCACCGTGGTCCAGGGATACAAAAACGCCGATTTCGTCGGCTCCGCCCTGTTCCCGCGCGTTCCGGTCTCCGTTGCCGGCGGCAAGATCATTGAGTTCGGCAAGGAGCATTTCTTGTCCTACCAGACCCAGCGCGCCCCTGGCGGCACCACCAAGCGCATCACCTTCGGCTACCTGGGCAAGCCCTATTCCGTGGAGAATCATGCCCTCAATGCCCCGGTGCCGCGCGAGTACATGCGCGACGCGTCCAAGGTGCCGGGCATCAACCTGGGAACTCGCGCTGTCAACCTGGTCATGCGTGTGATGGGTCTGGGCCTGGAAATCCAGCAGGCCTCCCTGGCCACCGACGCCAGCCAGTACGGCGTAAACAACAAGGTCACCCTGTCCGGCACGGACAAGTTCAGCAACGACGCGTCCGACATCTTCGGCACCTTCGACGACGGCAAGGAGGCCGTGCGCTCCGCCTGCGGCATGTACCCCAACGTGGCCCTCTTCGGCCCCAAGGCCTTCAAGGCCACGAAACGCCACCCCAAGGTGGTGGACCGCTTCAAGTACACCAGCAAGGAATCCATCACCGCCGACATGCTGGCCGCCCAGTTGGACCTGGACAAGGTCGTGGTGGGCAAGGCCGTTATGGCCTCGGACGCCGGAGTCATGAGCGACGTGTGGGGCAACTACATTGTGCTGGCCTATGTGCCTGGCCAGGTCTCGCAGATGGAAGAGCCCAGCTACGGCTACACCTACACCTTGGAAGGCCACCCCATCGTGGAAACGCCTTTCTGGGACAAGGACGCCAAGAGCTGGATCTACGGCGTCACCGACGAGCGCGTGCCGGTGCTCTCGGGCATCGCGTCCGGCTTCCTCATCATCAACCCGGACTAGGAGGAAACGGAACCATGCCCATCTATCCCGTGATCGAACCCCTGAAGCACGACGGTCAGAGCTACGGCCCTGGCGACACCGTGGATATGGACGCCAAAGCGGCCAAGGAGCTGCTGGCCCTGGGCGTGATTGGCCCGGCCGTGAAGGCCCAGGCCAAGGCGGATGCCAAGACCAAGACCGAGGACAAGGCCCCGGCCGCCGGTGCCGACGCCGCCAGCTCCGGCGAGAACGCCGAAGCCGAGGGAGGCAAGTAGCCCATGGCCTACGCCAGCACACAGGACATGGTCGCCCGGTTCGGCCTGCGTGAGGTGATAGCCATCACCGACCGGGAGCACGCCGGGGACGTGGACGAAACCGTGCTCGTCCCGGCGCTTGCCGAGGCCACGGCGGAGATCGAGGGCCACCTGGCCGCCCGGTACGCCCTGCCTTTGGTGGATGTCCCGCTGCTGGTGACGGGCATTTGTTGCGACATCGCGCGGTACCGGCTCTCCGGCGCGGACGTGCTGGAGACCGATCCCACCCGCAACCGCTACCGCGACGCGGTGCGCATGCTGGAGCTCATCGGCGCGGGCAAGGTTAGCCTGGGGCTCACCCCGGCCGGCCAGCCCGCGCCCACCAGCGGCACCGTGCGCATCCAACCCGGCGAGCGCAGCTACCCCGCCGGCAGTCTGAAAGATTGGTGAGGGAGACATGAACCTGACGCTTGAAGCCATAGAGGACGCCATGAAGGCGCGCATTGCGGACGCCAGCGGCTCCGGCCGGCTGGGCTACCGCCTCGCCTCCGTGGCCACCTACGCGGGCGAGTTCGACGACCTGGCCAGCCTCGCCAATGTCATCCGCTCCCTGCCCGCCGTGTGGGTTGTGCTGGACGCCCTCGGCAAGCCGGAGCGCAAGGGGCGCGACAAGTGGAAGGTGCCCGCCACCTTCGTGGTCATGGTGGGCGCGCGCAACCCGCGCAGCGCGGAGGCCGCCCGCCACGGCGTGCAGACGGCGCACGGGCTGGAGCCGGGCAGCTACCGCATGCTGCAAGACATGTGGGACCTCTTCGCCGCCCAGGATATGGGCATCGCCGTGGAGGCCTTCCAGCCCGGCAAGACGGTGACGGTGTTTCAGACCCGCGTGGCGAGCGAGGGCATTTCCGTGCTTGGCCTGGAGCTGCACACCAGCTTCACCCGCACCGGCCAAGCCATGAAGGACGAGGCCGCCGCTCCGGAGCTGACCGAGGTGGGCCTTAACTACCATTTGACCCCGGATGACGGGGAAGCCGACGCCACCGACCTGGTGAGCCTCGGTTCGGAGGAAGCCTCATGATTGTCAAAGCCACCGCCGGCCTGCGCGTGCCCAAGGAAGGCAAGCCCCGCCAGTACATCACCGAGACGGACGCCGTGGACGTGCCCGCCACCGCCTACTACCTGCGCGCCGTGGCCTGCGGCGACCTGGTGCGCGTGGCCCCTGTCACGGCCACCAAGACCACCAAGGCCGCGACCACCGGCCAGGATA
Source organism: Desulfovibrionaceae bacterium CG1_02_65_16 (assembly GCA_001871085.1). GTDB lineage: Bacteria > Desulfobacterota > Desulfovibrionia > Desulfovibrionales > Desulfovibrionaceae > Humidesulfovibrio. The sequence goes on from MNUQ01000032.1 coordinate 3,738, forward strand.
AGGAGTAGCCCATGGCCAGCCCGAACATTTCTTTTGACAGCATCCCCGGAAGCATCCGCAAGCCGGGAAAGTACCTGGAGTTCAACACCCGGCTTGCGGTGAACACCCTGCCCGCCAACGAGCAGAAGGTGCTGCTCCTCGGCCAGCGCCTCACCAGTGGCTCTGTGGCCGCGCTTACGCCCACGCTGGCGTTCAGCGACGCCGAGGCGAGCGCGTACTTCGGGGCGGGCAGCATGCTGCACCGCATGGTGCGCGCGGCAATCTCCGCCTACGCCTATGTGGAGCTGACCTGCCTTGCGGTCGATGACGCCACGGCGGGCATTGCCGCCAGCGGCGGCGTGGCTCTCGCCGGCCCGGCCAGCGGCTCCGGCGTGGCCACCCTGAAGGTGGGTAAGGATCTGATCCAGGTGGCTGTCGACGCCGGCGACACCGCCGCCGAAGTGGCCGCCGCATTGGTGGCCCAGGTTGCGCAGCAGCCAGACCTTCCTGTGACCATCGCCGCAGCCGAGGCCGTGCTCACTATCACGGCCCGGCACAAGGGCAGTCTCGGCAACAGCATCAAGCTGGCCTTTACGTGCACCGCCTCCGGCGTCGCCGGCGTGGTCACGGCCATGACCGGCGGCGCGGTCGACCCAAGCATCACCGAGGCGCTGGCCGCCGTGGCCGGGGGCGGGCACACCATCATCGTCACGCCCTATACCGACGAGGCCAACCTGACCGCCCTGCGCACGCACCTGGAGCTTGTGGGCGGACCGATGGAGCAGCGCGGGGCCGTGGGCGTGTATGCGCTCACCAGCACACTGGCCGGGACCACCACGCTGGCGGGCCAGGTCAACCACGGCCGCGTGCTGGGCGCGCTGCTGCGCGGGGCGCGCCGCCTGCCCTGGGAAATCGCCGCCGCCCTGGGCGCGGTGGTCGCCAGCGAGGAGGACCCCGCCCGGCCGCTGAACACGCTCACGCTGACCGGCATCGACGTGCCGGACGTGGCCGACCGCCTCACCCGCACCGAGCAGGAAGTGCTGCTGCACAACGGCGTAACGCCCCTTGAGGTTGGGCCGGACAACAATAGCGTGCAGATTGTGCGCGCCATCTCCACCTACACGGTCTCGGCCGGGGGCGTGGAGGACGTGAGCCTGCTCGACATTACCACCATCCGCACCCTGGATTACGTGCGTAAGGCCGTGCGCGAACGCATGGTGCTGCGCTTTCCGCGTGAGAAGCTTTCCACCCGCACCCCGGCCAAGGTGCGCAGCGAGATTCTGGACGTGCTGTACAAGCTGGAGGAGCTGGAGATTGTGGAGAACGTGGCGGCCAACGCCGACGGCGTGGTCGTGGAGCGCGACAGCCAGGACGTGAATCGGCTTAACGCCAAGATTCCCACCGACGTGGTCAACGGCCTGCACGTGTTCGCCGGCCGCATCGACCTGATTTTGTAGCCGCCAAACCGGCGTTTAACGGAGGTTAATTATGAGCACGGATTACGTGGGCGCCATCGTCCTTTCGGTCAACGGCGCGGACTACGACATTGAGTCCATTGACCCCAATGACAAGACCGGCCGCAAGGTGGTTAAGACGATGAACCGCACCGGCGGCCCCAAGGGCTCGGCCAAGGGCGTACGCGAGCATTCCCTCAAGCTGACCGCCCCCATTCCGGCCACGGGTGAGCCGGATTGGTGGAACATGAAGGACGCCAAGATCACCATCGAACCCCTGGACAACACCGCCAAGCCGGTGACGTACACCGGGTTTTGCGTGGAAGAGGTGGGCAGCAAGTACGTCATGGAGGGCGAGGCCAAGCGCGACATTTCCGGCTTCGCCCTCAAGCGGACGGAGGAGTAGCCATGCACGATCTGCTGAACAAACTGAAGGCCGGCGGCGCGGCCATCCGCCGCGTGACCCTGCCCCGCAAGGAGGGCGACGGCCCGGAGCTGGGCCTGCGCATCCTTACCGAGGCCGACTATCTGGCGGCCGGCCTGGCCGGCATCGACACCCTGCGCGCGGCCGGGCACGAGGACGCCAACCTGGCCAACAGCGAGCTGTTTGAGGGCTCCAAGGTGACGGAGCTGCTGGCCCGCGCCCTGGTGGACCCGGCCGAGGGCAAGCTGCTCGCCCAAAACGCGGCCGAGCTGCGCGGCGTGCTTACCCGCGCGGACAAGGCGTTTTTGATTGACCAGTACCTGGACCACGAATGGGAGTTCTCGCCCAGCGAGGCCAACATGGACGGCGAAGCCTTTGCCGAGTTGCTGGCCGAGGTAAAAAAAAATCCCGCGACGCCGCGTTTGAACGATTCCAGTACCGCCACGCTGAAAAGGCTCGTGCGGTCTTTGGCCGAGCCGGAAGCGAACTGACGCGCGGCCAGTGGCTGTACCTGCTGGGCATGGCCCTGGCGGAAATTGAGGACGCCAAGGACGCCGCCGGCGACGGCAAGACAAAACGCTTTGTGGCCACCCGCCGTAAGCACGCCCCGAACAACACCAAGAAGAGGCCCCGCCCGTGAGCAACAACATGCAGCTTTTCATGCGCCTGAATTGGGACGGCAGCCGTGCGGCGGCCGGGCTCTCCCAGTCCTCGGCGCAGATTAAGCGCTTTGCGGACGGGGCCTCGAAGCAGTTTGCCGGTCTGCGCAAACACGCCCATGAGGTGAACACTGCTATCGGCGGAATTTCCGGTCTCACTCGGCTGGCTGGGGCATACATCGGCCTCCAGGCCGCGCGCGAGACGCTGAATAAGAATTTCGATTTCGGCAAGATCATGCTGGAGACCAAGCAAATTTCGGAAATGACCCTGCAACAGGGGACACGTATGCGTCAGCTGGCCTTGGATCTTTCCAAGAACAGTCTCTCCAGCCCGATGGAAAACGCCGACGCCATCCGCACCCTGGCCAATGCTGGCATGAAGTACGACGAAATAGAAGCCACTCTCAAAAAAATTGTGGGGGCCAGCGCGGTTTTCCGGTCCACCATGAAGGAGTTCGCCGACCTGGATTTCGATTTGGAAACCAAGTTCAAAATTGACCCCAAGCAGCTCGATGCCGTGCATAACATGCTCTACTACCACGCCAAGGCCGGGCGTTTCGAGGCGCAGTCCATCAGCTCTTACGCGCCGCAGTACCTGTCCGCCATGAACATGATGGGCTTCCAGGGCGTGCAGGGAACCAACTTCGCCGGAGCCATTCTCCAGGCGCTGCAAAAGATCAAGCCGCAAACCATGCCGTCCGAGACCGTGACGCTCATCGAGCATGGCTTGAGCCACCTGCTGAACCAGCGCGAAGGCAAGCACCTGAAGCAAGTCACCGGCATCGACATCAAGAAGTTCGCGCCGGGCGGCAAGTTTAAGGGGGCTGACGGCCTTGAAGGCATGTTCGGGTTGATTGAGGCCATGCGCAAAGCGGGTTTGAGCAAGGACACCTTCAAACTGGCCTCTGTCTTCCGCGACAAGTACGAACGCGAGTTCTGGCAGGTGATCCTGCGCGATTTCGATTCCATCAAGGCCGCCATGCGCGAGGGCGACACCGCAGCAAAGAAGGACCAGATCGGAGCGGACTACAAGGAAATGTTGGCGTCTCCCTTTGCCAAAGGGAAAGGGGCACAGAACGCGTTAGAACGTGTGCAGTTAGGCAAGGCCGCCACAGCTATCACCACCGCGTACGCCAATATTTTGGAATTTGCCTCGGAGCACCCCGTGCAGGCCGGGGCGATAGGAATCGGCGCGATCCTTGGCGGTAAGGCACTTTGGAACCGTTTACGCAACGGCAAGGGAGGCGCAGCGGGCGGCATGGCTGAAACCGCCATGGGCCTGGCCGGAGTGCAGCGCGTATTTGTGGTCAACATGCCAGGTGGCATGGGCGGCGCTGGGCAACTGGCTTTGCCTCCAGGAGAGGGCTGGAATCCAGCTGCGGCCGCAAAATCCTCCCGTTGGGCTGGAGCGTTCGGAGCCGCTAAAGGCGCGTTTAAATGGGGGGCACCCCTGGCTGCCGGTTTGGCTCTATATGACGCCTACGGCGTGGCCCATAACGACCAGTTGAACGCCGAGGCCAAGAAGACCGAGTACGGCCGCATAGCCGGTAGTGCGGTTGGTGGCCTTGGGGGCGCGGCTATAGGCGCGGGTATCGGTGCGGCGTTTGGCGGTGTGGGCGCTATCCCTGGTGCAGCCCTCGGGCTGCTTTTTGGGGGAGTCGGTAGTTGGTTGGGAGGCAAAGCGGGCAAGGCGGCTACTGAAGAGCTCGTGATCCATAACCATATGCACAGCACTATCCAGCTCGACGGGCGCGTTGTGGCCGAGCAGATGAAAGAATACATCCGCGACGACTCGCTGCGCGGGGACTAGGGGGGCGGCCGTGGCTTGGGAAAAACGACTGCTCGACGCCAGCTTTCGCGGCGTCACCTTCGACTGCCAATTGTGGGATGACGATTGGGAGCGCCACGCGGTGGAGCACCTGCGCCCCTATGTGGACGGCGCGGACATGGAGGACCTGGGGCGCGGCGCGCGGCGCATGCGCGTCAAGGCAATTTTCTTCGGCGACGACTACGAGGACCGGCTGGAAGCCTTCCTGAAGGTGTTGGACGAGCCCGGAAAGGGCGACCTGGTGCATCCGGTGTTCGGCCCGTGCAAGGCCCAAGTGTCCACCCCGCATGTGCATCACGAGTCCGAGAATGTGGATCAGGCCGAGGTGGAGGTGACCTTTTCCGAAAGCGCTCTGGCCGCGCCCATTTTCGCGGGGGGCAAGCCAGGGCAAAAGGCGGCGGACGTGGCGGCCAAGTCCGCAACCCTGCGGGAAAAGGCCGCCGCGCTGCTGGCCAAGGTGGCGGAGAAAACAAAGGCCGCCACGGCCATGAGCCGCGCGGGGCTTTCGAGCATCACCGAGCTTAAATCCATGGTGGACAGCGTGACCACAAGCGGCGCGGGCATCACCAGCATTCCGCGCGCCTGGGCCAGCGACGTGGCCAGCCTCATCGCCGGCGTGGTGGACCTCAAAACCTTTGGCTCATCCTCGCTGCTCTCCGATTGGAAAAGCACGGTGGGCGTGCTCGCCTCGGCCGTGTTGGCGCTCACGTCGGACGGTTCCGCCGCGTCCTCCAATTCGGGCGGTTTGTCCGGCTCCAACACGCCGGGCGCGGAAGCCGCCCAAGCGCAGGCGCAGGTGCAAGCGCACGTGGAGCTTGAGACGGCGCTCGGCGTGGCCGAGGCCACGCAAGCCGTGCTGGAGTCCGAGGCGGACACCCCGACCCTGACGCCCGACGAGATCGAGACCGTGACGGCGACCACGCGCGAGCAATTGCAGGCGAGCATAGACACCTACCGCGAGTTGTACGACCTGGAGGATCACCGTCCGGTCACGGAAAGCCTGAAGGACGTGGCCGCCGCCGTGCAAACCGCCGCCGAGGCCATCCTTGAGGCCCGCCCGCCCCTGGTGGAGCACACCCTGGCCGCGCGCACCTGCCCGCGCCTCTTGGCCCACCAGCTGTACGGCGACCACACCCGCGCGGCCGAAATCGTGCGCCTGAACACCTTGCCCGACCCCAACTTTTTAGCCCCCGGGGAGGTGCTCCGTGTCTACGCAAGCTAAGTCGACGCAGCCGGAAAATGAGCGCGTGGCGCTGCTTGTTGCGGGCAAGGCCCACGACGAATGGAGCAGCTATGAGGTGGACTCGGATTTGCTGACCCCGGCGGATGCCTGGCGCGTGCGCCTGGGCCTGCCGCTTGACGCGGCCGGCGAAAACCCGCTGCCCTCGGACGTGGTGCCCGGCGCGACGTGCGAACTGCGCGTCGGCAATGATCTGGTCATGACCGGCCGCATTGACGACATGCGCGTGCGCGTGGACAAGCGCGGGCACAGTTTGGAAATCACCGGCCGCGACGGCGCGGCGACCTTGCTGGATTGCTCGGCCCCGCTGGTGGGCGGCCGCAAGCTCGGCCTGGAGGACATTATCACCCGCGTGGTGCGGCCCCTGGGCATGACCAGGATCAGCCTGGCCATGGCCAAGAGCGTGGCCCGCCAGCGGGAGAAGGTGACGGTGGAGCCCGGCGACACCGCCTGGGACACCCTGGCCCACGTGGCCGAGGCCAACGGCGTGTGGCCGTGGATGGACCCGGACGGCACGCTGGTCATTGGCGGGCCGGACTACTCCGACGCCACCAACCCGCCAGTGGCCACCCTGTGCCTGGCGCAGCGCAAGGCCGGCGAGCTGGGCACAACCAACGTGTCCAGCATGGAGCGGCGCGCATCCGTGGCCGAGCGGTACAGCACCATCACCGTACTGGGGCAAACCCATGGCACCGAGGCCACGGGCGGCAAGCATGGCCTCAAGTCCTCCGCAGTGGACCCGGACCTTGGGGCGGTCTGGCCGCGCCGCAAGATCATCACCGACTACGAGGCGGACAGTGTGGCCGTATGCCGCTCCCGCGCGCAAAAGCTCCTGGCGGACAGCCGTTTGAAGGGCTTTGAGCTGCGGGTGGAGGTGCAGGGGCATCGCATCAACGCACCAACCATGCCCGGCCACGGCAAGCTCTGGACGCCGGGCCAGCGGGTTCGGGTCATCGCCCCGCCGGTGGGCTGCGTGGGCACGTATTTTCTCATGGCGCGCACCTTTGTTTTATCGCCCGCCGAGGGCGCGATGACGCGCCTTAGCCTGCGGGAGGACAAGGTGTGGATTCTGGAGGCGCATCCGCACAAGCGTAAGCACCGCAAGGGCAAACTCTATGCGCCGGAAGTGGCCGACGAGGCGGGCGACGAATGAAAAAGCTCATCAAAGAGTGCATACGCCAGGCCCTGGCCGGACTGCGCCTGGCTTACCGGGCCGTGCTTACCGCCCGGGCCAGCGGGTTCGGGGTGCAGCTGGTTCAGGGCGACGCGCTCGCCGGCGAGACCATGCAGGCGGCGGAGCTGTTCCAGCACTTCGGTTTCACGTCCGCGCCGCCCGCCGGGACCCAGCTCATCGTGCTGCCCATTGGCGGGCAGAGCGCGCACAGCGTGGTCATCGCCACGGAGCACGGGGCCTACCGGGTAGGCGTGAGCAGCGGCGAGGCCTGCGTCTACAACATGTGGGGCGACAAGGTGCACCTCAAGCAAGAGCTGATTGAGGTGGAGACCAAGACGCTGCGCATCAAGGCCAGCGAGCAGGTCATCTTCGAGACGCCCAACATCTCCATGCGGGGGACAAACGGCGGCGCGGCGGCGGCCAGCATGACGGGCAGCCTGCATATCACCGGCGGCATCAAGTCGGACGCGGACATCATGGCCGGCGACATTTCGCAGGAGCACCACAAGCACCCGGGCGACAGCGGCGGCACCACCGGGGAGCCGGAGTAGGCCATGGCGGACGCACTCCTCGACCCCACCACCGGCGGCTACACGCTGACCGCAGGCGCGCTGACCCAGGACCCCGCGCGGGGCCTGGCCAATGCGGTCTATTTGCGGCTCATGACGCCGCTGGGCAGCTACTGGGCCGATGCCGCGCTGGGCTCGCGCCTGCACGAGCTGACGCGGCAAAAGGACCTGCCCCGCGTGGCCGTGCTGGCCAAGGCCTACAGCGAGCAGGCCTTGCAGCCGCTCTTGGATGACGGCCGGGCGCAGGGCATCGCCGTGAGCACCGAGCAGCGGCACGACGGCTGGCTGCGCCTGCGCGTCGCCGTCACCGACGCCGGCGGCCGCGAGCACATTTTCGCGCACACCATAAAGGTCATGTGAGGGGAG
>MNUQ01000053.1:0-1974 GCA_001871085.1 Desulfovibrionaceae bacterium CG1_02_65_16
TGGCCAAGGGTCGACGCGATCAAAGACAAACAGCGGCAGACCCCGCAGCTCTGGGGTCAGCCGCCCTTGACCAGCGCCTTGGCCCGGTCGACCTGGATGGGATAGAGATCCGCCGGCACACGCTCGCGTCCCAGGGCCTTGCACACCACATAGCGCGCGCACTCACTGTTGTCGCCCTTGCAATACTTCTGCTTCATGATCGTCGCCGTGCCGGGCTTGTCAGCCATCTTGTCGTTGAAAAATATGCACCGTGCAATCATCTCGCAATCGGCCATGGCATCCCTCCTGTTATGCGCGCACGTGGAAGAGAAGGACGGGCCCCGCGCCTCGGACCGTATCCTGGGGGGATGCTGCAATCGTATGGCGAAATCCCGACGGCATGTAAAGCGGATCGCGAGGTGGCCCAAACCGTCCACCCCCGTCTTGACAATATGCGTAAATATTATATCGGAAGACAATCTGACCGTATTCCGATGGCTTCTTCCACGATTTTCAGCATCGGGGGTGAACATGCGCGAACGATACGGCTCCATGCTTTTAAGCCTGTCGGCCCTGACCATAACGATGCTGCTGCTGGCCGCCTGTGCGCAGGTCAAATTGGCGGCGGTGCCGCCGGGCGAGGTGACGGAGGCCCAGATAGGGACCGCCACAGCCCTGGAAAAACGCTTCCACTCCGTCCTTTACTATCCCAACGAAATCGCCCTGAACTTCCCCGGCTACATCGTTGGGGTTGAAAAAAGCCCGAGGGAGACAATCACCCCCGAGGGCCAAGTCGCGTTCTCTCCGGTCTATGCCGAACTGAGCGCCGGACTGCGACATGACGCCGACCGGCTGAAGACGAACCGGAAACTGCTCTTCATCAGCCACATCATGAAGGATTACGGGCGGGAATACGGCGCGGGGAACTGTGCCCTCTACGATATTTACACAGATGTGAACGGCAAATCGCTCATGCCGGCCCAGGCCTGTATTGAGGGCAGCCTGAGGGGGCCGCCGCAAATGGCCGTGTTCAGCTACGGCTGGAAAGCCCTCGCCACGCTCCGCGCGGCCATGGAACACGACATCGACGACGCCTCGAAGCGGGGCGCGCCGTATACGCACGTCTTCATCATGGTCATGGGGTGGAACACCTATCAGAGCGAAGCCATCCGCAACTTCAGCTCCATCGTCGGCAACGCGGTGCTGGCCTCAAACGGCGCGTTCCGGCCCCTGTTCATCGGCCTCACCTGGCCCAGCCGCTGGAGCGACAGCGCCCTCATCAATCTTTTCAGCTTCTGCGACAAGAAGAACGACGCGGACGAGCTCGGGCTTTCCTGGCTGGGAGCGCTGCTGAAAGAGGTGGCGGTTCCACTGTCCAGGGCCAAGGGGCTGCGCGTGGTGGTGACGGGGCACAGCTTCGGGGCGCGGGCCACAAGCATGGCCGCCTGCGCCGGCGCGGTGCTGGCCAGGCCGGCCGGAACACCGGCCATCGGCCAAGGCGGAGCCCAGGGCGGAGCCCAGGGCGGAGGCCAAGGCGGAAACCAGGGCGGCCGGGGCGGCGTCGACCTGCTCATCGGCCTCCAGGGGGCCTACGCCATCAACCGCATCACTGGCCGCTGGACCCCAGACGGCGCATACTTCCCCAAGGGCTGCGACGCGGTCCAGCATTTGGTGCTCACCGCTTCGAAGAACGACAAGGCTGTGTCCAGCGAGATTTTCGCCGACTACACGGGGGAGTTGGGCACGTACGACAAGATCTGTGCAGACAATTCGACGCGTTTCTCGTGCGGCGCCGCGGATGCGAAGGGGAACATCGGCCTGAATCCGCTGCCGCAAGCCGCGCGCGCATACATCGACGCCTCGCAGCTCATCACCTACAACGCCTTCGATTCGGGCGGCGGAGCCCACAGTGACATCTACCGCCGGGAGACCGGCGAGCTTCTCTGGAACCTCATTCTCCGGTATGCGCCGCCGCGTTGAAGCGGGCCGCGCTGG
>MNUQ01000053.1:1980-11343 GCA_001871085.1 Desulfovibrionaceae bacterium CG1_02_65_16
GGGCGGGAGGGTTCGCCTCCCGGCCCGAACCGCCAGCGCGGCGTAGTCGCTAGTAGCGGTAGTGGTCGGCCTTGAAGGGGCCGTCCTGCGGCACGCCGAGGTACTCGGCCTGCTGCTTGGTGAGCTTGTCCAGCTGCACGCCGAGGCGTTCGAGGTGCAAACGGGCGACCTCCTCGTCGAGCTTCTTGGGCAGAATCATGACCTTGGGCTCGTAGGTGTTGGCGGCAAGATCCAGCTGGGCCAGCACCTGGTTGGTGAAGGAGTTGCTCATGACGAAGCTGGGGTGGCCGGTGGCGCAGCCCAGGTTCACCAGCCGGCCCTCGGCCAGAATGATGATGGAGCGGCCGTTCGGCAAGGTCCACTTGTCCACTTGGGGCTTGACCTCAAGCTTGCTGCACTCGGGATTGCCCTCAAGGAAGCTCATCTCGATTTCCGAATCGAAGTGGCCGATGTTGCAGAGAATGGCCTCGTTCTTCATCTTGAGCATGTGCTTGCCGTTGACCACGTGGTAGTTGCCCGTGGCGGTGATGAAGATGTCGCCGAGTTCGGCGGCCTTCTCCATGGGCACCACCTCATAGCCTTCCATGGCGGCCTGCAGGGCGCAGATGGGGTCAATCTCCGTCACCAGCACGCGCGCGCCGAAACCGCGCATGGACTGGGCGCAGCCCTTGCCCACATCGCCATAGCCGGCCACAACGCAGATCTTGCCGGCGATCATGATGTCGGTGGCGCGCTTGATGCCGTCGGCCAGGGACTCGCGGCAGCCGTAAAGATTGTCGAACTTGCTCTTGGTGACGGAGTCGTTGACGTTGAAGGCCGGGAACAGCAGTTCGCCCTTCCTCTCCATCTCGTACAGACGGTGGACGCCGGTGGTGGTTTCCTCGGAAACGCCGCGCACCTTGGCGGCGATGCGGGTCCATTTTTTGGGATCAGCCTTGTAGCCCTCGGCAAGGCGGTCCATGATGATCTGGAATTCCTTGTTGTCGGCCTTCTGCTTGAACAGGGAGGGGTCCTTCTCGCACTTCACGCCCTGGTGAATGAGCAGGGTGGCGTCGCCGCCGTCGTCCACAATGAGGTCGGGGCCGGAGCCGTCGGGCCAGGTCAGGGCCTGCTCCGTGCACCACCAGTAGTCCTCCAGGCTTTCGCCCTTCCAGGCGAAAACGGCGGCGGTCTTGTTGGCCACAATGCCGGCGGCGGCGTGGTCCTGGGTGCTGAAAATATTGCAGGAGGCCCAGCGCAGGTCCGCGCCAAGGGCGGCCAGGGTCTCAATGAGCATGGCGGTCTGGATGGTCATGTGCAGGGAGCCCATGATCTTGAGGCCCTTCAAGGGCTTCTTCTTGCCATGTTTCTTGCGCAGAGCCATAAGGCCGGGCATCTCGTTCTCGGAGAGCTGCATCTCCTTCTTGCCCCATTCGGCCAGGGCCATGTCGGCCACGCGGAATTTCAGCTTGGGATCCAGTGCGAGCATTATGCATTCCTCCAAAAGGTTATCGGGCCACCGGCTACTCGGTTATCGCCGCCTCGGCGATGAGCACGGTCAGCCCCTGGTTGACGGGGAAGACATCCACACGGCGCGGTGAAAAACCGGCCGTTTGGAGCCACTCATACAAGGTTTTCTCATCAACGCCCAGCCGCGCGTCGCCGTATTTGACGCGCATGGCCTCGTTGTCGTGGCGGTCGAACTCCGCCACGAGGAGGCTGCCACCCGGGGCCAGCACGCGCCGGGCCTCGGCCAGCGCCGCGTGGGGGTCGTCGATGTGGTGCAAGACAAGGGAAAGGGTCACAGCCTGCGCCTCAGCCTCACGCAGGGGCAAGTGCTCCAGTTCGCCCAGGCGCAGGCTCACGTTGGAACGACCGGCCAGACGCGCCCCCGCCAGCTCCAGCATGCGCGGCGAAGCGTCCACGCCGATGACCTGCCGGGCGCTTTCGCCCAGGCGGGAAAGCAGCTCGCCAGGGCCGCAGCCCAGGTCGGCCACAATCATGCCCGGATGCAGGCGTCCGGCCAGCTCCTCGGCCAGGTCGAAGTCGCCCAGGATCTCCCGGGAAAGGTCGCGCCACTGCCCGGCAACGGCGTCGAAGAACCGGCGCGTGGCCAGCGCGCGCTCGCGCACGGCGGCCATGGCGCGCTCATGATCCTGATCATGCTGCGGCAGGGCCTCAAAAAAAAGCGCCGCGCAATCAAGGTAGCGGCGCCCCCCGCCCTGGCGAACGGCCCGGTAATAGGCGCGCAGCCCCTCGCGCCGGCACTCCACAAGACCGGCCTCGACAAGGATTTTGAGATGCCGCGAAACACGCGGCTGCCCCATGCCGAAAACGGCCACAAGTTCGCCCACGTTGAGTTCAACGGCAAGCAGCACGGCCATGAGCCGAAGCCTGGTCTCATCGGCCAGGGCCTTATGGATGCGCAAGAGATCCATGCGGCTCCTTATTTATATCAAGATATCTTGATGAATTGATATTTACAAAATACGCAGCGGGGAGTCAAGCGCAAGAAAAACTATTTTACGTACTATGACACCAGCCGCCCGCAACGCCTTGCCTTGTCACGAAAGTTGGGATACGAATTTATTTTAAACAGTTCTCTCCCTTTCATCTCTTCTGGAGGAGCCATGAAAAACCTGCGCTTGGCCATGAAGCTCACCATCGGTTTCGGGGTGGTGCTCTGTCTCACGGCGCTGCTCGCCGTCATCAGCCAGACCAGCATGTCCTCAATCATGGACCGCGTGGACAAAGCCGACGGCATGAGCGAAATCATCGGCATGGTCCTTGAATCGCGCCGGCAGGAAAAGAATTTCCAAATCCGCCGCGACCAGAAAAGCCTGGAGGAAGTGACCAAGTGCGTGGCCGGCATTGAGGGAAAGGCGCAAAGCTACAAGTCCAAATTCCGCGATCCCAAAAACCGTGAGCAGATGGACCAAGTGCTCGCCGCCACAAAGGTCTACGACACCGCGTTCAAAGGCTACGTGCAGCGCGAGAACACACGCGTCCAGCTGCAGCAGGCCATGGGCGGCGCGGGCATCTCGGCCCTGACCTCCGCAAAAGCCCTGCAGCAGAGCCTGCATGAGGCCCTTGGCGGCAAACGCTCCGGCGGTTCGACCGAAGCGGCAGTCGCTACGCTCACTGACACGAACGCCATTGTTTCCGAGTTGTACTCCATGCGTGTGAGCGCGCTCTACTTTCTGGAATCCAGCGATGAGGCCTATGCAAAGAAGGCGCTGGACACCGGCGACGCGGTGCTCAAGCTGACCCAGGGCCTCAAGGCCCGGCTCAAGGACAAGCCCAGCGCCGATCAGACGGACAAGATCACCGCCGAGACCAATACCTATATAAAAAGCGTGACCGATTGCGTGGCGGCCGTAAACCAGCAGAAGGCCATGGAGGACCAGCTTGTTCAAAGCGCCCGCGCCATGCAGAAGGTCTGCGAAACCGCCCGCGACGACATGCGGTCCAAGATGCTCAGCGAAATTTCGCTGGCGCGCTCCATCCTCGGCATCGGCGCGCTGCTGGCGCTGGTTCTGGGCGTCATAGCCGCTGTGCTCATCACCCGCGCCATAGCCGGACCGGTGCGCAAGGGCGTTGCCTTCGCCAAGGACCTTGCCGCCGGGCAGCTCGACGTGACTATCGATGTGGACCAGAAGGACGAGGTGGGCGCGCTGGCCGCGGCCCTTACCGCCATGGCCGGCCGCCTGCGCTCGGTCGTTTTGCAGGTCAATTCCTCGGCCGAGTCCGTGGCCTCCGGCTCGGAGGAGCTTTCCGCCTCCAGCGAAACGCTTTCCCAGGGCGCAACGGAGCAGGCCGCCAGCGTTGAGGAAATTTCCTCCAGCGTGGAGGAGATGGCCGCCAACATCCGCCAAAACGCGGAGAACGCCATGCAGACCGAATCGCTGGCCAAGAAAAGCGCCGACGACGCGCGCCAGGGCGGCCAGGCTGTGACCCAGACCGTGAACGCCATGCGGCAGATCGTCGAGAAGATCGGCTTCATCGAGGAGATAGCCCGGCAGACCAACCTGCTCGCCCTCAACGCCGCCATTGAGGCCGCGCGCGCCGGCGAACATGGCAAGGGCTTCGCCGTCGTCGCCGCCGAGGTGCGCAAGCTGGCCGAGCGCAGCGGTCAGGCCGCCGGCGAAATCGGCCAGCTCTCCGCCGCAAGCCTCGCCGTGGCCGAAAAGGCCGGCAGCATGCTCGGCACCATTGTGCCGGACATTGAGCGCACCAGCGAGCTGGTGCAGGAGATCAGCGCCGCCTGCCGCGAGCAGACCACCGGCGCGGACCAGGTGAACAAGGCCATCCAGCAGCTTGATCAGGTGATCCAGCAGAACGCCTCGGCCTCGGAGGAGACGGCCAGCACCAGCGAGGAGCTGGCGGCGCAGGCCCAGCGGCTCACGCAGGTCATGCAATTCTTCAAGCTGGGCGACGGCCGCCGGCAGGGCCCGCCGCTGGCCATCGAGGCCGGCACGTCCGCCTCGGGTGGGGCGGATGCCCCGAGCGCCATGGACGACGGCGGCTTCGAGAAGTTCTAGGCCGCGCCGCACCACAAAATCGACGTAAAAGGGCGAGGGCGTTTGCGCGCCTCCGCCCTTTTCCTTTGCCGGGCAGCGCCAATCCCGGTCCCGCCCTGCCCCGCTCCGTCAGCAGCCCCCTCTGACCGAAAACACCACAACAAAGCCTCCGCTTGTTCCCAAACGGCCAGCTGGGATTGCCATATCTCGTCGGCGACAAGCAGGAAGCCCCCCCGACAATGCCGGCTTGACGGCTTTCCGGGACGCGTGAAGCGTCGTGCGGATGCTGGGGGAAAAGCCGCGCGCGACAGAACGCGGCGGCCGCCCCGCTCTCCACCTCCGGTTCTCAGGCGCTGCGGCTCAGCGGATGAGCGCCCAGGTGAGTTCGTGCTTGTTGTGGGCAAGGTGCAGCACGCGCGAGCCGGGAATGGCGGCAAAGGCGGCAATGGTCGCAAAGTCCGTTTCGCCCTGGCATTTGAGGGTGCAGACGAAGTTGCGGCAGGCGTCGGCCTCCAGCCAACGCGTCACCAGCTCATACAGCCGCGCCGGGTAGCAGGCCATGTCCGAGCACAGCCAGTCCACACGCGCCCCTGGCCCGCCCGCCGTGCGCGGATCCAGACCGAAGCCCGAGCCCTGGCAGTACTCAACCCCGGGCATGGCCGCTATGGACGCCTCGATGGGCGCGCGGTCCACGCTGAACACGCTGGCCCCAAGGCTCGCCAGCACCCAGGTCCAGCCGCCCGGGCAAGAGCCCAAATCCAGGCACAGCTCGCCGCGTTTTGGCAGCGCGCCCAGCAGCGTCAGCGCCTCCCACAGCTTGAGGTACGCCCGGCTGGGCGCGGAGACGTGGTCCTCCACAAAGCACACCTGCCCGTCCGGATAGGGGCTGGCGCAATCCACAGCGGCGATGAGCGCGGTCTCGTCCCACAGGGTGAAGGAGCCGAGCGGAGCGCAGGGAGCGGGCTCGCCGAAGACCTGCGGCCGGGCCGAGACCTTGGGCAGCTTCTCCGCCACCAACGCGGCGCGCCTGGCCAAACGGACGGGATGCGGCCACCAGTTGCGCTGCATGGCGTGCAGCGCCTTGGCCGCCTGACCGATGCTCGGCGCGGGCAGCAGCCGCGCCTGCCGCCAAATGTTCTGCGCCCAGGCGGCGGGGCGCTCACGCTTGGCGAATACGAGATCGCCGTAAACGAGGTGCCCGGCCCCGGCCGGGCCTTCAAAATCAAGCTCGGCCATAAGCTCCGGCAAAAATCCGAGCGCGGCGAGGTAGCCCGTGAACGCGCCCTCGCGCATCCAGCCGGGCAGCTCCCCGGCCGACAGCTCCGGCAGCGGAAACAGCGGCGTCTCGCGCTCGGGCTCCCGCTCCTGACGTTGGCGCGCCGGCGCGGTGGGCTTGCCTCCCGGCGTGTCGGCACCCCTTTCACGCCACGCAAACGCCCTGCGGCCCGACTCCTGTCGCGGCTCCTGCCGCGGCTCATGCCGTGCAGACGACGGCCGCGTCTCCTTGCGTCGAGGCATCAGTCCTGACCGCCTTGGCCGCCTTGGCCGCCAACCGCCGCGTCGAGATCCTCCACGGGCAACCCGCACAGGGTGAGTGCCACGGCCTCGGCCACGCGCAGGCCGTCCACCGCGCTGGAAACAATGCCGCCGGCGTAGCCCGCGCCCTCACCGGCCGGGAACAGCCCGGGCAGCCCCGCGCTCTGCATGTCCGCCCCGCGCAGCAAACGCACCGGCGAGGACGAACGCGTCTCCACGCCGGTGAGCACGGCGTCCGCGTCGGCAAAGCCGCGCAGTTTGCGGTCAAAGGCGGCTATGCCCTCAGCCATGGCCGCGCACACATACTCCGGCAGGCAGCGGCGCAGATCGGCCGGAACGACGCCCGGCGCATAGCTGGCGGGCACGCCGCCCAGCCGCTTGGCCGCGCGCGCTGCCAGAAAGTTGCCCACGGTCTGGGCTGGAGCCCTGTAACTCCGCCCGCCCAGCTCAAAGGCCAGCCGCTCCCACTGGCGCTGGAACTCCACGCCCGCCAGCGGGTGCCCGCCGTCCAGGTCGTTCGGCCCCACCCCCACAAGCAGCGCGCTGTTGGCGTTGGCCTCGGCGCGCGCGTGCAGGCTCATGCCGTTGGTCACCACGCCGCCCGCCTCGGACGCCGCCGCGATGACGCGCCCGCCGGGACACATGCAGAAGGTGTACACGCCGCGCCCGTCGCGCGCCTGATGCGCCATCTTGTAGTCCGCCGCGCCCACGGCCGGATGCCCGGCCAGATCGCGCAGCTGCGCACGGTCGATGAACGCCTGCGGATGCTCTATGCGGCAGCCGATGGCGAAGGGCTTCTGCTCCATGCGCAGGCCGCGCGCGTGCAGCATGGCGAAGGTGTCGCGCGCGCTGTGCCCCACGGCCAGCACCACGCACGACGCGGGAATCTCCTCCCCGCCGGCGAGCGTAACGCCCGCCACGCGGCCCTGCCGGTCCACAACGCCCTCCACCCGCGCGCCAAAGCGCACCGCGCCGCCCAGGCGCAAAATCTCCTGCCGGATGCCGGCCACAACGCCGCGCAGGCGGTCCGTGCCAACATGCGGCCGGTTGCGCCACAAAATATCCTCGGGCGCGCCGTGCGCCACAAACTCCTCCAGCACCTTGCGGCAGCGCCCGCGCCGCTCCTTGATCTGCGTGGTCAGCTTGCCGTCGGAAAACGCGCCCGCCCCGCCCTCGCCAAACTGCACGTTGGACTCCGGCTCCAACGCCCCGCCGCTCCAAAAGGCGTCCACCGCGCGCGCCCGCTCCCCAATGCTCTGCCCTCGCTCCAGCAACAGCGGCGCAAATCCCGCCTGGGCCAGCGCCAACGCGGCAAAAAGCCCGCACGGCCCCGCGCCCACAACAACAGGCCGCGATGTCCCCCCCGCCGGAGCCGTCACCGGGAAGCGGTACGGCCGCTCCTCGTGCCGCGCCACGCCCGCGCCAGCGCCGGCCAGCACGCGCGTCTCGTCCGCCGCGTCCGCAAAATAGACGTCCAGGCTGTACAAAAACACCGCCGCGTTCTTCTTGCGCGCGTCCAGCGAGCGCCGCGCCACGCGCAGGCTGGCGATGTCGCCCACGGGCACGTTCAGCCGCTCCGAGGCGGCGGCGCGCAGTTCGGCCTCGGTATGGGCGGGGCCGTCGGGCAGGGAAAGGCGAAGGTCGGTCAGTCGAAGCATGGGGTTCCTTTCAGGACGCCGCTGGAAAACAACGAGAAATCCACGTCGGCGTAATGTGGTTTGACACAGTCCCCCGTCATCTTCAAAATATGCGCAGGAGTTCGTGCGAATGCCCCTATAGCGGCATCCCGCCCATTTGTCCAAACCACCGGCGGGAGCGCTGCCGGCGCAAACCACACAGGAGGCACGCTCATGGACGCGCGGCAGCACAACACAGCGGAGGCGCTGCGGATTCGCGCCCAAAGGCTCCAGCGCCAGGCCGAAGCGATCATCGAGCGGCTGCGCGTGCGCGAACGCTGGCGGCGCGTGGGGCAGGTGTTTCTGGTGGGCTCCGCCCGCTTCGGGTTGATGATCGCGGGCAATATCGACTTCGAAGTGTATTGCGACAAGCCGGACGCGGTATCCGGAAACGCAGTCATGCGGGAGATAGCCGCCACGCCGGGAGTGACCGGTCTGCAAGCCCACGATTTCATGGACACGGCGGACCCTGGCCTTTACTGGCGGCTGGACTACCAGGGTGAGGACGGCGGACGCTGGGATTTCGACATCTGGCTCGTCCCCAACAGCCATCCGCACGCGGGCATGGCCGACGCCCTGGCCAGGGCCATGAGCACAGCCCTGACCCCGCGACTGCGCGCGGACATCCTTATGCTCAAGGCCGGGCTGGCCGCCCGCGCCAAAGCCCAATGCGCATCGCCGCCGCGCGGCATCGACATCTACCGGGCCGCCCTGGCCGGAAACGTGCGCGATCTGCCCGGCTTCGATGCCTGGCAGGCACGAAACCCGCCCCCGGACATGGAGACATGGCGGCCCGGGCCATAGCGCAGGGCGAAGCGGCCGGAGAACGGAGCGCCGCCCTTGCCCGCCAGCCAGAAGGCATGCGCCCTCTGGGCTCCCTATGCCGACGCGCGGACGGGCGGGCTTCGCCTTGCCCACGCGCACGGCGGAAAGCTCCACCAAAAACCGAAAGAATCCGCTCCCTCAAGCAGCCTTCCCCTGGCGGACGGCGGAGAAAAGCCCGGGCAATCGCATATTCCGTCGCCCCGGGCGTTACCGTTCCCACCGGGCGAAAAGCGAGCGCGGCAGAAATCTCGCCTCGGCCCCTGGCGCTGTGTGCGGCACGGCCAGCTCGCCCACGGTGACGCTTCCGGGCAGCCCGCGCAGCACGTCATCCATGAGATTGCCGAGCATGAGGGCGGAAGCCTCGATGTTGTACATGGTGAGCAGCAGCAGGCGCGCGTCGTCGGCGAGAAGCTCGCGGCAGTCGCACAAAAGGTCGCGCACCATGCCCTCCACCTTCCAGACCTCGCGGTTGGGCCCGCGGCCAAAGGACGGCGGATCGAGAAGAATGGCCTGATAGCGGTTGCCGCGCCGTTTCTCGCGCGCAACGAACTTCATCACGTCGTCGAGGAGAAAGCGCACGGGGTTGGCGGAAAGGCCGGACAGCTCCTGGTTGCGTTTGGCCCAGGCGATGGCCGGGCGCGAGGCGTCCACATGGGTGGCGGCGAACCCGGCGGCCTGCGCGGCCAGACTGGCCGCCCCGGTGTAGCCGAAAAGGTTCAGCAGGCGCGGACGCTCGTCCGGGGCGTTGCCCACGCCCGACAGTTGCGCCGCGTGCGTCAGCTCCGCGCCAAGCTTGGCGATGAGCCGCCAGTGCGGGGCCTGCTCCG
>MNUQ01000059.1 GCA_001871085.1 Desulfovibrionaceae bacterium CG1_02_65_16
CGCGCCGGATCTCCCCCGGCGCGCCGGTTTCACCGTAGCCGGTATCACCGCAAAGGGGACGCGCTTGCCTGCCAGGCCGCCCTGCTGTAAGGGATGAGCATGATTCCCGGTCCGCGTCGTTAGGGCCGGGCCCACGAGCAACCGGAGGTATGCGGTATGTCGCGGCAGAAACTTGAGTACAACGGCGTGCCCCTGGACAGCATCCGCAACCGCAACGAGGAGCGGGTTGTCCGCCTGTTGCCGCAAGTGCTGGCGGAATATCTCGACTACAAGCCGAGCTACCTCGACATTCAGGACATCTACGCCCTGACGCTGAATAACCTGCCGCCCCGCTACAAGCAGAGCGGGTCCATCATCATCCGCGAGAGCGTGACCGAAGCGGAGATTCTGCGCGAGCTGCGGCTGGCGGTAGACCGCGTGGAGAAGGCCCCCACCGGCAAGGGCGAGGACTAGCCCTAGGCCTTGGACGCGTCTTTGGGAGCCGCCGCCAGCTGGGCCTTGGCCTCGGCCCACAGAAGGTTCTTGTCCTCCAGCCCCATGTCCAGCAGGTCCAGGCCGCGTTCGCGGGCCAGCTCCTCCATGCGTTCGTAGCGCGTCAAAAATTTGATGTTGGCGAAGTCCAGCGCGGCGTTGGCCTTGATGCCCCGCCTGCGTCCCAGCTCCACCATGGTGAACAGCGCGTCGCCGAACTCCTCCTCCATGCGTTTTTCGTCGCCGCCCTGGCAGGCCTCCTCGAACTCGCGCCACTCGGCGTCGAACTGGGCGCGGGCGTCCTCGTCCTTTTCCCAGGTGAAGCCCAGGCGCGCGGCCTTGGAGTGGACGCGGTAGGCCTTGAGCAGCGGGGGCAGGCCAACGGGCAGGGAGTCGAACGCGCCGTTCAGCTTGCCGTTGCCGGCCTTTTCCCCGCGTTTGATGCGCTCCCAGTTGCGCAGCAGCTCCTCCTGGTTCGCCACCACCGTGTCGCCAAAAACGTGCGGATGCCGGCGGATCATCTTGGCCACGTTCTGCGCCACCACGTCCTTGAGCTCGAACTGCCCGGCGCGGTTGGCCAGCGTGGCCTGGAACAGCAGCAGGAAAAGCACGTCGCCCAGCTCCTCGCAGGTTTCGGCCGGGTCCTCGGCGCGGATGGCGGAGACGAGCTCGAAGGCCTCCTCGATGATATAATCGCACAGGCTCTGCGGGGTCTGCTTCTTGTCCCAGGGGCAGCCGCCGGGGCCAAGCAGCGCGTCGATGACTTCCTGAATTCTGGAAAGGGAAAGGGCGTCCGCGTCCACGGTTGCGTCTCCTTGCAGCTTATGGCGCTTATGGCCTTGTGACCAGGCGTCAGATGGTGTGTTGCGTCTTGGTGTTTTTGTGCGCCGGCGTCTTGTGCCGCTCAATAATCGGCTTGCGCGCGGGCGGGGGCAGGGGGGCCGGCTTGGGCAGGGCGAAGCCGCCCTCCTGGAGCGTTTCGCGGATGGGTTCCGGCGTGAAGTTGGCCAGCAGCACCAGCGCGGGGTCGGTCTTTTGGGCGAAAACAGACTGCCGGACAACTATTGTGCCGGGCAGCATGGCCTTGAGCAGCAGCAGCAACACCAGGGAGAGCAGCAGACCCTCCACCGCGCCGAAACCCGCGCCGGCCATTTTGTCCACCACGGTGAGCATGGCCACCTTGAGCACATCCTGCAGGAAACGCACAAGAAACCACAGGGCTACCAGCGTGCCGATGAAGGTGATGAGGTAGCTGAGCGCCTGCACCGTGCCTTGGTTGGCGATGTAGACCCGCAGATGCGGCACGAAAATGGTGTGCAGGTGCGAGGCCACAAAAAGGCCGATGAAGACCGAGCACAGGCTTACGGCCTCTTTGATGAGCCCCCGGTGGTAGCCTCGAAAGGCCACCAGACCGATGATGGCGATGATGATGATGTCCAGGGAGTTCATGGCGCCTCGGCGTTGTCTGGCCCTGCGTGCGGCGGCGCGCGCCCCTGCGCGGCCGGACCTACTGGCCGTGACCTCTAGCAGAGGCGCGCGGGAAAGTGAAGCGCGGCAGAGCGTCCGCCATTTCGGGCGGTTGTGCTGTGTCGGCTTTTCGGGTAGGGCACGCGGATACCATATTGAGCGAGGGGGCGAAGGGCGATGCGCGTGATTGAAACGGGCCTGCCAGGGCTTGTGATCATTGAGCCTAAAGTGTTCCGCGACGCCAGGGGCTATTTTATGGAGACCTACAGCGAGGCGGCCTTCGACGCGGCGGGCATATGCGCCCGCTTCGTGCAGGACAACCACGCCTATTCCGTGAGCGCCGGCGTGTTGCGCGGCCTGCATTTCCAACTGCCGCCCTTTGCCCAGGCCAAGCTGGTGTGGGTGGTGCGCGGGGCCGTGCT
Organism: Desulfovibrionaceae bacterium CG1_02_65_16; assembly: GCA_001871085.1. Taxonomy (GTDB): domain Bacteria; phylum Desulfobacterota; class Desulfovibrionia; order Desulfovibrionales; family Desulfovibrionaceae; genus Humidesulfovibrio. Next base: position 2,361 of record MNUQ01000059.1, read on the forward strand.
CGACGTGGCCGTGGACATGCGGCGCGACTCGCCGACTTTTGGACGCCATGTGGATGTGGAGCTCTCCGCCGAGAACATGCGGCGGCTCTTCTTGCCGCGCGGGTTCGCCCACGGCTACCTCACCCTCGCGCCGGACACCGAGTTCCTCTACAAAGTGGACGCGCCCTACGCCCCGCAGGCCGATGCCGGCATCGCCTGGAACGACCCGGATCTTGGCGTGGCCTGGCCCTGCGTCGAGCCCGTGCTGTCCGACAAGGACCGCAAGCTCCCGCGCTTCAAGGATTTTGATTCGCCCTTCGTCTGCGACCCGCCGCTGGCGCAAGCCGCGTCCCAACCCCAGGGGGAGAAAGCATGACGTTGACATCCGCCGACTCCGGCCAATCCGGGCATGTGGGCGAAACGGCTCCGGCGCGCCACGCCGTCATTCTGGCCGGCGGCTCCGGCACCCGGCTGTGGCCGCTCTCCCGCGCGCTGTTCCCCAAGCAGCTGCTGGCGCTCAACGGCGAGCTGACCTTGCTGCAGCAGACCGCCGCGCGCGTGCTGACGGCTTTTCCGGCCACGCACGTCTGGGTCGTCACCAACGAGGAGCACGTGTTCGAGGTGCGCAGCCAGTTGAAGGGGCTGGACCCGCAGCTGGACAGCCACGTGCTGGCCGAGCCGTTGGCGCGCAACACCCTGCCGGCCATTTTGCTCGCGCTTGGGGCCATTGTCCCCCGGCGCGACGACGAGGCCGCCGAGCTGGCCTGCGCGGATGTCGTCGCCGTGTTCCCTTCCGATCATCTTGTGGAGGACTTGGAGGGCTGGCGAGCCTCCCTGGACCAGGGCACGCGGCTGGCCGGGGCCGGGCGTTTCGTCACCTTCGGCGTCACCCCGCGCAAGCCCGAGACCGGCTACGGCTACATCGCCCGGGGCGAACGGCTTGAGGACGGCGCCTACGCCGTGGAGCGCTTCATCGAAAAACCGCAGCTGGAGATGGCCCGGGCCTTTGTGCAGGGCGGCCGTCACTACTGGAACAGCGGCATGTTCGTGTTCCGCGCGGGCGATTTTCTGGCCGCCGTGCGCGCCCACGCTCCAGAGCACTGGGACTGGTGGCGCGGCCGGGCGGAAAAGCCGTTGGCGGCCGGGTACGGCGCGGTCAAAAATCTTTCGGTCGACTATGGCATTGTGGAAAAAATCTCCAACATCGCCGTGGTGGAGGCGCGTTTCGACTGGGACGATTTGGGCAACTGGGAGGCCATTTACCACCTGGGCAAGAAGGACGCGGCAGGCAACGTCATCCAGGGCGACGTGCTCGCCATCGACTGCCGCGACTGCCTGCTCATCTCCAAAGGCGGCAAGCTCGCCGTGGTGGGCCTCACCGGTATGATTATGATCCAGACCCGCGACGCCACTCTCGCCTGTCCGCTCACCGATGTGCAGCGCGTCAAGGAGATTGTGGCGCTGCTCAAGAGCCAGGGCAGCCAGCTGGTGGAGAGCCATCTCACCGTCAAGCGGCCCTGGGGCAGCTATTCCGTGCTGGAGGAAGGGCCGTACTACAAGATCAAACGCATTGAGGTGCTGCCCGGGGCGCGGCTTTCGCTGCAAATGCACCACCACCGCAGCGAGCACTGGGTGGTTGTCTCCGGCGCGGCGCTGGTGGAGATAGGAGGACAGGAGCGTCTGCTGGTGGAGAATCAGGCTGTGGACATCGCCAAGGCGACAACCCACAGGCTGGCCAACCCCGGCAAGGTCCCGCTGGAGATCATCGAGATCCAAAGCGGGCCGTATCTGGAAGAGGACGATATCGTACGCTTTGACGATGAGTACGGACGTGTGCGCCACGAGGACTCGTGAATAATTTCTTAAGCTCTTGACACGCAAGAGCATGGTCCTTTATGAAAACGCAGTTTTTCGTGGCGAAATTTGACCAGAAACTACAGGAGCGATGGGGCAGGTTATGGAGGAAAAGAAACAGTGCAAGGGGTGTGGGGGGGCGTTGCCCTTCGTGATCGGCTTTGTGGCCGCTTTGATCGCAGGCTGGGTCCTCTTTCCTGACTTGATCTACAGCAAGAAGATCCAGCCCGTGCGCTTCAGCCACAAAATTCATGCGGAGCAGGGTTTGGACTGCGCGAGCTGCCACACGTTCCGGGACGACGGCTCCTTTGCCGGCATCCCGACCAACGAGAAGTGCGCGGAGTGCCATGCCGATGTGGTGGGAAGCGACCCGGCGGAGAAGGTCTATGTTGAGCAGTACGCCAAGACGGGCAAGGAAGTTCCCTGGCTCATCTACCAGTACCAGCCCGACAACGTAATTTTCAGCCACAAGGCGCACGAGTCCTTGGAGTGCACGTCCTGCCATCCCGACATGGCCAAGAACGACACTCCGCCGGTCTACTACCAGAATCGGCTGTCCGGCTACAGCAAGCAGACCATGAAAATGTGGAAGTGTGAGCGCTGCCATGCCGAAAACGGCGTCAGCAACGCCTGCCACGTCTGCCACAAGTAAAAGAGGGGTGCGTAAGATGGGTTTGGATCGCAGAGGATTCGTCAAATTCGTCGTGGGAGGCGTTGCAGGCACCCTGTTCACGCCTGTCATCTGGAAGGGCCTGGACGATGCGGCCATCTGGTCCCAGAACTGGGGTTGGATTCCGCGCGTGCCCAAGGGCGAGGTGAAAGCCACGCCCGCGCTGAGCAAGCTTTGCCCCAGCGGCTGCGCCGTGAAGGTCAAAACCGTTGGCGGGCTGCCGTTCGCCGCCATCGGCAATGCTGATAACCCCATGAGCAAGGGCGGCGTGTGCCCCATTTGCGCCGGCGGCGCCCAGCTCCTGTACAGCCCCGCGCGCGTCAAGTCGCCCATGAAGAAAGTGGGCGAGGGCAAGTTCGAGGCCATCAAGTGGGAAGACGCCGAGGCCATGCTCGTTGAGAAGCTGACCTCCTTCAAGGGGCAGGACGGCAAGATCGCCGCCATCAGCGGAGATGAGACCGGAACCGCCAACGAGGTCGTAAGCGCCCTGCTTTCCGGCTTGGGCAACGCCTCCGGGTTCTGCGTCATGCCCGGCGAAATGTATACCGCCACCAAGGGCGTCAAGCTCATGGGCGGCAACGGCCAGCCCGGCTTCGACATCGCCGGCGCGGATCTGGTGCTCATGATCGGCGCGGACGCGCTGGACTCCTGGGGGCCCTCCGTGGCCAACCAGAAGGCCTTCGCCGCCAGCCACCCGACCGGCGCCGCCGCCACCGCCCAGTTCATCTACGCCGGCCCGGTGCTGAACAACACCTCCAGCGTGTGCGACAAGTTCCTGGCCGTGCCGCCCACCGCCACGGCGGCGTTCTCGCTGGCCCTGGCCAATGCGCTCATCAATGCCGGCGCGGTCTGCTCCGCGTCCGACTTCGGCGATTACAAGGCCCTTGCCGCCAAGTACACGCCCGAGGCCTTCGAGAAAGCCACCGGCCTCAAGGCCGAGGCCCTCAAGGATCTCGTGGCCAGAATCAAGGCCGCCAAGGCCCCGCTGGTCATCGCCGGCGCGTCCTTCGGCCAGGGCGCGGGCGCGTTGGATTTTGTCGCCGGCGCTTCACTCAACGTGCTGCTTGGCCGCGTGGGCCAGAGCGGCGGCATGACGCTTCTGCCCGCCGCGCCCAAGGCTCTCGCCGCCGCGACCGACCGCGCCGAGGCCAAGGACGCCGGCAGCTTCCTGGCGCAGGTGGCCACCGGCAAGGCCAGCCCGGCCGTGCTGCTGGTCTACGAGGCCAATCCGGCCTTCGCCCTGCCCCAGGCCGACGCCATGGCCAAGGCCTTGGGCAACATCGCCTTCAAGGTCTCCTTCAGCACCTACATGGACGAGACGGCCACCCTGGCCGACCTCATCCTGCCCGCCCCGCACCCGTATGAGCGTTTCGACGACGCCATGAACCCTTACGGAGTGGCCAAGCCGACCTATCTGGCCGGCAAGCCCGCCATGGCCAAGCCGGTCATGGACGTCAAAGACCCCGTGGACGTGCTTCTGGCCGCAGGCTCCAAGCTCGGCCTCAGCCTCGGCTTCGAGACCTACGCCGACGTCATCAAGGCCAAGGCCCAGGCCGTCGGCGCGGACTTCGACACGCTGGCCTCCGGCGGCGCCTGGACCGGCGAGGGCAAGGGAGGCGGACTGTCGCTCGGCGCGGCCGCGCTGGCCAAGGCCCCGGTCGCCAAGGCGGACGACAAGGCCGTGGCGCTGGCCCCTGTGACCAAACTGGCCTGCGGCACCGCCGACCTGGCCACTCCGCCCGCCAACCTGCTGACCATCCGCGACACGGAACTCAAGGGCAAGGATCTCTTTGTTCAGATGAACGCCGCCACCGCCAAAAAGCTTGGCGTGACGGACGGCAACAAGGTCAAGCTCACCGGCGGATCCGGCGAGGTCAGGGCCCGGGTCCATGTGAACGAGGGCGTGGCCGCCGACACGGTCGCCATGCTGCTTGGTTTCGGCCACAGCGCTTGGGACCAGTACACCAAGGGCAAGGGCGATAACGTCTACAAGATCCTCACGGTGAGCGACGAAGCAGGCACGGGCCTGAAGGTGTGGGCTGGTTCCACCGTCACCGTCGCCAAAATCTAGGGGGAACCACACAATGTCTGGACATGCTGTAAAAGAATTCAAAGTCACCTGGGGAATGGTCATCGACCTGGACAAGTGCACGGGCTGCGGCGCGTGCATGACGGCCTGCCAGGTTGAGAACAACATCGCCCCCATGGCCGACGCCTCGAACAAGATGCGCACCTTGAGCTGGATGCTCGTGTTTGAGCTTTCCAACAAAAAGGCTGCCCCGGACGCCGAAATCGCCTACCTGCCCCGTCCGTGCATGCAGTGCGGCAATCCCGCCTGCGTGCCCGTGTGCCCGGTTGTGGCCACGGACAAGAACGAGGAGGGCGGCATCGTCAGCCAGATCTACCCGCGGTGCATCGGCTGCCGGTACTGCATGGCCGCCTGCCCGTACCATGCCCGGTACTTCAACTGGGAAGACCCCATCTTCCCCAAGGGCATGGAGAAGGCGCTTTCTCCCAACACCTCCGCCCGGCCTCGCGGCGTGGTTGAGAAGTGCAACTTCTGCCACACCCGCTTCATGAAGGCCAAGGACAAGGCCCGCCAGGAAGGCGGCAATCCCGAGGCTCTGGCCGACGGCGCCTACATGCCGGCCTGCGCCGAGGTGTGCCCCACGGGCGCCATCACCTTCGGCGACTTGAAGAACCCGGAGCACAAGGTGCACGAGCTGGCCAAGGGCGAAAACGCCTTCCGCCTGCTGGAGAAGCTGGGCCTGCATCCCCAGGTGTACTACGTGAGCAAGCGCGAATGGGTGCGCAAACTGGGCGACAACTACGCCGCCACCGGCCATGCCGGGGCTGAAAAGAAGCATTCCTAGGGGGCGCAACAATGGATAGAGCACTCTTTCCCGATGGCGTGGAGCGCTGCTCCTTCGGCAAATTCGCGCTGTGGATGGCGTTCATCACGGCCTTCTTCCTGTTCGGCCTGTATGCGATGATCGTCATTTTCGCCAAAGGCATCGTCGTCACCGGACTGGACAACTACTTCGGATTCGGCTTGTGGATCACCTTCGACCTGGCGGTCATCGCCTTGGGCGCGGGCGCGTTCTTCACCGGATTCTTGAAGTATATCCTCAAAATCGACCAGCTCAAGAACATCATCAACCTGACGGTCATCGTCGGGTTCATCTGCTACTCGGGCGCCATGCTGGTGCTCACCATGGACATCGGCCAGCCGATCCGCGCATGGTTCGGCTACTGGCACCCCAACGTCCACTCCATGCTGACGGAAGTCATCTTCTGCATCACCTGCTACTGCCTCGTGCTCGTCATCGAGTACGTGCCGCTGATTCTTGAGCAGAAGCAGCTGAACAGCATTCCGTTCCTGCATTACCTGGCGCACAACATGCATGTGAACATGGCGCTCTTCGCCGGCATCGGCGCGTTCCTGTCCACGTTCCACCAGGGCTCGCTGGGCGGCATGTACGGCGTGCTGCAGGGCCGTCCCTACGCCTTCCGCGACGGCTTCTTCATCTGGCCCTGGACCTTCTTCCTGTTCGTGCTCTCCGCCGTGGGCTGCGGCCCCATCTTCACGGTGCTCGTGTGCACGTTCATGGAGAAGCTCACCGGCCGCAAGCTGGTGGACTACAAGACCAAGGCCCTCATGGGCAAAATCGCCGGCACCATGCTCACCGTCTACATCTTTTTCAAGCTGTTGGACACCTGGGCCTGGGCCTACGACTACCTGCCCAGCACCGGCATGACCTTCGACCAGATGTTCTACGGCGTCATCTACGGCAAGTGGCTGATGTTCACAGAGATCATTCTGTGCGGCGTCGTTCCGGCCATCATGCTCATCACCCCGAGCATCCGCAACAACCCGACCATGCTCTACACCGCGGGCATTCTGGACTGCATCGGCATCTGCCTGAACCGCTACCTGTTCACGGTGCAGACCATCGCCATTCCGCTGCTGCCCTTCGACATCTGGCAGACCTACGCGCCCAACTGGGCGGAGTGGGCCACCTCCGGCATGATCGTGGCCTACGGCTTCCTGGTCATGAGCCTCTCCTACCGCTACCTGCCGGTGTTCCCGCAGGAGCGCGCAATGAACAAGTAGCGGGCCTTCGCCGCAATCGTCCGTATCAAGAGCCCGGCCGGTCAGGTCGGGCTCTTTTTTGATGCAGCAACCCACGGAGTGGAGCCGAACATGGATGTCATTGATCTGCGCGACAAGTGCTGAGGGGTGGGCATGGAGGTGGGGTGGCACCTCCGTTTCACGCGTGAAAACGCGCTGACGATTCTGGTGGGCGCGGCCCTTGCGCCCAACGTGGAGGACGCGGTATTCATCGCCGACGGCTGGAACCTTGCGTGGGATCGCGCGGCCGAAAGCCAGGGCTTCATCACCGCGCGCCTGACGCGCAAGGGCAGGGAGGAGGGCTGATGTTCGACGCGTCCGACGATGTTGCCGTCATCGCGTGCAGTCACCGGGCCGGCGGCAATTCCGACGCGGCGGCGGCGCTCCTTGCGCGCGGCGTGCGCGAAGCCGGTGCCTCGGCACGGGTGGTGGAGCTGCGCCAGTACCGCGTGCTGGCCTGCCTGGCCTGCCGGGCCTGCGCCGCCGAGGCGCAGTCGCGTTGCGTGCTGGCCGCCCAGGACGACGTTGAGAGCCTCTTCCATGTGCTCCTGCACGCGCGGGCGGTCATCTTCGCCTCGCCCATCTATTTTTACGGCCTGCCCTCCCTGTGTAAGACCTGGGTGGACCGCTCGCAACGCATTTGGGAAGCGCGCCGCAAGGGCGATTCCTGGCTTGCGGCGGTGCCGGAGCGCCCTGCCTTCGCCTGTTTTGTGGCCGGGCAGGCCAAGGGCGATCGATTGTTCGACGGCGCGCGGCTCACCCTCAAATACTTTTTGGTGAATTTCGGCCTCAGCCTGGCGGAGCCTCTGGGGTTGCGCGGCATGGACGCTGCGGGCGATCTGCTCTCCAATGCCGCCGCCACGCGCGCCGTGCTGGACATGGGACACGCGGCGGGCAAATCCGTTCACCATCGGTCTGGTGCGTCTCATGCGCCGCGTTCCTGACGTTCTGCGACGTTTCGCCGGCGACCTCGCCGGGCGTATTGCCGGGCGCGCGCTTTCCGGCGCGCTGCTGCGCGAGGGGCGCTGTCCGGCCTGCGGCCGAGTGACGGACGGCGGTTTGTGCGCGGACTGCCGATTGGCGGGTGCGCAGGCCGCGGCGCAGGCCGACGAGCCTTGCCCGGGATGCGGCGAATTCCCCCCCGTGCCGCAGACCGTGTCCATTCTCTGTGGGCGCTGCCGCGAAAAGCCCAGACCCTGGGGGCGGGTGGCTGTGTATGGCCGCTATGAGGGCGAGCTCAAGGACATGCTGCTGGCGTACAAATTCACCCAGCGGCTGGACCTGGGCCGGCGGCTCATGGAATATGCAGTGGCGGCCTTTGAACGCTGCGCGGCGGTTTCGCCGGAATTCGCCGGGTGTGATATCATTGTGCCTGTGCCGTTGCATGCCCGACGGCTGTTGTCGCGCGGGTTCAATCAAAGCCGCGAGCTGGCGCGCCTGCTGGCGGCGAAGCGCAGGCTCCCCATCCGGCAGGACGCGCTGCTGCGCGTGCGGCGCACCACCCCGCAAATGGAGCTGGCGCGCGAGGCCCGGGCCGAGAACATCCGGGGCGCGTTCGTGGCCGACGCCAGGCTGCTGTCCGGCCGGTCCGTGCTGCTGGTGGACGACATCATGACCACCGGTTCGACCCTTGAGGAATGCGCGCGGGTGCTGCTTGCCGCCGGAGCCAGACGGGTGGATGTGCTCGCCCTGGCGCGGGCATGAGGGGCGTGTGGAAAAAAGATTGACGCGGCACTTGACTTTTTACCCCGCTCCAAGCTAAATCAACGCCTCTTACGCGATGGAGGTATTCGCAATGTTCGCAATTATCGAGACCGGCGGTAAGCAATACCGCGTGGAACAGGGACTCGAGTTCAAGGTGGAGCTTCTTCAGGCTGAACCCGGAACCGATGTCGAGTTGGACAAGGTGCTGCTGGTGGCCGAGGGCGACCAGACCAAGATCGGCGCGCCCTATCTGGACGGCGCCAAGGTCGCTTGCGAAGTCCTCGGCCACGGCCGGGGTGAGAAGATTTACGTCTTCAAGAAGAAGCGCCGCAACGACTATCACAAGAAGACCGGCCACAGGCAGGACTACACCAGCCTGAAGGTCAAAACCATCCAGGCCTAAGCGGGCAGGAGGGATACCATGGCTCACAAGAAAGCAGGCGGCAGCTCCAGAAACGGACGCGACAGCGCCGGTCAGCACCGCGGCGTGAAGCGCTTTGGCGGCCAGAAGGTTCTGGCTGGCAACATCCTCGTCCGCCAGGTCGGCACGTCCGTCCACGCTGGCAAGAACGTCGGCGTCGGCAAGGACTGGACCCTGTTCGCCCTCATCGATGGCGAGGTGAAGTACGAGAAGTACACCC
>MNUQ01000114.1:0-6541 GCA_001871085.1 Desulfovibrionaceae bacterium CG1_02_65_16
AGAAGCCCCTGAAAAAAGCCAAAAGCTTCTTTAAGAAGGCCAAGGAAAAGGTCATGGGAGATTAGATGACGGAGGAGTTCTCGCATCTTGACGCTGACGGCCGCGCGCGCATGGTTGATGTCTCCGGCAAGGAGCCGACCGTGCGCATAGCCCGCGTGCGCGCCGAGGTTCAGCTGAACGCCGGGACCATGCGTCTGCTGGTGCAAAAGGCCCTGCCAAAGGGCGAGGTGCTCGGCACCGCGCGCATTGCCGGCGTGCTTGCGGCCAAGCGCACCTTCGAGCTCATTCCCCTGTGCCATCCCCTGCCGCTGGACTTCGCCGACGTGTCCTTCACCGTCGACGAGGCCGCGTGCGTGGTGCATGTTGAGGCCGAGGCGCGCACAAGCGCCCGCACCGGCGTGGAGATGGAGGCGCTCATCGCGGCCCAAGTGGCCGCGGCCACCATCTACGACATGTGCAAGGCCGTGCAGAAGGACATCCGCATAACCAACTGCCGCCTGGTCTACAAGAGCGGCGGCAAAAGCGGCCTTTTCGAGGCTGATTAAGAGAGGCGCGCCCAGGTTCTGGGGCGGCTCAAATTCATAAAAACAAGGCCCGCGCCGGTTTGATTGCCGGGGCGGGCCTTTTCCTTTGCGCGTCAGGCCATTCGGCGGCCATTCGGCAGCCATTCGGCTAGGCCATTCGGCTAGGCCATTCGGCCAGGCCATTCGGCCGTCAGGGCATTAGGCTGTGGCGGAATCCCTATCGTACATACATGGGCGCGGTGTTGCGCAGCACATCGGCAATGACGCCTTGCGCCCGCTTCAGCTCCTCCGGCGTCACGCAGGCTGGGGGCATGATGTAGACCACGTTGCCCATGGGCCGCACAAGCACGCCTTGGGAAAGGCACTGAGCCCGCACCGTGGCGCCAATCTCCGCGTGGTAGTCGCCGGCCTCGCTGCCGAGGGTGACGGCGGCGATGGAGCCCAGCGCCCGGGGTCGCGTCACGCCGGGCATCTGCGTCAGCTCGGCCAGCCAGGCGCGGTTGCTTGCGGTGATGCGCGCGATGCGCCCCAGCGTGTCCTCCTCCTTGAAGACCTCAAGCGAGGCCAGCCCGGCCGCGCAGCCCAGCGGGTTGGCGGTGAAGGAATGCCCGTGGGCGAAGGCGGTGTAAAAGGTTTCGCCCAGGAACGATTCATAGATGCGCTCGCTGGCGACCGTTGCGGCCATGGGCAGAAAGCCGGCGGTAAGGCCCTTGGACAGGCACACCAGATCCGGGGCCACGCCCGCCTGCTCCAGGGCGAACATGGTGCCAGTGCGCCCAAATCCGGTCATCACCTCGTCGAGAATCACCGGGATGTCGTAGGCGCGCATGCGCTCGCATACGGCGCTCAGGAATTCCGGCCGGCACATGTTCATGCCGGACGCGCCCTGCAGCAGCGGCTCGGCGATGAACGCCGCGGCTTCGTGCCCGTGGCGCTCCAGCACATCGTCAATGCGTCTGAGCGTCATGGCCTCGCGCTGCGCAACGCCCGCGTCGCCGTCCCAGGTGGGGGCGAAGGGCAGATGCGCCACCTCGCAGAGCAGTTCGTCGAAAGGCCCGTAGTAACCGCTGGTGCGGCCCACGGCCATGGCCCCGAAGGTGTCGCCATGATAGCCGCCCTGCATGGCCAGGAAGAGCCGCCGGCCGGTGACGCCCTTGTTGCGCCAGTATTGCCAGGCCATCTTAAGGGCCACCTCGACGGCGGTGGAGCCGTTGTCCGAGTAGAACACGCGGGAGAGCGGCCGGGGCAGCGCGCCGATGAGCGCCTCGGCCAGGCGCGCGGCCGGCTCGTGGGTGAACCCGGCGAATATGACGTGCTCCAGGCTGGCCGCCTGCCTGCCCACGGCCTCGGCGATTTTGGGGTGGCTGTGGCCGTGCACGGTGACCCACCAGGAGCAGGCCATGTCCAGAATCTCGCGGCCGTCCTCCAGAAAGAGGCTGGCCGCGCGCGCGCTCTTGACGGGCAGCGGCGGCGGGGCTGTCTGCTCCTGGGTGAAGGGATGCCAGACGTACTTGCGGTCCAAATCGACGATGCTTGTCATGCCTTCCACCGTATCCAATCCAGTGCGCCCGGCTGCGGGGCCACACGGTCCAGCGTTTCCCGGGAAAGCGGTTCTAGGGGAGGGATCTCCGCCAATACCTTCACGTTGCCGAACTGCTCTATGCCCGCGCGGTTGCCGGGGTTGAGCGGACCGGAGAGCGCCACGCCGACGATGGGAATGTGGCGCGCGCGCAGGGCCATGAGCGTGAGGCAGGTGTGGTTGATGGTGCCCAGCCCGCTGCGCGCGGCGACGATGACCGGCGCGCCCAGGCGCTCAATAAGGTCCAGGGTGGTGGCGTGTTCGTTGATGGGCACAAGCACGCCGCCCGCGCCCTCGATGACCAGCGGCCGCGCGGTTTCGGGCAGGCGGAAGTCGTCCAGATCAATGCGCTTGCCTTCAAGCCTCGCCGCATCGAACCCGGAGAGGGGCGCGCGCAGCATATGCCGCTCCGGGTGGATATGCGCGCCGGAAAGCCGCGCCACCACGTCCGCGTCGCGGTCTGGCGGGTGGCCGGATTGAATGGGCTTCCAGTAATCCGCGCCCGCGTGCAGGCACAACCAAGCGGAAACAACGGTCTTGCCCGCGTCCGTGTCCGTGCCGGTGACGAAGACTTTCATGCCGACTCCTTTGTTATGCAGCCGTAAAGCACGCGGGCGCTTGCGTCCATGCCGGACCCGAAGCGCTGCAACACCGCGCGGATGGGCCTTGGCGTGTAGCCGGGCCTGGGCGTGTCCGCGCCGATGCGCCGGAAACTTTCGGCGAAGGCGCGGGCGTCCGCGTAGTGGATGACGTGCTCGTCGGTCTGAAAATGCGCAGCGCGGTCCGGCAGGGCGCAAAGGACCTCGCGTAGTAAGCTTTCCTCTGGCAGGGACAGCAGGCCCGAGGCGCGACCCAGGTCGGCGAATGCCTGCTCCCACTCCGGGAAGCTGCCGGCCAGCGGCACGGCGAAGAACAGCCGCGGCGTTTGCCCGGCCAAGTGCGCCAACCCGGAGGCGGGGGCGCGGAACCACTGCGCCGTGAGGTTGCTGACAATGACCGCTGGCGTTTCGGCGAAGCAGGTCCCCTCGCCGTTGAGCACGCTGAACTCCATGTCCGGCAGCGTCTCCGTCAGTTTGGACCGGCAGCGCTCCAGCATTTCCGGGGCGATGTCCGTGGCGAGGTAGCGCGCCGCGCGCGGGGCCAGCAGGGTGGAGAGCAGCCCGGTGCCGCAGCCTACCTCGGCCACGAGACCATCCGCTTGCTCCGCCCCGTACAGGCCGCCGCGCTCGTCCACAAAGGCCGCCAGGCGCGCGGCCGTTTGCCGTTGGAGCACGGCGTGCTCATCATAGTCCGCCGCGCGCGAGCCAAAACGCCGCGCCACGCGTTCGCCATGGGTCAGCTGGGCCAATTTAGCGCAAGCCATCAAGGAATTCCTTCAGAACGGGCAGGCATTCGTCCGGTTTGGCGAAGGGCAGGGCGTGCCCCCCGGCGGGGAAAAACGCGATCCGCGCGCCGGGCAGGGCCTCCGCCGCCTCCAGCGCCAGCGCAGCGGGCGCGATGCGGTCGTCCTGCGCGTGCAGCAGCAGGCATGGAGGCGCGGTGGCGCGCGGCTGCGCGTCCAGGGAGCGCAGCAGGCGCAGATCGTCGGCAAGCCTCGCCACGCCCTCGGCGTCGGGGCTGGGAATCGGCGGGTCGGTAGGATTTGGGCGCTGGCCGCAACGCCGCGTGAAGCGCCGCAGCATCTCCACCGGGTCCTCGTCCAGGCGGTTCAGCATGATGTCGATGAGTTCCGGCGGGGTGCCTGCCGGTTTGCCGGGCCCGCTGCAAAAGCGCAGAAACGCGCCAAACCCCACGAGCCCACGCCAGGGCACATGCATGCCGAGCAGCTTGGCGAAGCCCAACGAATGCCCCACGCCAACCCAGCCGCCGTCGGGATTGTCGGGAATATCCATGCGCGCCGGGCCGAAGTAGCCGGCGTCGAGGCGGACCACGGGGCGGCCGGGAAAGCGGTCCAGCCAGCCGTCCCACGCGCAGGGGGCGTAGCCCCAGCCGTGCAGGAACAGCAAACCGGTCACGCCAGGCCGCCCAAGGCGTCGAGCAGACGCGCCATGTCCGCGTCCGTGTGCGCTGCGGAAAGGCCGAGGCGCAGGCGCGAGGTTCCCTGCGGCACAGTTGGCGGCCGCACGGCGGAGACGAGGATGCCCCGCTGGGCGAGGCGCTCCTTGACGGCCAGCGTGCGCTCCGGCGTGCCCAGAATCACCGGCACGATGTGCGTGGTGGATCCGCCGGGATCGAGCCCCAGTTTGCGCAGGCCCTGGCGCAGCCGCTCCGCTCGGGCGAGCAGGGCGCGGCGCTCGGCGTCGAGGCCGGGCAGCAGCTCCCAGGCGGACAAACCGGCCGCCACCACCAGCGGCGAGGGCGCGGTGGAGAAGATGAATCCGCCGGATTTGTTGATGAGGTAGTCGCGCACCAGGCGCGAGCAGGCCACATACCCGCCGCTTGTGCCCAGCGCCTTGCTCATGGTGCCCATGACGACAGTGGTGGTTGCCAGCTCCACGGCTTCGCACAGGCCAAAGCCGCGCGGGCCGAAAACGCCCGTGGCGTGGGCCTCGTCGACGTACAGCAGCGCCCCGTGCTCCAGCGCCAGCGCCTGCAGCGCGGCCACATCGGCCTGGTCGCCGTCCATGCCGAACACGGACTCGCTGAGAATGACGCGCGGCCGGTCCTCGTCCGCATGTTTTTCAAGCAACGCTTTAAGATGTGACAGGTCGAGATGGCGGTAGCGCAGCTGGCGCGCACCGGCCAGGGCGCAGCCCAGGTGCATGCTGGCGTGGTTCAGCTTGTCGGCGAAGACCAGCGGCTCCGCGCCCAGCACGGTTCTGTCCAACAGGGCGGCGATGCACGAGGCGTTGGTCTGATACCCGCTGGCGAATATGAGCGCGGCCTCGGTGCCCTTGTCGGCGGCGATGCGCGCCTCAAAGGCCGTATGCACCGGCGTGTTGCCGGAAAGCAGCCGCGACCCCGTGGAGCCGGCTCCGTACTTTCGGCCGGCCTCAAGGGCGGCGTCAACCAGCTCTGGGCGTTTAGCCAGCCCCATGTAGTCGTTGCCGGAGAAGTCCAGTTGGCCGGTGGCGGCCGCATCGGGCAGGCGGCGCAAAAGACCCTGGGCCGCCAATGATGTCATGGCGGCGGCGTAGCGTTCAAGAATATCTGTCATGTCGTGTGCGGCCTTTACACCGCGTGGGCTCCGGCTACCAGACCATGCGCATGGGCACGCCCTGGGCGGCGATGTGCTCCTTGATTTGGCGGATGGTGTATTCGCCGTAGTGGACGATGGAGGCGATCAAAGCGGCCGAGGCCTTGCCCTTGGTGAAGGCGTCGGCCATGTGCTGCGGGTTGCCCGCTCCGCCGGAGGCGATGACGGGGATGCGCACGCTTTTGCTCACCAGCCGGGTCAGCTCCAGGTCGTAGCCGTCCTTGGTGCCGTCGGCGTCGATGGAGTTGAGGCAGATTTCGCCGGCACCCAGCGCCTCGCCGGTTTTGGCCCATTCCAGGGCGTCCATGCCGGTGTATTTGCGCCCGCCGTGGATGACCACCTCGAAGCCGGACGGGATTTTTCCGCTCTTGTCCACGCGCTTCACGTCCATGCCGAGAACGACGCACTGCGCGCCGAAAGCCGCCGCGCCCTCGCTGATGATGTCCGGGTTTTTCACCGCGCCGGAGTTGACCGAGCACTTCTCGGCCCCGGCCAGCAGCACGGCCCGCATGTCGGCCACGGTGTTTATGCCGCCGCCCACCGAGAAGGGGATGAAGATCTGGCTGGCCACGCGCTCCACCACGTCGAGGAAGATGCCCCGGCCCTCGGAGGAGGCGGTGATGTCATAAAAGACGATTTCGTCGGCGCCCTGCTCGTAGTACATGCGGGCGGTTTCGACGGGGTCGCCGATGTCCACGTTGCCCTTGAACTTGACGCCCTTGGTGAGCTTGCCGTCGCGCACGTCGAGGCAGGGGATGATGCGCCTGCTAAGCATTGCCGACCTCCAGGCAGTAGTCGTGGAAATTCTTGAGCAGCGCCAGTCCCGGGGTTCCGCTTTTCTCCGGGTGGAATTGCACGGCCCAGAGCCCTGTGCGGCCGTGGACGGAGCAGAAATTCTCGCCATACTTCGTTTCGCCGATGACGAACTCCGGCTTGGGCGCGGGGTAGTAGCTGTGCACGAAGTAGAATTCGGCCTCGGGCGGAATGTTTTTGAAGAGCGGGCAGTCCTTTTTGAGGGCCACGCGGTTCCAGCCCATGTGCGGCACGCGGATGGGGGTGCCGTCCTCCTCGGTCCAGGCGGGGTTGAACAGACGGCACTCGCCGGGGATGACGGCCAGCGTGCGCGTGTCGTTCTCCTCGCAGTAGTCGAGCAGGATTTGGCAGCCCACGCAGATGCCGAGCAGGGGCTTTTCCTGCCAGATGAGGGCCTTAAGGACCTCGTCGAGTCCGCCGGAGGTCAGC
>MNUQ01000114.1:6557-11078 GCA_001871085.1 Desulfovibrionaceae bacterium CG1_02_65_16
AGATGATGCCGTCGGCATGGGCCAGCACGTCCGGGTCGGCGGTGATCTGGTTTTCGATGCCCAGGTGGGTGAGGGCGCGGCGGACGCTGGTCTGGTTGCCGGCCTTGTAATCGAGGATGGCGAGCATTCCGGGCTCCTTGTGCAAAAGTGATGCGATGGTTTCCTGTGTGGACTAGTCAATTTCCCGTTGGAACACAAGGGGGGCGCGGTGCGTGCTATTTGGCGAGAACCCGCAGGTACAGGTCGCCGGTGAATGGACCGAGTTTGCGTCCCAGTCCGCGCAGGCGCACGGGCCGGCCGATGACGAAGTCCGGGGGGAGGGTGACTTCCACCGTGCGCGGCTGGCCGAAGCGGGCGGTGATGGTGAGGCGCACCATCTTGCCCGGGCCGAGCGCCTGAGCCGGGTAGCTCACGGTCTGCTGGTCGTCCAGCTGGCCGCGCAGCCACGATTTCACGCCGCCCACCAGCCCCTTGCCGAGGTCGAGGCTCATGGTCCTGTCGCCCCAGGCCAGCTCCAGCCGGCGGCGCTTGGTACCGGGCGGCGGCGGCGCAACCCGGCGCTGGCCGGATGCGGGCTGACGGTGCACGGGCTGCCCTGGTCCCGGCTGGCCGTGCTTGAGCTGGCTGTAAATGTCCTCGAACACCTGCCGGGCGAAGGGATCGGAGAGCAGGTCGCGCAGGACCTCCTCCTCGCGGAGGTGGAAGTTTGCGCCAAAGCCCGCATTCGATGCCGTTGACGCGCCCGCCGACGTTTGCCCGGCCGTTTTGCCTGTTCCGGCCTTGGCGGAAGGCCCGGGAGCCTGCGCGGCGGTTTTGGCGTAGGCGCGGCCTGCCTGCGTTTTGCGGGTCTTGGCGTCCCCCGCTTTGTCGCGTCCGTTGCTTTCGCGCTCGCGGCTGGCGCGGGCCATGCGCTCGGCCGGATCATCGCTCAATGCGCGGGTGAGCAGAATGTATGCTTCGTTCAGCTCGCGGAATTTGTCCGCGGCTTCAGGCGCGGGGTTCAGATCCGGATGCAGGGTGAATGCCAGCTTGCGGAACGCGGTCTTGACCTCGTCCAGCCCGGCGTTCGCCGGGACGTGCAGAATACGCTGGCAATCGCGGATGTTCATGAGCGGCGGCGACGCTTCAGCGCTTCCGTAAGCACCAGGGCGCGGGGCGTTTCGGTCCCCGGTTCGTGCACCAGATCGTTGTCGTAGAGGTAGTCCACGCCCTGCTGCACGAAGGCCTCGTGACCGGCGGCGCTCGCCACGCCGGGGCAGTCGCTCTGGATCATCTCCCAGCTGGCGCGGTCCACCAGATTGCCGCGGAAGTAGGGCCAGGCGCGGCAGATGTCCGGCCGGCCGGGGTGCACGCCGCAGCCAACGCCCTGAAGGAAGAACACGCAGAAGCCATCCTCGCCCGCGCGCAGGCGCAGTTTTTCGCCCGCGTGCTCGGCGTAGCGCAGCAGCATGTCCTCCACGGAGAGGCCCAGGTGCTCGGCGAGGCGCTGGCGGTCGCGTCCGGTGAGCACGATGCCGCCCTCGCCGTGGCAGCAGTGGCCGCAGCGCTTGCAGTCGAAGGCGGTTGTGCTCATGCCAGACCTCCTTGCAGCAGCCGCGCGTGCTCCACCATCAGGCACAGGTCCTCAATGACGGCGACCCCGGAGCCCTGGAGGATGGTCTGCGCCTCCAGGCTGGTGATGCCGGACTGCATCCAGAAGCAGCGCGGCCGGGGGGCGAGGGAGAGGGCCTCCCGCGCGTGGGCCGGACAGGCGTCGGCCGCGCGGAACACGTCCACAAGGTCGATGGGGCCGGGCGCGTCGGCAAGAGTGGGGTAGGCGGCAAGCCCCCACACCGTGGCCCGCTTGGGGTGCACGGGGATGACTGTATAGCCCGCCTCGATGAGATGGCGGCCAACGCGGTCCACCGGCTGGCCGGGCTTGTCCTTGGCGCCAAGTATCGCGATGGTCTTGACCTGCCGGAGCAGGGCGGCTAGCTCTGTGTCGCTGTGCAGCATGGTGTCCTTGTGGTGTCAGTAGTGCCACGTGTGAAACCTGCGGGCGTCTTGCCCGCGGTCGGCAGTTGAACCTCTAGCGCAATACGGGGCGGATGCCTAGTCCCGCAACCTCTCCCGTCTTCGGAGTACCGCATGTTTGAAGCATTGGCCACCATTCCCGCCGAGGAGCTTTCCCTGCGCCACGCCCGCTGCCGGGCGCTGCTGGCCGAACTCGCGCCCGAGGCCTCGGGCCTGCTCGTGTTCGCGCGCACGGCCATCTACTATCTTTCCGGCACGCTGGGCATGGGCTGCCTGTGGCTCCCGCGCGAGGGCGCGCCGCTGCTTCTGCTGCGCAAGGGCGAGGAGCGCGCCGCGCTCGAGGCTCCGGGCATCCGCGCGGCCAGGTACAAGTCCTACAAGGATTTACCGGGGCTGGCGGCCAAGGCTGGCGCGCCCTTTGGCGAGGTGCTGGCCGTGGACATGGGCGGGCTCACCTGGCAGTTGGGGCAAATGCTCGTCAGCCGGCTTTCCGCGCAGCGTTTCGTCTCCGGCGATTCCGTTCTCGCCATCGCCCAGTCTCTCAAAAGCGAATGGGAACTCAAAATATTGCGCGTCTGCGGGGAGCGCCACCACCTTGCGCTGCATGACGTCATGCCCCGGCTCATCAAGCCGGGCCTCAGCGAACGCGATGTGGCCCACACGGCCTGGGCGGTCTTTTACGAGCTTGGGCACCAGGGCGTCATGCGCATGAGCGCCTTTGGCGAGGAGATCTTCCTCGGCCACGTCTCGGCGGGCGATTCCGGAAATTACCCCAGCAGCTTCAACGGCCCGGTCGGCGTGCGCGGCGAGCATCCGGCCGTGCCGCTCATGGGCTATGCCGGCAAGGTGTGGAGCAAGGGCGAGCCGCTGACGCTGGACATCGGCTTCCAGCTGGAGGGCTACCACACGGACAAAACTCAGATGTTCTGGGGCGGCCCGGCGGCAAGTGTGCCAGCCGAGGCGCAGGCCGCGCACGACTTCTGCATCGACGTGCAGACCTGGGCGGCCGAGTCGCTCAAGCCCGGCGCGCTGGTGAGCGATATCTGGGCGCATTGCCTGGAGTGGTCGAAGAAGGCCGGTTTTTATGACGGCTTCATGGGCCTGGGCGCGAACAAGGTGCCGTTTCTCGGACACGGCATCGGACTGGCCATCGACGGCTATCCGGCCATCGCCAAAGGTTTTGACCGTCCGGTGGAGCGGGGCATGGTGCTGGCGCTGGAGCCCAAACAGGGCATTCCGGGGCTGGGCATGGTCGGCGTGGAGAACACCTTCGAGGTCACGGACGACGGCGCGAAATGCATCACCGGCGATGCTTACGAGATGCTCTGCGTGGAGGCGTAGCCGACTGTCTTCGATCGCCGCCGCACCGCGCGGGGCTAGCCCGCGGCTATCATTTGCAGCTGCCCGGGCTGGAGCATCCACCGCAGGGTGGCGTTGCTTGCGTTCCAGTTGGTCACGCTGAGGGCCAGCAGCGCGCCGCCCTCTAGGACCATGGAGAGCCTGGGGCCGGAGGTGAGCAGGTGCGAGGCCAGCGAGCCGAGCTGCGGCATTTCGCCGCACACGAACACGGACTGGTAGCGCTGCACTTGCCGCAGCTCCTCCATGCAGGCCTTGAGCCCGGTGTTGCCGCGCAGAGCCTCGAAACTGGTGACGCTGGACTGCGCGTAGCCCAGCCCCTCCGCAATGATGCCGGCGGTTTGCTGGGCCGGATTGAACGGGCTGGCGAGCAGCGCGTCGAACCAAAGCCCCATGATTTTCATGGCGCGGGCGGCGCTGACGGTCTGATCGTGCCCAACAGGCGTAAGCGGCTGGTTTGCCTTTACTTCCTTGGGCAGGCAGGCACCGTGCTGCATAAGATACAGATTCATGGCTTCCTCCATACTGGGGAGCGGTATGGCTTGCTCTAGCCCAATGCCCCCGCCCCGGCAAGAGGGCGTATCACCGCCCGGTGGCTGGATTTCCCGACCTGGGCGTTGTGCCCTGTGACGAAGTGGTGTAGGATGGCGCACATGACTGCCTCCCATGGACCCGCGGCGGCCAGGACCGCCAGCACCGGCAAGAGGCGCGCAACGCGCCTGCGTGAGCTTTGCCTCGCGTCTTTTTTCTGCACCCTCCTCCTCGCCGCGTACGCGTTCCCCGCCATGGCGGAATCCGTCCGCGTCAGCGTCAGCGCCGATCCCAGCCTCTCGGCCACGCAGGCGCGGCAGCAGGCCCTTGAGCGCGCCTTGGCCGAGGCCGTGTACAAGGAGGCCATGCGCTTCGCCCCGGCCACCCTTGCGCCCGCCCGGGCGGACGCCCTGCGCGCCAGCCTGGCGCCGCACGCCATCGATTTTGTGCAAAGCTATCAGGACGCCGCTCAACCAAAACCCGCCGTCCAGGCGGGGCCTGGCGTGGACACCGCCGCGTCTGGTTCCGGCGATGCTGCGGGCGACAAGCCCGCTGGCGCGCCGGCAGCGCCGGATGCCACGCAGCAGAAAGCTTCCGCCGCGTTGTCTGCGGCGGGCGGCG
>MNUQ01000114.1:11091-51425 GCA_001871085.1 Desulfovibrionaceae bacterium CG1_02_65_16
GGCCGATTCCGGCGTGGCCGATTCCGGCGTGTCCGCCCCAGGCCCGGCCGCCGCGCCCTCCAATACTTTCGAATTCGAGGTCAACGTGCGCCGCGCGGCCTTGCGCGTCTATCTTGTGCGGCTTGGGCTGCTCGCCGGAGCCCGGCACCCTGGCGCGTACACCCTGCACTTGGGCAAAGGCGTCAAAGAGAAGGATGCGGCCGCGCTGAGCAGGCAGGATGTGCTGCTCGGGCTCAAGCGCGTGCGGAAAGCGCCCCAGCAGCAGGCAGCGGGTGATGGCGTCGAGGTGACCTTGGAGCGTCTGCCCCAGGGGTATTACAAGGCCGTGCTGCGTCAGGGCGACATCGTCATCGCCGCCGACGCCTCCACCCTGCCTGATTTGTGGCTGGACGTCTGGGGGCGCTATTTCGCCGATAGCCGCATGCAGCCCGGTCCCGGCGCGCAGGTGCTGGCCATTTCCGGCTTTGCCGGGGTGGATGCCGTGCAGGACTTCGTGCGGCTGCTCGCCAGCTGGGACGAGGCCGTGCAGGATCCGTCGCTGGCCGGGCTTGATCTCGACGTGGACGGCGTGAGCGCGCGCTTCACCTGCCGCGTCGTCAACCAGGCGGCGTTGGACGCGCGCCTCCGCGCCGCGTTGCCCGAACGCAAGCTTACGCTCATGGACGGGCTGACGGGCGAGGTGACGGGCGAGACGCCTGTTGGAGCGAGGGTGCCGGCTCCATGACGCCCTCCGCGCGCGAGAACAACTGGACCATTCCCAATGTGCTCACCGTGGCGCGCATCATGCTCACGCCCGGGTTCGTCATCGCCTTTGTGGACCAGCGTTTCGGTCTGGCGTGGGTGCTGTTCGCCGTGGCCGGTCTTACGGACGCGCTGGACGGCACCCTTGCGCGCATCCTCAAGCAGCGGTCCACCTTTGGGGCCATGCTGGACCCGCTGGCGGACAAGGTGCTGCTCGTCACCAGCTTTTTGTGTCTTGCCCAGCAGGACTGGGTGCCGCGCTGGCTGGCGGTGCTGGTTGTCAGCCGCGATGTGCTCATTGTGGGGGGGCTGGCGCTGCTGCACTATTCCGGCGTGGACGTGAAGCGTGGCATCAATCCCGCGTGGATAAGCAAATTCACCACGCTGGCGCAAATTTCACTGGTGTTGCTGGTGATGGTGGAGCACAGCATGTCGCTGCCGCATCCGGTGCTGCACGTGGGCCTGGTGTGGAGCGTGGCCGTGCTGACGATATTGAGCGGGGCCTATTATCTGACGGTTGGCCTGCGCATGTTTCCGCACAACGAAAACGGGCAGGCGCACTTGTAGCGCCGGCTATTTCTCGTGCTTCTTGCGCTCGGATTCCGGGGTGACGTCGATTTCGTCCGGCTCGTTCAAGCTGCGCTTGAAGTTTTTTATGCTGCGGCCCAGCCCCGAGCCGACTTCTGGCAGCTTGTTCACCCCCGTGATGAGCAGCACCACGATGATGATGAGCAAAATTCCCGTAAGTCCGCCCATCTGTCATTCCTCCTGACGCGCGCACGTTACGCTTTGGCGTGACGCTGGTCAATGGACCGGCGCGCCGCTTTACAACTGTCGCGCCTCCAGCGTATAAAACGCACGGGAGGCGGCATGGCGTATTTGCTTTTTTTTGAGGGAACCGCATGACGAAAGCGACCGGTGCGGATGTGCTGCGCCTTCCCGCCTTTGGCTGCCGGTCCTATCATGGCGGCCGCTGCCTGTACGAAGAGCAACTGAACCCAGGGTTCGACGCGCGCCTGCGCTGTCAGGTGCTGGTCAAATGGGAGGCCGTGTACGAGGATTTCCTCAACCGGGCGGAGCAGTTCGGCCTGACGGAGGCGGATCTCTCCGGGCTGTGGCGCGCGCGTTTCGAGCGCTTGGCCGAGGAGTCCATTGACTGCCAGGAGTTCACGCCCGCGTTGGCCGAAACCATGCCGGAGTGCCGTCACCTTTTTGTGGACATCTGCCTGTTGCGCCTGCCGCAATGCCACGGTCATTGCAAGAACTACCGCCTGCACACCAAAGCCTGAACTGGAGAGCGCGCATGATTTTTATTTTTCCGCAGATGCACCCGAACCTGCTTGATGCCGCCACGCGCGCCGCGTTGCCCGAGGAGGCCCGCTTCCTTGACCCCGGTCTCGCCGCGCCGGCTGATCGCGCCTACGCGCGTCCGTCCGCCGCGCCTTTCGACGCGCGCATGGCCCGGGCGATTCTGGCCGATACGCTGCGCTTCGGCGAATCCCTGGCCAGCCCGCGCGATATTCTGGCCCAAGCGCTGATCGAGCAGACGGGAGCGCTGAGCCCCGAGAGCAGCCGCGTCGTGCAGGCTGAGGTGGAGCGCAGCGTTCTTGGCGTCGTCGCCCCGGAGCATGAGCAGGGTGATCCGCAGGATGTGGCCCGCAAGCAGGCCCAGACGGTATTGCTGCTGGCCTGGAGTCTGGAGGAGCGCGTGCTGGAGCTGAACGGCGCGGAAGCGCGTGTGCAGAAGGCCTGGTCGCGCCTGGGCGAAAGCGTTTCGCCCGGCGAGGGCGAACCCGACGATGAGGTCGATCATGAGGCCATGAGCCTTGGCCGGGAGCTTTCCGGCATCACGCTGCCCGTGGGCCAGGATGACCGGAACGCCCCGGCGGCTTCCGGCGGCGTCGCCGTGGACCAGCCGTGGCGCAGGCTGCTGGAGGGCTTTGGGCTGCTTGCCGCGCCGGATGATGTTTTCGCCACGGCCGATGCGCGGATCGCTGCGGCCCTTGCCGATGCGGATGTGCCCGAGGCCCCGCTGACCGACATGCCCGGAGCGCAGCGCGTGTACCGCGCGCAGGCCTGGCGCATGCTCGGCATGTCGCGCCTGCCGGAGGCCAAGCCCTGGCTGGCCGCCCCGCTCACCCTTGGCGTTTTCGACGCCGCCAGGGGGTAGGTCCCGCCATGACCAAGCTGGACGACAACTTCAACGCCGATTCCCTGCGGCGCTATCGCGGTTTCATCTTTGACTGCGACGGGGTGCTCATCGATTCCTTCGTGGCCAACACCGTCTATTACAATAAATACCGCAAGCACTTTGGCCTGCCGCCCATGAGCCCGGAGGACGAGGTCTACACGCACATTCAGAACGTGTACGACTCGCTGAAGCGCATTGTGCCTGCGGAGCGTTATGAAGAGGCGCTGGCCTTCCGCTCGCAGATAGACTACCGCGACATGTTGCCGTTTTTGACGCGTGAGCTGGGCATCCGCCGGCTGCTGGGCTGGCTCAAAAGGCAGAATTTCTTGCTTGGTGTGGACACCAACCGCATGGATACCGTGCACCTTGTGTTCAATGCCGTGGACTTGCAAGGGTATTTTGACCCCGTTATGACTGTGGCGAACACAGCCGCGCCCAAACCGGACCCAGACGGCGTGCGGCAGATTCTTGAGGCCTGGGGCCTGGATCGCACTGAAGTGGCCTTCCTGGGCGATTCCAGCGTGGACGAGCACACGGCGAAGAACGCGGGCGTTGACTTTTGGGCCTTTAAAAATCCGGATCTGGACGCCACGCTCTTTGTGCCGGACTTCGGCGCCTTGCTTGAGGCCTTCAAGCGGGCCTGGCCGGAACTTGCGGGGCAGCCATAGGGGCTTGATTCTTCGGTTTTGGTGTGCCAAAAGGAAGGCACAGGCAGGGGTGCCGAATACGCTCCCCGCAAGCTTGCGGAGGTTTGATGTCCTATCTGATGATCATTCTGTTGAAGGCGTTGCAGCTGGTTTCCACGCTGCTCACCGTGTATATGTGGGTGGTCATCGTTTCTGCCCTGCTTTCCTGGGTGAATCCAGACCCTTACAATCCCATTGTGCGTTTTTTGCGCAACGCCACGGAGCCGCTGTACTCTCGCATCCGGCGCATGTTTCCTTTCATTGTGCTGGGCGGTTTCGACCTTTCGCCCATTGTCGTCATCTTCGCGGTGCAGATTTTGAGCGCGCTCATCGACAGGCTTGTGTTCGACATGGCCATGAACGCCCGCATGATGGGCGCACTGTCCTCCTTTCTGATGGGGTAGCGGCATGACCATCTCCAAAATCGACCTGCTGAACCGCAAGTTCACCAAGCGCGTGTGGGGCTATGCGCCCGAGGAAGTCGACCAGCTCATGGGCGAGGTGGCGGAGATGCTTGGCGTTGTGGCCGAGGAGCGCAAGAATCTCATCAAAAAGGTTCGGCGCATGGAGGCCAGCGTCGACGAGTTCCGCCAGCGCGACGAGACCCTGCGCGACACGCTCATGAGCACGCAGAAGATGGTCGACGACATCAAGGGCGGAGCCCAGCGCGAGGCGCAGCTCATCCTGGACGAGGCGCGGTCCAAGGCCGAGGGCATGGTGCAGCAGGGGCACAACCGCCTGGCCCAGCTCTACGAGGACATAGAAAATTTGAAGCGCCAGCGCAGCCAGTTCGAAATTCAGCTGCGCGGGCTGCTGGAAACGCATTTGCGCGTTCTGGACAGTGAGGACACGGCCGCATCTCGGCTGGAGTCCTTGGAGTCGAAGTTGAAGTTTTTACGGAAAGCGGAGTGATTTTTGCGTGGGACAGGCGCCCCCTTTGTTTGTCCGCAAGACGGGCGGCGGGGAATGGCGGCTTGAGGTATGGGTGCAGCCGGGAGCCCGAAAGGACGAACTGGCCGGAGTGCACGATGACCGCCTCAAAATCCGTCTTTGCGCCCCCGCCGTGGACAACAAGGCCAACAAGGCCCTTGTGTTGTATGTGGCCGGGCTTCTTGGCCTCAAACGCAACCAGGTGAGCCTCGCGGCAGGGCACACGTCCCGCAGGAAAACGCTTCGAGTCCTGGCCGAGAAAGAGCCGATCTGGCCTGAGGTCCGTATGGACGAGGCTGGCGGGCAACCTCCAACTTGAAGGAGCCACACATGGAAGATTTGGATCGCGCCCTCATCGAGAAGTTCGCCATTGAAGATTCCGAACTGCGCGCTCTGTGGCAGCAGCACCAGGATTTTGAAAAGATGATCGTAAAGCTAGAAGGCAAGCCGTTCCTAAGCCCCGCCGTTGAATTGGAGATCAAGGAGCTGAAGAAGAAGAAGCTTGCCGGAAAGACGAAGCTGCAAGCCTTGCTGGATAAGTATCGTCATCAGGAGGCATAGTGCTATGGAGCTCAGCGGAGCTCAAATTCTGCTTGAGTGTCTTAAACGTGAAGGAGTGGAGGTAGTCTTCGGGTTCCCTGGGGGAGCCGTCATCGACATCTACAATGAGCTGCCGAACGCCTCCTTCAAGCACGTGCTGGTGCGTCATGAGCAGGCGGCCATCCATGCTGCGGACGGTTACGCCCGCGCCTCTGGAAAAGTTGGCTGCTGCCTCGTGACCTCCGGTCCGGGCGCCACCAATACGGTGACGGGCATCGCCACAGCGTACATGGACTCCATTCCGGTTGTGATTTTGACCGGTCAGGTGCCCACACCGTTGATTGGAAACGACGCCTTCCAGGAAGTGGACATCGTCGGCATCACCCGTCCCTGCACCAAGCATAATTATCTTGTGAAGGACGTGAAGAATCTGGCCCATGTCATCCGCCAGGCCTTCTTCATCGCGCGGTCCGGCCGTCCCGGCCCCGTGCTCGTCGACCTGCCCAAAGACGTCATGCAGACCAAGACGGAGTTCGTCTGGCCCGAGGACGTCCACATGCGCAGCTACAATCCCAACTACAAGCCCCACGCCGGGCAGATCCGCAAGGTCGCCCAGCTCATCCGCGACGCCGAACGCCCGCTCATCTACGCCGGCGGCGGCGTCATCTCCAGTCACGCGCACGAGGCGCTGACCTGGCTCGCCCAGAATCTGCACATACCGGTCACGGCCACGCTCATGGGCCTGGGCTGCTTTCCCGGCAACGACAAGCTCTGGCTGGGCATGCTTGGCATGCACGGCACCTACGCGGCCAACATGGCCATCAACAACGCCGATTTTGTGCTCGCTGTGGGCGCGCGCTTCGACGACCGCGTGACCGGCAAGGTGAGCACCTTCGCCCCCAAGGCCACCCTCGTCCATGTGGACATCGACCCCACGAGCATTCAGAAGAACGTCAGCGTTCATGTGCCGCTTGTGGCCGATTGCCGCCTGGCGCTGGAGGCTTTGAAAGAGGAGCTGGAGCCCAGCCTCGCCGTGTACGACTTCGAGGAAGGGCACCGGCCCTGGCTTGGCAAGGTTGCGGCCTGGGCTAAGGAGCATCCCCTCACCTACAAGCCGAGCGCTGAGACCATCAAGCCGCAGCATGTGGTGGAGGTTCTGCACGAGCTCACCCATGGCGACGCCATCATCGCCACCGAGGTGGGCCAGAATCAGATGTGGGCGGCCCAGTTCTATAAGTTCAACAAGCCCAACGCGTTCCTCTCCTCTGGAGGGCTGGGCACCATGGGCTACGGCTTCCCGGCGGCCATCGGCGCACAGTTCGCCTGTCCGGACCGCATGGTCATTGATGTCGCCGGCGACGGCTCCATCCAGATGAACATTCAGGAGCTGGCCACCAGCGTGGCCAACAAGCTGGGCATAAAAATCGTCATTCTGAACAATGGGTTCCTCGGCATGGTGCGCCAGTGGCAAGAGCTGTTCTACAAGCGCAACTACTGCGAAACCTGCATGGACGCCCAGCCGGACTTTGTGAAGCTGGCCGAGGCATACGGGGCCAAGGGCTTCCGCATCAGCAAAACGGCGGAGTTGCGCCGCGTGCTGCAAGAGGCCCTGGACACGCCAGGCACGGTCATTGTGGATGTGCTGGTTGAGCGCGAGGAGAACGTGTACCCCATGGTCCCGGCCGGCGCGTCCCTCACCGACATGCTGCTGGTGTAGGAGGGAGCCATGCGACACACCTTATCCGTAACGGTAGAGAATGAACCCGGCGTGCTTTCACGCGTGGCCGGGCTGTTCAGCGGCCGCGGGTTCAACATCGAGTCCTTGAACGTCGGCCCGACGCTGGATCCCGGCGCCTCCGTCATGACTGTCACCACCGAGGGCGATGAGCAGATCATTGAGCAGATAGTGAAGCAGCTGCGCAAACTCATCACTGTCATCAAGGTGGTGGACCTGACGGAGATGAAGAGCGTTCTGCGCGAGATGATTTTGCTCAAAGTCAACGCCTGCGACGCCAACCGCGCGGAGATTCTGCGCACGGTCGACATCTTCCGCTGCAAGGTGGTGGATGTGAGCATTGACGAGATAACCATTGAAGCCACGGGAAACCACGAGAAAATCGAGGCCATCATCGGACTTCTCAACCGTTTTGGAATCAAAGAGATTTCGCGCTCCGGCATGGTGGCCATGAAGCGCTCCATGCAGGGCTAAGGCACGTCACAACCCGCCGGGGATATCTTCGGCGTATGAAAAAAGGGAGAGATAATGAAAGTTTATTACGAGAAAGATGCGGATCTGAGCCTGCTGAAGAACAAAACCGTGGCCGTCATCGGCTACGGCAGCCAGGGCCACGCCCACGCCCAGAACCTGCGCGACTCCGGCGTCAACGTCATCGTTGGTCAGCGTCCGGGCGGCGCCAACTACAAGCTGGCCCAGGAGCACGGCTTCACCCCCGTCAGCGCGCGCGAAGCCGCTGAGAAGGGTGATCTCATCATGATTCTGGCCCAGGACCAGTTGCAGAAGGTCATCTACGACAATGAGGTCAAGCCCGGTCTCACCAAGGGCAAGGCCCTGGCCTTCGGCCACGGCTTCAACATCCACTTCGGCCAGATCAAGCCGCCCGCGGACGTTGACGTCATCATGATCGCCCCCAAGGGCCCGGGCCACATGGTGCGCCGCACCTACACCGAGGGCGGGGCAGTGCCTTCGCTGGTGGCGGTTGAGCAGAACGCCTCCGGCAAGGCCCTGGAACTCGCCCTGGCCTATGCCAAGGGCATTGGCGCCACGCGTTCCGGCGTCATTCAGACCACCTTCCGCGAGGAGACCGAGACGGACCTTTTCGGTGAGCAGGCCGTGCTTTGCGGCGGCGTCACCGCGCTCATCAAGGCCGGGTTCGAAACCCTGGTCGAAGCCGGCTACCAGCCGGAAATGGCCTACTTTGAGTGCATGCACGAAATGAAGCTTATCGTCGACCTCATGTACGAGGGCGGCATGGGCAAGATGCGCTATTCCATCAGCGACACCGCTGAGTACGGCGACTACACCCGCGGTCCCCGTGTTGTCACCGAGGAGACGAAGAAGTCCATGAGGCAGATTCTGGCCGAGATTCAGAACGGCGAGTTCGCCCGCGAGTTCATCCTGGAGAATCAGGCTGGTCAGCCCACGCTGTACGCCAAGCGCCGCATCAACGCGGAGCATGCGATTGAGGTTGTTGGCGCCAAGCTGCGCTCCATGATGAGCTGGCTGAAGAAATAGCCGCAACGATTTCCGAAAAGACGGAGTCAGGCCCAACGCTTGACTCCGTCTTTTTTTGTGGCCTAAATATATCTGTTTTTAGATGAACTTTAGTGTTGTTCTGCAGAGCAAATTGCAGGAGCATACGAACACAAGATGTTGACGCACAGAACGTCGGGTGTTACCTGCCAATCTAAAGAACTCTTTAAAACTGCATCATGCAGCTAGTACCGCCTCATTACACACCCTTGAAAAGGAGACGTTAATGGACGATTATTTGAAGGAGGCCCTGGAAATCGTCAAGGCCCAGGCCAGTGTGCGGACCATGACGGAGGATGAGATCACCTCCATGGTCAAGAAACTGGTGCGCGGCATTCAGGCCATCGCCGCAGATGCGCCAATGCAGTCTGTGGATGAAGAGGTTGCCTGCGAGCCTGGCAAGTGTGTTCGCGAGAAGACAATCACCTGCTGTGTTTGCGGCAAAGCATTCAAGCTCATCACCAAGAAGCATCTCGCCTCTCATGGCCTGACCCCTCCCGAGTACCGCGAAAAGTACGGTTACAAGAAGGGCATGCCTCTTGTGTGCAAGTCGCTCCAGCGCGACCGCCGCAAGAAGATGAAGGAGATGGAGCTCTGGAAGAAGCGTGGGGCCAAGAAATAACGATGGCTGAATTCCGGCAGCGGGGCGTGCTTCCCCGGCAGTTCAGGCGAGTCGGGCAGGGCGCACCAGCCCTGTGCGCGGCGTTGCTGTTGGCGTTTGCCTTGGCGTGTCCCCAGAGGGCCTTTTCCGAGGACGCGCGGACGTTGCGCCTCAATGAGGCGGGGCTGGTCGAGCCGGCTCGGGAGGATCCCACGATCCTGCTCGACATCCGTTATGCAACCGCCAACAACTTCACCAAACAAAAGGTCTATCCATCCGCGCGCTGCTTTTTGCGAGCCGACATTTCTCGTCGCCTGCTCAAGGTCCAGGCTTTGTTGCGCAAGCAGGGCCTGGGGCTTAAGCTCTACGATTGCTATCGCCCCTTCTCTGTGCAGGAGGCGTTTTGGCGTATCATGCCCGATGAGCGCTATGTGGGCAAACCCGTGCGCGAGAACGGCGTCATTGTGAAAAGCTCCCGACATAACCGCGGCGCCGCTGTTGATGTGACCCTTGTGGATGCGAACGGCCGCGAGCTGCCCATGCCCACAGGGTTCGACGACTTCACCTCCGCCGCCCATCGTGCCAGCGCCAAGCCAGGAAGCGTGGCGGCGCGCAACAGCGCCTTGCTGGAGCGTGTCATGACCTCGCAGGGGTTTGAGCCGTTGTCCACGGAATGGTGGCACTTCGACGGGCCCGGTTCAGAAGACTATTCTCCGCTGGACTTGCCTCTGCCCGCTGACAATTAGCCGCTTGGGCCGCACAGGCTCCCGCACCGCCACTGCGCGCGGGGTGGCGTCTCTCTCTGGCAGCGTTGCCCGCAGGCGCAAAAAAAGGCCGCCCCCTTGGGGGCGGCCTTGTCATTGCTTCCGTTCAGCCGGGATTAGCGGATGAACAGCATTTCCTGGTAGCTCGGCAGCGACCAGAGGTCGTCAGCCACAACAGCCTCCAGGGAGTCGGCGTAGCTGCGGATTTCGGCCATGGCGGGCAGAATCTTGTCGCACATGTACTTGGCTTCGGCGTGGGCGTCCTTGGCTTCGTGCTCCAACAGCTTGTCCAGCTTGTTGGCGGCCTCCTGAAGGTTGCGCAGCTTGTCGGTCACGTCCTGAAGGGCGGCCATCTTGTAGTCGTGGCCAATGGCCTTGAGGTTGGTGCAGCAGGCGGCGAGCTCGCTCTGGTAGCGCATGGCGGCGGGGAAGATGATGGTGGTGGCCATGCGGACGACCAGATTGGCCTCGGTATTGATGGTCTTGGCGTACTGCTCCAGGTAGATCTCCTCACGGCTCTTCAGTTCGGCCTCGGTGAGGACGCCGTACTTGGTGAACAGCTCAATGACAGGCTTGCTGGAGAGAATGGGCAGGGCGTCGGGGGTGGTTTTGAGGTTGGGCAGGCCGCGTTTCTCGGCTTCCTTGTGCCAGGCCTCGGAGTAGCCGTCGCCGTTGAACACCACGGTGTCGTGGTCCTTGAGGATCTTCTGAAGCACGGTCTGCACGGCGGCGTTGAGCTTCTTGGAGTCGCCCTTGGTGATCTTCTCGATTTCCGTGGCGAGGAAATCCAGGGACTCGGACATGATGGTGTTGAGCGCCACGAGCGAGCCGCCGATGGACTGGGACGAGCCCACGGCCCGGAACTCGAAGCGGTTGCCGGTGAAGGCGAAGGGGCTGGTGCGGTTGCGGTCGCCCGGATCCATGGGCAACGGGGGCAGGGTGTCCACGCCGATGGTCATGATGCCCTTCTGCTTGGAGGCCTTGAGCTTGCCCTTTTTGATCTGGTCGAACACGTCGGCCAGCTGCTCGCCAAGGTACATGGACATGATGGCCGGGGGAGCCTCGTTGGCGCCCAGACGGTGGTCGTTGGAGGCGGTGGCCACAGTGGCGCGCAGCAGGGCGCCGTACTTGTGCAGGCCGCGGATGGCGGCGGCGCAGAACACCAGGAACTGGGCGTTCTCGTGCGGGGTGTCGCCCGGATCAAAGAGGCTGCCGAGTTCGGCATTGCCCACGGAGTAGTTGAGGTGCTTGCCCGAGCCGTTGATGCCGGCGAAGGGCTTCTCGTGCAGCAGGCAGACCATGCCGTAACGTTTGGCGACGCCGCGCAGGGTGGTCATCACCATCTGGTTGTGGTCGGTGGCCAGGTTGCCCTGCTCATAAATCGGGGCGATTTCGAACTGGCTCGGAGCGACCTCGTTATGGCGGGTCTTGACGGGCACGCCCAGCTTGAACAGTTCGCGCTCGACTTCCATCATGAAGGAGAGCACGCGGCGGGGCACCACGCCGAAGTACTGGTCCTCGAACTCCTGGCCCTTGGCGGATTTGGCGCCAAAAAGGCTGCGGCCGGCAATCAGCAGGTCTGGACGAGAGAACACGAAGTTGCGGTCGATGAGGAAGTACTCCTGCTCCGGACCGGCAAACGAGGTGACAGGCAGTTTGGTCTCAACGCCGAAGAGCTTCAGCACGCGCTTGGCCTGGACGTTCAAAGCCTGGTTGGAGCGCAGCAGCGGGGTCTTCTTGTCCAACGCCTCGCCGGACCAGGAAACGAAGGCGGTGGGGATGCACAGGAAGGTGCCATTGGGATTCTCAAGGATGTAGGCCGGGCTGGTCACATCCCAGGCGGTGTAGCCGCGCGCTTCGAAGGTGGAGCGCAGGCCGCCGGAGGGGAAGCTGGAGGCGTCGGGCTCGCCCTGGATGAGCAGCTTGCCGCTGAACTCGGCGATGGCGCCGCCCTTGCCGTCGGGCACCAGGAAGGCGTCGTGCTTCTCGGCGGTCATGCCGGTGAGCGGGAAGAACACGTGGGTGAAGTGTGTTGCGCCCTTTTCGATGGCCCAGTCCTTCATGGTGTTGGCAACCACATCGGGGATGGAGGGATCCAGCTTCTGACCAAGCTCAATGGTCTTCTGAAGGGACTTGAACACGGCCTTGGGGAGGCGGTCCTTCATCACCTTTTCGTTGAAGACGTTGGAGCCGAAAATTTCAGTGGGCTTGGTTTCGTTGAAGTTCAGGGGGGCATGCGACGGTTTGTAGTTGATGACGGCCGAGATGGCGTTGAGACGTGCCTGGATTCCGCTCATGTGGCTGACTCCTGTAAGTATGGCGTTAGGTGTTAGTTTGGCAATTATGTGAGATTGCCAACCCGGTTCACGATGTGGTGGTGCAAAGCCCTACCCACCTTATGCCAACTGCCTTGGCCAATCAAGTGAAGGCGCGCCTTGCGAGGGTGAACGCGACCCCACCGGGCGACGAAACGCGTCGCCACGAACCACCGACAATCAAGAATCGGGCCAATAAATTAAAGTCTTTTATTACAGCTTGTTATTACACAAGGCGAGCCGTGGTGGCAAGAGAATGTAACCAAAATGTAATTTTTGGCGACACTTGCGGGACGCGAATGACAAAAATGTTTGCCGGGTGTGAGGTGTGACGCGGGTTGGACTTGGGAAGGGCTGTAATCATCGTGCGAGTTGCGCCTTCAAAAATGTTCCCAGACGACGGTCGTCGGTGAGCATGTGCACCATCGCCCGGTCTTTGACGAAAGCGCAGACCTCCTTGCGGGGCATGGTGTGCGAGCTGGCGTAGCCCGCGGCGAATTCGCGCAGGGTTGCGAGCAGGCTTTGGTGCCGGCGCAGATGCTCCTCCATGCTCGGGTAGGCGTGTCGGCGCATCAGCTCCGCCTCGGTGATGAAATGGCGCTCCGTGGCTTCCAGCAGGGGGGGCAGCAGCTCTTCGGCGCTGGCGGCAGCCTGCTGCGGGTGGAACAGCGTTTGAAAGAGGACCCTGGCCGCGCGGAACAATTCGCGGTGCTCTTTGTCCATGGCCGCCACGCCGGTGGAGTACTCCTCCTGCCAGACCAGCGGATCGCCAAGAATGTCCAGCGACACGGCCTTGTCCAGGCGCGTCTCATACACCTCAAGCAGTTTCCAGCGGATGATGGGCACATCGGCCAGGACCTTGGCCGGTATGTGGTAAACCTTGGCGTCCTTGGTGACCTGCGCGGTGAACAGACAGGGAATTTCGAAGAGCACGGTGCTTTCGCAAAAAAAGTCGCCGGGCCCCAGCCGCTCCGTGGTGCGTTCGCCTATGCCCAGCTCCACCCGGCCCGATCGGATGAGGGACAGACGCGGCTCCTCGGCGTTTCCAATAACCGCGCCCGCCGGGTAGCGGTGAACGGCGACGGCCGCGGCGATGGCGTTTTGCCGCGCGCAGGACATGGCGTCGCCAAACAGACGGTTGGTGTACAGAAAACTGCGCACGTCGAACTGGCAGGCCATTTTCTCGTACAAGTTGTTGTTTTTGACGAACGCGGCGTAAAGGTCCAGCGGTATGCGCAGGGCCTGCACGAAGTTGGCGGCGCGGTATGTTTCGGCCACGGCCCGGCCCGAAAGCGCCGTCACCTCGCCCAGCATGGCCCCGGAGGAGAGCACGCTGAACACCCGCTTGTTGGTGTGGATCATCTCCACCTGCCCGGTGAGCAGCAGGTA
This sequence comes from Desulfovibrionaceae bacterium CG1_02_65_16, assembly GCA_001871085.1. Lineage (GTDB taxonomy): Bacteria > Desulfobacterota > Desulfovibrionia > Desulfovibrionales > Desulfovibrionaceae > Humidesulfovibrio. Next base: position 24,520 of record MNUQ01000114.1, read on the forward strand.
CACGAACTCCGTGCGGCGACCGGCCTTGAGGATGATGGACTCCGGGTTGAACCTGTCCACGGGGTTGTTCAAGAGCACCCGCAGCCGCGAGCTGGGCACGCTGGGAAAATAGCTGGCCAGGGAGTGGAACGCATACGAGCGCACGTAGTCCTGATGCGAGGGCACCAGCACATCCACGGTGCCGAAGGGGGCGCCGGAGCCGATTTCCTTTTGCCGGTTGGTGAGGGGAAGCGCCGTGTGCGCCAGCACGATCTTGCCCGAGCGGTCGTCGGCGAAGTCCTCGGCGTCGCCGTGGATCATGCCGCCGCCGATGTCGAGCTTTTTCAGGTCCACAGGGGTCAGGTAATCCGCCGCCACGGCGTCGTAGAAGGACTGGGAGAGCCCGGGCGCGGTGTCGTCGGTGGTGATCATGCCGCGCAGCAGCTTGAGGCTCGCAATGTCCGCGAAGTGGGCATAGGTGCGGTAGCCGGAGCGGTCGAGGGTGCGGAAGAACAGCACCGTGGTCTCCACCGGATGTGGGGAGAACACGGGTTTTACCTCCAGCGTGTCTATGTCGTTCCACTCGTTCATGGTGAGGTCGTGGAAGTCGAAATAGTGGGCGAATTCGTCCTCGTGCATCATGGAGAGGGCGGAGAGCTTCTTCATTACCGAGGCGCGCACCAGCGGCGTGGCGTAGTAGGGAATGCGGTGATCCGCGCGCATGAGGTCGGGCAGGCCGCAGAAGTGGTCGTCGTGGGCGTGGGTGTGGAACACGCCGGCGATCTCGTTCACGCTGATGCCGAGCGCGCTTAAGCTGTGCATGATGTTCGGGCCGGCGTCGATGAGGTACACCCTGCCCTGGAACATGAGGATGCTCGCCATGGCGGGACGGTTGGGATCCCAGCCGTCGCCCTCGCCGGAGTGCAGCACGGCGAAGTAGTCGCGCCGGATTTGATGGTAGTCGAGGGCATAGGGCGGGTGGTCCTGCGCCAGCGGCGGCAGGTTCAGATCCACGCGCACGGTCTCGCCCTTGTAGGAAATGTCGAATACGTTGGGTCGAACGCGGACGGCCATGACCCCGCCGCGTATCTCCTGGGGCTCGTTTTCCAGCACCACAAGGTCCAGGTATTCATCCATGCGGCGTATTTTGCCGAAGGCGAACTTGAGCTTCAGGCGCATCATCTGTCGGGCCAGCGCGGGCTCCACGCCGGTGGCGATGATTTCCTCCTCGCTCACCAGGCCGTAGTTGCCGCGAAAAATGTACTCCATCTGCGCCTCCACCTGCCGGCGCGAGCCCACAAGCAGCGGTTTGGCGCCGGTATTGTTCGGGTGCCCGGGGATGATGCGCCCCTGGCGGTAGAACATGTGCAGGATGGGGAACTCGGAGAGGTTGGTGAAGCGGCCGTTCTGGATAAGCACGTCGGAGAGCAGGATGGCGTTGGGCCCGGTTTCAAAACGCACGCGGCCCGACTCGCGGCTCTGGATGAGGCCGCGTTTCATGAGATGCTTCACGCTATCGGCCGGGCAGCCGCACAACAGGGCAAGGTCGGCTTCCGGCGCTGTGACGTAATAAACGCCTTCAGCGACTTCGATCTTGGAAAGTGCTGCCATTATTGCTCCGAAAAGGACATGACGGACCCTGGATGATCTTCCGGCCCGGTTTCGATCCTATATGTCAGCCCTCTGCTATCCGTCCAGCGAATTTAAGTCTGAAGAACGCTGATACATCGCCAGGGGGCTTGATTCGCCGGAAGAATTTTGTTTTACTCACAAACTGACGCAGTACCGTATCCAGGAACCTTCGCAGCTAGCCAAGTAGGGACCCATGAACGCAGCGACGAAACATGCGCGCATTCTTATCGTCGACGATGAGCTGATCAACCGCAAGGTTCTGGAAGGGCTTCTCAAATCCTATGGGCACGAATGCGTCTCCGCAGAGTCCGGGCCGGCCGCCCTTGAACTGCTCGACAAATCCATAGACCTCGTGCTGCTGGACATCATGATGCCGGGCATGGACGGCTTCACCGTCACGCGCGCCATCCGCAAGATGCCCGAGTATGCCGATCTGCCCATTGTCATGGTCACGGCTCTTTCCGCCAAGGCGGATCGTCTCAAGGCCGTTGAAGCCGGCGCCAACGATTTTGTGGCCAAGCCCATAGACACCACCGAGCTCGGCGTGCGCATGACCTCGCTTTTGCGCATGAAGAACTATCATGACGAGCTGAAGGATTACCAGGAGCACCTGCAGCAGATGGTGTCGGAGAAGACCGGGGCCCTGCGCTCGGCTCTCGCCGCCCTGGAGCACGCCCGGCAGGCCACCGTGCAGGCACACATGGAGACCATCCATAAGCTCTCTGCCGCGGCGGAATATAAGGACGAGGACACCGGTAGCCACATCATGCGCATGAGCCGCTACTGCGCGCTCATCGCCAAGCCGCGCGGCCTGAGTGAGGACGAGGTGGACCTTATCCTCAACAGCAGCCCCATGCACGACATCGGCAAAATGGGCATTCCAGACGCCATACTGCTCAAGCCTGGCAAGCTGGACGCGGAGGAGTGGGGCATCATGCGCCGGCACACCATCATCGGCGCCAGGATTCTGCGCGGCGGCTCGTCCAAGTACCTTGAAGCCGGCGCGGAGATAGCCCTTTCGCACCACGAGAAGTGGGACGGCTCCGGCTATCCGAACGGTCTGTCCGGGACGAACATCCCGCTCTCCGGCCGCATTTGCGCCGTGGCCGATGTGTTTGACGCGCTGACCTCCAAGCGCCCGTATAAGAATGCGTTCAGCAATGAGCGGTCGCTGGAGATCATGGCCGCCGGGCGCGGCTCGCACTTCGACCCCGAGCTGTACGATTTGTTTCTCGCCAACATCGACGAGGTGCTGCGGATTCAGAGCAGTTTTCAGGACGCTTGATTTTTTCCCCGCACACGCGCCCCGGCCCTGCCTGCCCGGTGACGAAGTCCTTGGCATCTTCGTGCCGGTGCGTTGAATTTATAAAAACTCTAGACAATTCCTTTTCTCTGCGGTATGCACCTGGAAACCGTAGCAGTCTTGCTTGGCGCCGCAGGCGTTTGCCGCGTGCTCCGGGCGGGGGAGGGTGCATGGGCAACGCCGACTGGTCCTTGGACCTTTTGGAGCGAGACCTCGCGGCCGGCTTCGCCTTACTGGGCCAGGCGGAACGTTCCGGCAGCCTCGGTCCCGGCGAATCGCAGGTCCTGGCCGACGGCGTGCTGCGCTGCATGAATGGCGCGCTGATGAAGGTCTCCGAGAGTCTGGACGCGCAGGCGCGCTTGCGCCGCGAACTGACCCAGACCCGTGAGGAGATGGCTCGGGCGCAGGCCTCGCAGTCCGTGCGCATACAGGGGCTTGAGGCCGAGATAGCCGCCCTGCGCGCAGATCTTGAGGCCGAACGCCGGCGCGGCGCACAGTCCTTGCCGCGCGCGACGATGTCGGACTGCGCCGAGCAGGCCCCGGCCGAGGCGCATTTGACCCGGCCCCTGGTGCTGCGTTCCGGGCAGGGCGATTTTCTCGGCGTCGCGGACGGGCAGGGCAGAGCCCTGAATCTTGCCGGCCTGCTGCGCCTGGTGGAGCATTCGCACAGGGTTCATGCCGACCGTGTCGTGGCCACTTGCTGGGAGCGCCTGGGGAGCGAATGGTGCCTCAGCGTCACCATCACGGGGCCAAGGCCGTGCGGGTATGTTTTGGCCACCCGTTCCCAGTTGACGCCAAACGGCAACCACGTGACGCAGCTTGCCCAGATGCGCGTGGATGGCCGTGCCGTGCCCCAGGAGTTTGTGGCGCGGATGTTCCGGCAATTGCGCGATGCTTTTCAGGAATAATGAGGATTTGCTCTAGATTTACTCTTGATTAATGCCGTCCATATGCGATAAAGGAATAGCATCTCCCGAAAGTCGTGCGCGCGGCATGGAGGCTAGACGAGCCATCCGCCAGCGCGCACCCGGAGGACCAGACATGCCGCAAGTCGCCGCCAGGATCAGCACCGACCACGAAAAGTGGCTCAAGGACTTTTTCAAGACCAAGAGCGCCGGTGCCGAATTCATCCTCCCCTGGGCCGTAGACGTGTTCTTTAAGATGATTCGGGGCGTGTCTGTGGAGTTCACCACGGCGGAGCTCAAGACCATCCTTGAATCGCACCGCGATGTGCGGCTTCTGCCCAATCAGTCCAAACAGGCCTATCTCATGCTTCGGGTGGAGAGCGCCTGCGACGAGCATGAGGCCCACATCACACATGGGGCGAGCCGCAGCAATCTGGAGATCAAGCTGCGCAGGCTGAACGACCTGCAGGCGACGGCGCTCATGATCTGGGCCACGGCCTACTGGACCAGCAAGGCCTGGAGCGGTGTTTCCCTTGAGGACTACGTGAAGATGACCTGCACGGGCAGCTAGCTTCCGCCCGCACCCTTTCGCACCGAATCCGGCCCAGGCGGCGCGCGTTTACGGCCCGCGCCGGACGCCACGCCAGGGCGAACAGCCCCGAGGTATGTCGTCCATGCAAGCAAGCCCCACCATTCTCACTATCGCCGGGTCCGACTCCGGCGGCGGCGCAGGCATTCAGGCCGACCTCAAGACCATCGCCATGCTCGGCGGATTCGGCGCGTCGGTCATCACCGCGCTCACCGCGCAGAACACCACGGCCGTCACCGGCATTCACCCGGCTCCCGCTGAGTTTGTGGCCCGGCAGTACGAGTCCGTCACCTCGGATTTGACCGTGCGCGCCGCCAAGACCGGCATGCTTTTCTCCGCGGAGATCATCCAGGCCATCGCCGAGCCCCTGCGACGCCGAAGCTTTCCGCTGGTCATCGATCCCGTATGCGTGGCCCAGTCCGGCGCGCGTCTGCTGGAGGAAGCGGCCGTGACGGAGATGGTGCGCAGCCTGTTCCCCCAGGCCGATCTCATTACCCCGAACATCCCCGAGGCCGAGCTGTTCACCGGCCTTTCCATCAGAAGCGCCCAGGACATTTGCGAGGCGGCCGCGCGGCTGCTGGCCTTGGGCCCCAAGGCCGTGCTCATCAAGGGCGGGCACATGGACTCGCCGGCCTCCACGGACTGGTACGCCACACCGGGGCAGAAGCCTTTGCCCCTCATGCAGTCGCGTGTGGACACGCCGAACCTGCACGGCACGGGCTGCACGCTTTCCGCCGCCATTGCCGCGCACCTGGGACTTGGGCACGACATGCTCGCAAGCGTGCGCAAGGCCCAGGCGTATCTGCACGCGGCGCTGCTCGCCAGCTATTCCGTTGGCGCGGGCGGCGGTTCGCCCAACCACGCCGTGCCCCTGCTCAAGGAGCAGGCCCGGCTGGGACTGCTCGACGAGCTGGCCGAGGCGGGCAGGGCACTGGCGCAGCTGCCGCGTTTCGCCCGGCTCATCCCCGAGGTGCGCTCCAATCTTGTGCTTTCGCTGCCCTACGCGGGCGACGCCACCGACGTGGCGGGCTATTCCGGGCGCATCACCTGCACCCGGCGCGGCGAGGTCATTCTGGCCGGCGGGCCGGAGTTCGGAGCCTCGTCGCACATGGCGCGCGTGCTGTTGGCCGCGCGGCGGCACAACTCGGGCCTCTCGTGCGCGCTCAACATCATTTGCGACGAGAAGACGCTGGGCGCGCTCAAGCGCAGCGGGCTCACCGCCGCGAGCTTCAATCGCGCCGACGAGCCGTCCGACGGCCTTGGGCGCGGGGGCGGCACCATGGACTGGGGCACGCTTTCCGCCATCGAGGCTTCGAACACGCCGCGCACCATCGACGCCGTGTTCGACCTGGGTGGTCCCGGCAAGGAGCCCATGATCCGGCTGCTGGCGCGCGACCCGGCGGAATTGCTGCTCAAGGTGCGGCGCATTCTGGACTTGCTGTAGCGGCCGGGAACCTGTCGGACCCGGACGACGCGCGTCCCGGTTGACAGTTTGCCGCCCCCCGCTTATCTAACAGGACTTTTGACAGCGCTGGCGCCGGGCTTTCCGCGCGGCGCGCATGGCGGTTTGACAGACGCGAGAGTGGCGGAATTGGTAGACGCACTGGACTTAGGATCCAGCGGCCGCGTCCGTGGGAGTTCGAGTCTCCCCTCTCGCACCATGAAACGAAAAACGCGACCCGCGCGACCGCGGGCTGACATCTTCAGGAGGACGGCAAGTCAATGGATTACAAGGTCGAAGAGCTTTCTCCGGTCAAACGCAAGATCAACATCACCGTGCCCGTGGAGGAGGTCAACGCGGCCCTCACCACCGCTGTGGCCATGTACCGCAACCGCTACGAGATCAAGGGCTTCCGCCGCGGCAAGGCCCCTTCCTCCGTGGTTGAGGGCAAGTACCGCAGCCAGATCTATTCCGAGGCCACCACTGACCTTGTGAATTTTCAGATCAATGAGGCTCTTTCCACCCTCGGCGTCATGCCCTTGTCCCGCATCGACATGGATGGCAAGGAGCTGGTGCGCGACCAGGAGTTCAACTACTCCATCAGCTTTGAGGTCGCCCCGACCTTTGACCTGCCCGACTACGAAGGCTTGGCCGTCGATGTGGAGAAGGCCGTGGTCAAGGAGGAGGAGGTTCAGGAGGTTGAGCAGCGCATTCTGAACAACGCCGCCACAGTGAAGCCCATCACCGAGGTTCGCCCCGCCGCCGATGGTGACATTGTGGTCATCACCTTCGGCGCCTACAAAGGTGAGGAGGTCTTCCAGGGCATTCAGGCCGAGAATTTCGAGCTCACCCTGGGCGACCGGCAGGCTCTGCCCGAGTTTGAGGCCATGCTCAAGACCCTTAAAACCGGCGAGAAGGGCGAGTGCGAAATCACTTTCCCCGAGGATTTCATTAATCCCGCCATGGCCGGTCAGACGCTCACCATGCGCGCCACCCTGCACGCCATCAAGGAGAAGACCCTGCCCGAGCTCACCGACGAGGTGGCCAAGCGCGCCGGCGGCTTCGATTCCGTGGAGAAGATGCGCGAGGCCATCCACCAATCCTACATGCAGAGCCGCCAGCAGCTCAACCGCTCCGTGGCGCAGAAAAAGCTGCTGGACCAGATGATCGCCAAGGTGGACTTCCCCCTGCCGCCCAGCATGGTCGAGAACCATATCGACCGTCTGCTGGCCGATCTTGAGCAGCGCCTGGACCGCCAGGGCAAGAGTCTGGCCGCGCTGAACAAGACCCCCGAGGAACTGCGCGAAAGCCACCGCGCCCAGGCCGAGGAGGCCGTGCGCAGCGAAATACTGCTGCTGGCCGTGGCCAAAAAGGAAAACCTCGAGGTGAAGCCCGAGGAGATCGACGTCGCCCTGACCCAGGTTGCCCGCCAGCACGGCCAGGACCTTTTGAGCGTGAAGCAGTACTACGAGGAGCACAACCTCATCTTCCCCTTGAAGGATCGCCTGCTGGCCGACAAGGCCATTGAGCTGATTTACGCCCGCGCCGCCAAGACCGAGGTGGAGCCCGCCGAGGCGAAGGCCGAGGGCCCCGATACGGAAAAAGCGGCCAAGCCGAAGAAGCCCCGCGCCAAGAAGGCTGATGCCCCCAAGGAGTAGCCTTGGCTGACATTCGCCATTGCCATGATTGATTGACAGCGCGCGGCGGCCGGCACATGCTCCGGCCGCCGCGCCATGATTTTGTGGACTCCCCGCTGTTTCGCCCGCATATTGACGGACGGAAACTTGCCCTTATTTTGGAGTGGCGGCATATGGTTTCCCTGCAAACCGGCCGATGAATCCAGCGCAGTCAACACGATAAGGAAGCGCCAAAGGCGCGCCCGACCCAAGGAGTCGCCCATGCCAGCTGTGCCCATTGTCATTGAAACCACCGGCCGCACCGAGCGCGCCTACGACATTTACTCCCGTCTGCTCAAAGACCGCATCATCCTGCTCGGCAGTCCCATAGACGACCATGTGGCCAGCCTGATATGCGCGCAGTTGCTTTTTCTGGAGTCCGAGGACCCGGAAAAGGAAATCTACATGTACATCAATTCGCCCGGCGGCGTGGTGACGGCCGGCATGGCCATTTACGACACCATGCAGTACATCGCCCCGCCCGTGGCCACCCTGTGCATGGGTCAGGCCGCCAGCATGGCCTCGCTGCTGTTGTGCGCGGGCGCAAAAGGCCTGCGCTACGCCCTGCCGCACAGCCGCATCCTCATCCACCAGCCCCTCGGCGGCGCCCAGGGCCAGGCCTCGGACATCGGCATTCAGGCCCGCGAGATTTTGCGCTTGCGCGAGGAGCTCAACGGCATTCTGGCCGGGCACACGGGGCAGAGCGTGGAGCGTATTGAGAAGGACACGGACCGCGACTATTTTATGACCGCTCAAGAGGCCAAGGATTACGGCATCATCGACACCATCATGGTCAAGCGCGGCGACGCGGAAAAGAAGGCTTAGGGATACCAGCATGAACAGGAAAAAGACCGGATCGCCCACCGACCTTGCCTGCTCCTTTTGCGGCAAGAGCCAGGTTGATGTGCAGCGCCTCATCGCCGGGCCCGACGTGTATATCTGTGACGAGTGCGTGGCGCTCTGCAACGACATCATCGCCCAGGAGCATGTGAGCGAGGCCGCGGGCGACGTGCGCCTGCTGCCCCCGCAGGAAATCAAGGCCCTGCTCGACCAGTACGTCATTGGGCAGACGAACGCGAAGAAAATACTCTCGGTGGCGGTGCACAACCACTACAAGCGCGTCTTCTATGCCCAGAACAACAAGGACGACGTGGAGATCGACAAGAGCAACATCCTGCTCATCGGCCCCACTGGCTCCGGAAAAACGCTGCTGGCCCAAACGCTGGCGCGCATCCTCAAGGTGCCCTTCGCCATCGCCGACGCAACCACCCTCACCGAGGCCGGCTACGTTGGCGAGGATGTGGAGAACATCCTTGTGGCGCTTTTGCAGAACGCCGACTACGACATCGAGGCCGCCAGCCGCGGCATCATCTACATCGACGAGATCGACAAAATCGCCCGCAAGGGCGACAGCCCGTCCATCACCCGCGACGTGTCCGGCGAGGGCGTGCAGCAGGCGCTGCTCAAGATCATTGAGGGCACCGAGGCCAACATTCCCCCCAAGGGGGGCCGCAAGCACCCGCAGCAGGAATTCATCCGCATGAACACCTCGAACATCCTGTTCATTCTGGGCGGGGCGTTCATCGGGCTGGACAAGATGATCCAGCAGCGCATGCAGGGCGCAAGCATGGGCTTTGGCGGCAAGGTGGAGAGCAAGAAGGACCTGGCCGTGGGCGAAATGCTGGCCCTCAGCCAGCCCAACGACCTCATCAAGTTCGGCCTCATTCCCGAGTTTGTTGGCCGCATCCCCATTGTGACCGCGCTGGAGGAGCTGACCAGCGAGGACCTGGTGCGCATTTTGACCGAGCCCAAGAACGCGCTGGTGAAGCAGTATCAGAAGCTCTTTGAGCTGGACAAGGTGAGCCTGCGCTTTACGGAAAATGCGCTCAAGGCCATCGCCAAGCAGGCCATAGCCCGCAAGACCGGCGCGCGCGGCCTGCGCAACGTGCTTGAATCGACCATGCTGGAGATCATGTACAAGCTTCCGTCCCTCACGGGCGTTAAGGAGTGCGTCATCAACAGCGCGGTCATTGAGAAGGGCATGGAGCCCCTCATTCTGTACCATCAGGAGGTCAAGAGCGCCTAAGCGCGCTTTGAGCCTCCGTCACATAGCCGTCCTGCGGGCGGGGCGACCCTGCGCCCCCGCCGTCGCAGGACCAAGCCCGGCCCCGGCCAAGGAGCAAGCATGACCGAAGAAAACGCTCTGGAACCCCAAACCCAGCCGGACGATTCCGTGTTGCCCCTCATGTCCCTGCGCGAAGTGGTGATGTTCCCGCGCTCCATCATGCCCCTGTTCGTGGGACGTGAGGCCTCCATCAAGGCCATTGAGAGCGCCATCGCCCTGCACGACAAGCACATCTTTCTGGTGACGCAGCGCGCGCCCGAGAAAGAAAAGCCTGAGGCGGAAGACCTGTTCGTCGTGGGCACGGTGAGCCGCATTTTGCAGATGCTGCGCTTGCCCGATGGCACCATCAAGGTGCTGTTTGAGGGGCTTTACCGCGCAAACTGGCATATTCTCACCACCGATCCAGAGGACGCCGGGGATTTCCCCCTGGTCCGCGTGGACCGGCTGGACGACCTGACCGGCGACAAGGGCGAGGGCGACGCGCTCATCCGCGCCGTCAACGAATCGCTGGAGACATACGCGCGCAACAACAAGAAGCTTTCGCCGGAATCTGTCCTGGCCATGGCCGCCCTGCGCGAGCCCGGTGCCCTGGCCGACGCCGTTATGCCGCACCTCAAGGTGGACTTTGAGCGCAAACAGCGCGCCCTGGAGATCACCGAAGGCGGCAAGCGCCTGGAATACGTTTACGAGCTGCTCATGGGCGAGATCGAGATCGCCAGCATTGAGAAGCGCGTCAAGGGCCGCGTCAAGGGCCAGATGGAGAAGAACCAGCGCGAGTATTATTTGAACGAGCAGATGAAGGCCATCCACAAGGAGATGGGCCGCGAGGACGACCCCATGGCCGAGGCGGTTGAGCTGGAAAAGCGCCTCGACGAAAAGATCATGCCCGAGGAATCGCGCGAGCGGGTCCGGAAGGAGATCCGCAAGCTGCGGCAGATGCAGGCCTCCAGCGCGGAATACACGGTTGTGCGCAACTATGTTGACTGGATTCTGGACCTGCCCTGGGGCGCGCTCAAGGACTCGGACCTGGACATCGCCCGCGCCCGCACGGTGCTGGATGAGGATCACTACGGCCTGGAAAAGCCCAAGGAGCGCATCCTCGAATACATTGCCGTCCTCAGCCTTGTGAAAACCATGAAGGGCCCCATTCTTTGCTTTGTGGGCCCCCCCGGCGTGGGCAAGACCTCCATCGCCAAGTCCATCTCGCGCGCCATGGACCGTGAGTTCATGCGCATCTCCCTTGGCGGCGTGCGCGACGAGGCGGAGATACGCGGCCACCGCCGCACCTATGTCGGCGCGCTGCCGGGCAAGATCATCCATTCGCTGCGGCGCTGCAAGTTCAACAATCCCGTCATTTGCCTGGACGAAGTGGACAAGATGAGCACGGACTTCCGGGGCGATCCCTCGTCCGCGCTGCTGGAAGTTCTTGACCCCGAACAGAACTACGCCTTCAACGACCACTACCTGGACCTGGACTATGATTTGTCCAAGGTCTTCTTTATCACCACGGCCAACACGCTGGACTCCATTCCGCTGCCCCTGCGCGACCGCATGGAGATCATCCGTCTGCCGGGCTATTTAGAGACGGAGAAGCTCAAAATCGCCAAGCAGTTTTTGTTGGGCAAGCAACGCGAGCTGCACGGCCTGACGGATGCGAACATAACCATCTCCGACAACGCCATGTTGGAGATCATCCGCCGCTATACGCGGGAGGCCGGCGTGCGCAACCTGGAGCGGGAGATCGCCTCGCTGTGCCGCAAGGTGGCCATGAAGATAGTGGAGGACAAGAGCGTCAGCACCGTCGCAGTGAACCGGACGAACCTGGAAAGCCTGCTTGGCGTGCCCAAGTACCGGCACGAGGAGCGCGAGGACAAGGCGCAGGTGGGGGTCACCACCGGGCTGGCCTGGACGCAGATGGGCGGTGAGCTGCTGCTTGTCGAGGTGGTGCTCATGAACGGCTCCGGCAAGGTGGAGATCACCGGCAAGCTCGGCGAGGTCATGCAGGAGTCCGCCCGCGCGGCGCTCTCGTACCTGCGGTCGCGTTCCGACCTCTTCGGCCTCAAGCGCGACTTCCACAAGGAGATCGACATCCATGTGCACGTGCCCGAGGGAGCAACGCCCAAGGACGGGCCCTCGGCCGGCGTGGCGCTGGCCACGTCCATTGTCTCGGCGCTTTTGAACATCCCTGTGCGCAACGATGTGGCCATGACCGGCGAGATAACCCTGCGCGGACGCGTGCTGCCCATCGGCGGCCTGCGCGAGAAGCTCCTCGCCGCGCACCGCGGCCGGGTGGGCACGGTGTTTATTCCGGCCGATAACGAGAAGGACCTCAAGGAAGTGCCTGACGAGATCCTGAGGGACCTCAAGATCATCCCCGTTGAAAACGTGGACACTGTGCTGGAGCAGGCGTTGCAGTGCGACAGCCCGAGCGCGCTCTTTTGCGGACGGGACAACATCTCGCCTTTAAGCGACTTGCTGGTTAAGGAAGAATACCTGCGGCCCACACACTAGGCGCCGCCGCAAACGCTGGAAAAAGAAAAGGCCGGGTCACCCCGGCCTTTTCCATATGTTGCGTGCGCGCCAGCTATTTGACCATGTGTTTGGTGATGTTGTCCTTGATCCAGTGCTCATCCCACCACTCCACGGGGCTGACTTGCAAGCCGGAGATGATGATGCCGAAGTGCAGATGGTCGCCGCCGGCCAAACCCGTGGCCCCGGTTTTGGCGATGATCTGCCCCTTGGCCACCTGCTGCCCCTTGGTCACGTTGATTTCGCTCAGGTGCGAGTAGAGGCTTTGCAGTCCCAGGCCGTGGTCGATGATGATGCAGTTTCCGTAAATGCCGAAGAACTGGGCCAGCACAATGCGGCCGCTGTTGGCGGCGGGCACGGGCGCGTTGGCCACGCTGGCCAGATCCACGCCCAGGTGCGTCTCGTGGTCGATCTTTTCGCCATTGTAGAAGTAGTCGCGCTGGTCGCCGAATCCCGCGCGGCCGGCGGCGGCGGGCAGCCGCAAGAAGGCGCCTGTCCACAGCGGAGTGGGGGAGGTGTCCAGGCCGATCTTGAGCAGCTCGGCCACGTTCTGCTTGCGCAGCTCCGTGTTCACGCGCTTGTAAATCTCAATGGGCGTTTTGAGCTCCGGGTACATGGCGCTGTACTGGCCCATCTTGTCGTTCAGGAACGAGTCTGGAACGTTGAGCTGGTCGGCCTTGAAGATCTTGGGGATGGCGAGCACGTTGATGCTCTGGCTGGCCTCGTTGCCGGCCTTGTCCTCAGCCATGACGCGCGGCTTGAACAACGCGGCGGGCATGTCATAGGGCATGGCGAAGTAGCAAAGAAACTCACCGTTCTTCTGTTGGTAGGCGGGGAAGAAATGGTCGCTGACCATGACGCCCGTGCGCTCCACCGGCTTGGAGACCGTGTAGGAGACCAAGCCCCCGCCGCCCTGGTTCACGTTGTGGATGCCGGGATTGACCGACAGGCGCGGCGGTGAGAAGTCGAGGACGAGATTTTGGATGAGGCTTGTCTTGCCGCGGCCCAGGAAGGAGAGCAGGGCATTATCGCGCGCGATAATGGCCAGCTCAAGGGGGCCCTCCTTGAAGCCGGACGCGCGCGGGAGGCGGAAGCTCTCCGTGTGCGTAAGCGATTTGTCGGGGAAGGTGCGGCGCAGCACCTCCACGCGTTTGCCGTCTTGCGTGGCGGTGACCACAAGCTCCTTGAGGCCCGCGCGAGCGCTGGCGAGATTCAGGGTGAAGTTTGTGGAGTACGAGGCCGCGCCCGTTTGCGGGGTCAGCTTGAGCACCGGCGCGCCGCCGTCGCGCACAAGGACGAACACGAGCAGACAGAGGATGGCCGCGCCGCAAAGGACGAGCAGATTCCGCAGAAAATGCCCCGGGCGGTTCCGGTCGGTGGTATGGAGTTTTCTGATGTTGCGGACATTGCCGGAGCGGTTCTTGGGCATGGGTTGCAGTTTCATGGCTCTTGGGGCGAAAGGTTGGGGAAAAGGGCGCGCGCGTACTCCGGCGCGGAGGCCGTTGCGCGTGGCGGTGCGCCCGCCTTGGTCGGTAAGGCGTGTCAGACTGTTTCGGCCTGGTCCATGGCGTCCAGCAGCTGTATTGTCAGCTGGAGGAAGTCGGCCTCGGTGATGATGCCGACCAGCGCGCCGTTTTCGACCACGGGCAGGCAGCCATACTTGTGATGATAGAGAATGTGCGCGGCGTCCCGCACGGGCTGGTCCGGGGAGAGGGTGTGCACATCGGTGCGCATGATCTCCTGCAGGGGAATGCCGGCGTCTATCTCATCCTGCGTCGCCGGGTCGATGTTGGCCAGGTGCGAAACGGTGTTCGCCAGCACGTCGCGGTTGGTTATGAGCCCCAGGAAGCGGTTGTCCGCTCCAGTGATGGGCACATGGCGGATGCGCTTCTTGTCCATAAGCACGCGCGCGCTTTGCAGGGTGTCCGTTTCGCGCAAGGAGTAGACTGGCGTGGTCATAAGTTCGCGGATCTTGTACATGGGGTGCTCCTTGGCGCTCTGGGTGCAGGGCCGGGGATGCGGCCACCGTTTTGATGTTAAAGGAAAGGGCGGGGGTGTCAAGAGCGTGCGGAGCCGTGTTGACTTGGCGCGGGAAATCTGGTCTGCACGGCCAGAATGATTTTATGGGGATGAGCAGAAAAGGGGGCATTGGTGCGGGTTGACCCGAAAAGACAGCGCGAGCGCATGGTTGCGGATCAGCTTATCGCGCGCGGCATAACCGATGCGCGCGTGCTGGCCGCCATGGGCGAGCTGCCCCGGCATCTTTTTGTGGAGGAGGCGCTTGCGAGCCAGGCCTATCTCGACAAGCCGCTGCCTCTTGGCGAGGGGCAGACCATCTCCCAACCTTACATGGTCGCTCTGATGAGCCAGATTCTCGAGGTCGCGCCCGGGGCCAAGGTGCTGGAGATAGGCACCGGGTCCGGTTATCAGGCCGCGGTGCTGGCCAAGCTCGGGGCCGACGTGCACACCGTTGAACGTATCCCCCGTCTGTGCGCCAGCGCGCGCGAGCGTCTGCTCGGCATGGGGCTCTTCAACGTCCACGTGAAGCAGGACGACGGCACCCTGGGGTGGCCCAGCGCCGCCCCCTTCGACCGCATCATCGTCACGGCGGGCGGACCGGAAGTGCCGCAGCCCCTGGTGGACCAGCTGGCCGAGGGCGGCCGTTTGGTCATGCCTGTGGGGCCCGCCCGGCGCTCCCAGTGTCTCGTTTTGGTGGAAAAAACGCCCGCAGGCCCCCACACCAGCGAAATTTGCCCCGTGGCCTTTGTGGACCTTGTGGGCGCGCACGGTTGGTAGCCGTTACACTATATTAAGCCTTGGCGGCAGGCCGCCGTTTCCGAGATTTACACGCCGCGCAAAATCGGCCATACTTCATTTTTGGCGGCGTAAACCGCACGACGCAAAACGGGAGAGACCATAGTGAGTTCATGTTCCGGCGGCTCCTGCTCCTCTGGCGATAACAACGCCAAGATCGCCATGCAGGACCAGCTTATCACGATGACCCTGGAGCACATCCGCTACAAGCTGTTCGTCATGAGCGGCAAGGGCGGCGTGGGCAAGAGTTCGGTTTCCGTCAACATCGCCGCCGCGCTCGCCGCGCGGGGGTTCAAGGTCGGCCTCATGGACGTGGACATCCACGGCCCCAGCGTGCCGCGCCTGCTTGGCCTTTCCGGCCAAATGGAGGTGGACCGCGGCAGTCTGATAAAACCCAAGCAATACAGCGAAAATCTGCATGTCGTCTCCATGGATTCGCTTCTGCTCGACCCGGACCAGGCCGTGCTCTGGCGCGGGCCCATGAAGACCTCCGCCATCCGCCAGTTCATTTCCGACGTGCAGTGGGGCGATCTGGACTTCCTCGTGATCGATTCGCCTCCCGGCACGGGCGACGAACCCATGACCGTGCTGAAGCTTATCCCCGAGGCGCTCGCCGTGGTCGTCACCACCCCGCAGGAGATTTCCCTGGCCGACGTGCGCAAGGCCATAAACTTTTTGCAGTACGCCCAGGCGAACATTCTTGGCGTGGTCGAGAACATGAGCGGTCTGGCCTGTCCTTACTGCGGCAAGCAGATCGATCTGTTCAAGAAAGGCGGCGGCAAGGACCTGGCCGAGCAGTACGGCCTGGAGTTTTTGGGCGCCATCCCGCTGGATCCCGCCACGGTTGTCGCCGGCGACATTGGCAAGCCGGTGGTGCTTATGGAGGGCGATTGCCCGGCCAAACGCGCGCTGCTCGACCTTGGCGACCGCGTGGCCCTGGCCGCGCAGACCAGCCTGGAGGCCGCCTCCACCGTGCATAGATAAGGGGCTGACAGTCGGCCATGACCTTGAACCTGGCGAACATGCTCACCCTGGGCCGCATCTTTGCGGTGCCGGTCATCGTCGCGCTGCTGTATCTGGAACGCTCGCTGCAATCGGTGTTTTTGGCCTATGTCTCGACGGGCGTGTTTATTCTGGCCTCGCTGACGGATATGGCCGACGGCTACATCGCCCGGCGGCAGAACATCATCACCAACCTTGGCAAGTTTTTGGACCCGCTGGCGGACAAGCTGCTCATCAGCTCCGTGCTCATCATGTTGGTGGAGCTGCGCTGGGTGGACGCCTGGATCGTGGTCGTCATCGTCTGCCGCGAAATCGCCGTCACTGGCATGCGCGGCATCGCGGCGGACAAGGGCGTCATCATCGCGGCGGACAGGTACGGCAAGATGAAGACCATCGCGCAAAGCCTCGCGCTGGTGCCTCTTTTGGCGCACTATCCCCTGTTCGGGTTCGATCCGGTGCCGCTGGGCACTATGATTCTGTATCTTGCTCTTGTGCTTACGGTTTTTTCCGGTGGAAATTATCTGTACAATTTCTATAAGAACTGGTTACAAGCGGAATGACCGTTGTGCGCCGCCGTTGCGGCGCCGTCTGGCGGGCGTTTCGGAGCAGGGAATGAACAGGGTGTACACCAGCCACATGGCGCGCATCTCCAACTGCCTGGAGACCATCCTTGAGCTTGAGCCCGAGCTTGAGAAAATCGAGTTCGGCAAAAGTCTCTTGGAGGAATTCGGCGTGTTGAAGGATTTCTTGCGGCGCATCGACACCGTGGCCCTGAACGAGGATGATGTGGAGCGTGTGGAAGCAGCCACGGCCAACTTTTTGGACGAGTTGCGAGGCCCGCTTTCGCAAAGCCGGTCCGGCAGAAGCGGCGCCTCGCGCCTGCAGTGAGGGCAGAACATGGCCCGTCGCGTTCTGCTTGCCTTGCTATTGCTCGTCAACGTGGTGCTGCTGTTCCGGCTCATCTGGAGCGATCATGGCGTCATAGCGTACATGAACATGCGCCACCGCTCCGCCAAGCTGGAGGACCAACTGCGCGACGTGGACGCCCGCAGCCTGGAGTTGAGCAACGAGATCCGGCGGCTCAAAGCCGACCGCGCCTATCAGGAGCGCGTCATCCGCGAACGCATGAATTACGTGAAAGCAAACGAAGTGTTGTATATCTTCTCTGGCAAGGTCGACGTAGCCCAGGGGGCCATGGACGATGAGAAGAAAGATTGAGTGGTACCAAGAGGTTCTGGCGTTGGAGCCGGGCTCGCGGATTTTCTTTCCGCTGGCCAAGCTCTTTGTGGAGTTCGGCCAGTTCGAGGACGCCGAGCGGACCCTGCGGCAGGGACTGGACCGGCACCCCGATTCCATGGAGGCCCGGCTGCTGCTTGTGCAGGTGCTGACGCGCCTGGAGCGCTTCGAAGAGGCCAACGAGCAGTTGTCCCTCATCACCAAACCCCTTGAGCGCTACCCGGCTTTCTGGACCCTTTGGGCCAGGCAGGCGGCGGAGAAGGACCGCGACTTCTCGGTGTTCCTCATGCTTGTGGCTTCGCATTTCACCGACAAGCCGGTCAAATGGACCGATGTGGTCATAGAGGGGCTTCAGACCATCACCGATCGTCTGCTCACCCCGCTTCCCGCTTCGGCCAAGCCCGCGCGTGAGCCGGCCAAGCCCGCGACGGAGAAGCCCGCCGCCCCGGTCCTTGCCGCGCCCCAGCCTGCCGCCCCCCCTGCGACACAGCTCGCGCCTGCCGCGCCGGCGGCAGCTTCCGTCGCGGCGGACAACGGAGCTGACGCGCCTTATGAGGGGCCCACGCCCGAGCCCAGCAGCTTCCGCACGCGCACCATGGCCGAACTGCTGGCCAGCCAGGGCGACTACGCCGGGGCGCTCGGCATCTACCGCGAACTGTGGGGCCGCGCTTTGAACGATCAGGAGCGCGCCGATCTTTCCGGACGCATCAAGACCCTTGAGGCGGGACTGGCCGCCGCGCCAGCGCCGGAGGCCGCTCCCAAGCCCGTCGTCGAAGAGGACCCTTTTGGCAAGCACGCCAAAAATCGCCTGATGAGCACCCTGGAAGCCCTTGCGGCTCGCCTCGAATCCCGAGTCCAGGCCTGATCTTCCACCGGATCGAGGTTGCAGAACATGTTTGAACGGATTCCGTCGTTTTTCGCCGGGCGCCACGCGCGCCGTCTGGCCACCGCGCTGTTGCCGGCCGTTCTTCTCGCCACGTTGGCCGGCTGCGGCGCGTTTGGCAGCTGGGACACCACCGCCAGCTCCATGCGGTCCACCATGCGCGAAACCCGGGACTTCATAAACCCGGCGCCCCGCGTTGATGTTGAGCGCTACAAATGGAATAATCCCAATCAGGAAAAGCTGGCGCTGTTGTTCTCGCCAGTGGACGCCAAGGTCATGGCGCTCTCACAGTATGTCACCAGCATCGACTCGCGCCCGGACCAGCCTTGGATCGACGCGCTGTTGCTGCGCTTCCCCTGGGTTGACGGCATTATTGTGGCCGACGCCAAGGGCGAGATTCTGACCCGCAAGCCGCCGGTGCCTCTGAAGCGTTTCAGCGAACCGCTGGTGTTCGAATCCATCTGGCGCGAGACTCTCATCAAGACCGTTGTGGACTACACGTCCTTTGGGCCGGAACTCTATTTCGGCATGCCCAACTACGAAGGACCGGACTTTGTCGGCCTGCACGTTGTGTATTTCGATCCGCGCGTGTTGTTCACCTTCTGCCCCCAGCCGCAGGAGCTGCTCATCATCGACCCCCGGGCCAAGCAGATGTGGACGGCGGAGGGTTCGCAGCATCCCGGCGCGGAGGAGCTGCTCGCTACGGACTGGCTCAGCGTCATGAAGGAAAA
The DNA here is from genome assembly GCA_001871085.1 of Desulfovibrionaceae bacterium CG1_02_65_16. Lineage (GTDB taxonomy): Bacteria > Desulfobacterota > Desulfovibrionia > Desulfovibrionales > Desulfovibrionaceae > Humidesulfovibrio. The sequence goes on from MNUQ01000114.1 coordinate 43,365, forward strand.
AATCCACGGCACGGTCATGGCCGGCGGCAAGCAGTACACGTGGCTCGCGCGCTTCATTGGCCGCGATCTCTTTGTCTACGCCACGGAGAGCGCCAACGCCTCGTTCGAGGACAAAGGCTTCTCCATCCCGTTTTTTGGCGGCAACTCGTAACGGTTCAGCGCGCGCCCGCGCACGGAGGGCCCCCCCTATGTCGCAGCAAATCACCGTCACCGAGCACCTTCTCCTGCATCAGAAGCAGGTGCCCATGGCCACTGGCCGCTTCACCCGCCTGTTCAACGAGCTCATCCTCTCCGCCAAGCTCATCCACCGTGAGGTCAGCAAGGCGGGGCTGGTGGATGTGCTGGGCTTCACCGGCGACATCAACGTCCAGGGCGAAGAGGTCAAGAAGCTTGATGAGTTCTCCAATCGCGTGCTCATCCATCGCCTGTCGCGCTGCGGCGCGCTGTGCGCCATGGCCAGCGAGGAGAACGCCGACATCATCGAGATCCCCGACGGCCTGCCCACGGGCGACTACTTCGTCATTTTCGACCCGCTGGACGGCTCCTCGAACATCGACGCCAACGTGAGCATAGGCACTATTTTCTCCATCTACCGGCGCAAGAGCCCCGGCGACTCGCGTCTGCTCGCCAGCGACTATTTGCAGCAGGGCTCGGAGCAGGTTGCCGCCGGCTACATTCTGTACGGTTCGTCCACCATGATGGTCTTCACCACCGGCGACGGCGTGAACGGCTTCACCCTGGACCCCAGCGTGGGCGAGTTCCTGCTCTCGCACCCGAACATCCGCATCCCCGAGCAGGGCAACACCTACTCCGTGAACGAGGGCTACTACCACTACTGGGACGAGCCCACGCTCGAGGTGCTGGCGCATTTCAAGGCCGCCGGCATGACGCGCAAGAAGCCCTACAGCCTGCGGTACATCGGATCGCTGGTGAGCGACTTTCACCGCAATCTCATCTACGGCGGCATCTTCATGTACCCGGCCGACAGCCGCGACCCCAGCAAGCCCAGCGGCAAACTGCGCCTTATGTGCGAGGCCGCGCCCATGGCCTTCATCGTGGAGCAGGCAGGCGGCATGGCCATTGATGGCGTGAACCGCATTCTGGACATCGTGCCCCAGCATCTGCACCAGCGCGTGCCGCTGTTCGTGGGGTCGAAGAAAGACGTGGAGCAGGTGCGCGCCATTTACGAAAAGGCCAGGCAGGCGTAAGCGCCGTGTTCGTCCTTGGCGTTGAGACCTCCTGCGACGAGACCGGCGTCGCCCTTGTGCGCGATGGCCGTCTCGTGGCGGAGGCTTTGGCCTCGCAGACGGACATCCATGCCGTGTTCGGCGGCGTGGTGCCGGAGATAGCCTCCCGTGAGCACCAGCGCATGCTGCCGCCGCTCTTCGCCGATCTGCTCGCCAAGTCCGGCGCCTCCGCGGGCGACATTGACGCCGTGGCCGTGGCGCGCGGGCCCGGGCTGCTCGGCAGCCTGCTCGTGGGCCTTTCCTTCGCCAAGGGCCTGTGTCTGGCCACGGGAGCGGACCTCATCGGCGTGGACCACCTGCACGCGCATTTGCTCGCCCCGGGGCTGGAGGCGGAGATGCGCTTCCCGGCCCTCGGGCTGCTCGTTTCCGGTGGGCACACGCACATCTACCGCATCGACTCGCCGACCGAGTTCAAGCTGCTGGGCCGCACCCTCGACGACGCCGCCGGCGAGGCCTTCGACAAGGTCGCCAAGCTGCTCAATCTGCCCTATCCCGGCGGTCGCTACCTGGACGATCTGAGCCAGGGCGTGACGCCGGACACTGCGTTGTTTCCGCTGGCCTATGTGCACAACCACAATCTCGATTTCAGCTTCAGCGGGCTTAAAACGGCCGTTGCCGAGTATTTGGGCAAGCATCCGCATCTGGCCTTCACCGCCATGCCCGACACGTCGGCCCTGCTGCGCGAGGGCGCGAGGGCGCTTTGCCCGCATCCGGAAGAGCTGGCCCGGGTCGCCGCCTCCTTCAACTACGCGGTGGCCGAGACGCTGCGCCTCAAGGTGGAGCGCGCCCTGGAGCGCGAGCGGGACGTGGTCTCGCTCGTTGTGGCTGGCGGGGTGGCCGCCAATTCGCATGTGCGCGCGGCCATGACCCGCGTTGCCGCCGCGCACGGCCTGGCGGCCTGCCTGCCGCGCCCGGCCCTGTGCACGGATAACGCCGCCATGGTGGCTCGCGCCGGCTATCTTGCCCTGGCCGCCGGCTACCGCCATGGGCTGGACCTGGAATCCGTGCCGCGCGGGCGCGCCGTGCCGCGCGATTGGACGCGTGTGACGCAGTAGCCGCGCGGGCTTGCGGCTTGACAGAAACAGCACGCGGAACTAACTTCTAAAGAATGCGGCATGGCCTTTCTTGCTGGCCGTTCGCCGTTGCAAGTGTGTCTCTGATCCCGACAATATCGACCCCAAGGAGTGAATATGGCTACCCAGGTGACCGACGGTAATTTTGAGCAGGAAGTGTTGCAGAGCCCCGTGCCCGTTTTGGTCGATTTTTGGGCGCCGTGGTGCGGTCCCTGTCGCGCCATGGGTCCCATCATCGACGAGCTCGCCACGGAACTCGAGGGCAAGGTCAAGATCTGCAAGATGAACGTTGACGAGAATTCCGCCAGCCCCAGCCGCTTCGGCATCCGCGCCATTCCCACGCTTATTTTGTTCAAGGGCGGCGAGGTTGTGGACCAGTCCACCGGCGCCGTCTCCAAGAGCAGCATCAAGGACATGATCGCGAAAAAGGCCTAGGAGCAGCATGAAAGACTACGAAGCCGTCGTCATTGGCGGCGGGCCCGCCGGGCTCGCCGCTGCCTTGTATCTCGCCAGGTCTGGCGTCAAGATTGCGCTGGTGGAGAAGCTCTCCCCTGGCGGCCAGGTGCTTATGACCGAGGAGATCGAGAACTATCCCGGGTTCCCCAAGCCGGTGAAAGGCTATGAGCTTGTGGACAAGTTCGTTGAGCATCTCTCCGCCTATGAGCTTGCCCGGCACTCCGACGAAGTGCGCTCCATAACAGCCCAGGACGGCGGTTATGTCATCCAGGTGGGTGACGAAACGCTCCAGGCCAAGGCCGTGGTGCTGTGCACCGGCGCGCGCTACAAGCATGTGGGCGTTCCCGGAGAGGACATGTACTCCGGGCGTGGCGTTTCGTACTGCGCCCTGTGCGACGGCAATTTCTTCAAGGGACGCACAGTCGCCGTCATCGGCGGCGGCAACTCCGCTCTTGAGGAATCGCTGTATTTGGCGCGCCTTGTGGATAAGCTCTACCTCATCCACCGGCGCGACGAATTCCGCGGCTGCAAATGCTATCAGAGCAAGTGCGAGATGAACCCGAAAATCTCCATTTTGCGCAGCACGGTTGTGGATGAGATCAAGGGCGACCCGTTCAAGGGCGTAACCGGCGTGACCCTGTCCAACGTCAATACCGGCGAGAAGAGCGAACTGCCGGTGGACGGCGTGTTTGTGTTCATCGGTTTCGAGCCTGTGGCCTCCTTTGTGCCCGCCGGGCTGGAGCGCGACAAGGCCGGCTTTGTCGTCACCGATTGCGAGATGCGCACCAATCTGCCCGGCTTCTTCGCCGCGGGCGATGTGCGCAGCAAAAACTGCCGTCAGGTGGCGACCGCGGTCGGCGATGGCGCCACTGCCGCCACCGCGGCCTACGCCTATCTGGAAAGCCTGCATGCCTAAACGCTTCCTGGCAGTCCTCATGCTGCTCCTGCTGCCGGTTTTTGCCGGCTGCGGGCTCATCGACTACTATTTCCTGCCTCCGGCGGAGGACACCGCCCAGGAACTGTATGAGTCCGCAATGGACTACATGCAGGAGAAGCGCTACTCCCGCGCCGAGGACAACTTCCTCAAGCTGAAGGACCGTTATCCTTTTAGCCCGCTCACCCCTAAGGCGGAAGTCGCCCTGGGCGACGCGTACTACCTGGACGCGAAGTATCCCGAGGCCGTGGACGCCTATAAGGAATTCGAGTCGCTGCACCCCAGCAGCCCGCAGATTCCTTACGTGCTGTTCCAAATGGGCCAGGCCAATCTCAAGATGTTCCGCACCATTGATTTGCGCCAGGACAATGTGAAAGAAGCGCTTGAGCTTTTTTACCGGCTGGAGGAATCCTACCCCAAGTCGGAGTACTCCAAGGCCACCAAGGAGAGCATCTACAAGTGCCGCAAAATTCTGGCCGAGCATGAGATTTTTGTCGGCGACTTTTTCTGGCGCACCGGCAAATATGGCGCGGCATGGCACCGCTACCTCTACATTTTGGAAAACTACGGCGATGTTGTCGAGTTCAAGGATTATGTGCGCAAGCAGGCGGAATACGCCTACTTCGAGTATCAGAAATCCCTTTCCGAAGAAGAGCGCGAGCGGGTGCAATGGACGTGGAAGCGCCTGCTTAAGTGGCTGTAGCTGCGGACCTGGGTACGCCCGTGGACAGCTTTCCCCCTACCGCCTCCTCCGGTTGGACCCTGCCTGACTGGCTCTCTCCGCATTTGCTGCCCGATGCGCGCTTCGCCAGGGCCTATGCGGGGTTCGCCGACGACCGGCGCGCGCTCATCAAGGGGCTCATCGCCCGGCATTACGCGTTGGCCCAGCCGCAGTCGGTCCGCATGCGCACGTTGGAGGAGCGGCACGAGCTCTTTATCCACCGCTCCACGGCGCAGCCAGTGTCCTTTGTTCTGCTTCTGGTCGACCACGACTTTGACGCTCCGGCGCTTCTTTTGGCCGCGCTTATGCCCGCCTTGTGCGCCCGTTCGGAGCAGGTGCTGGTGTGCCGCCTGGGCAAAAAGGCCGATGTGCCGGATGTGCTGCTCGTGTCCTGCGAGCTGGCAGGGCAGGAGCGCGTGGCCGCCCTTGGCCCCATGCTTCTGCAGCGACTGCTGGCCGAGGCTGCCGCCAGCGGCGCGCCAGGGGTAGCGATGTACCCGCAATCCGGCATGTTTTCCAAGCTCTTCTCCCAGCCGGCCCTGCGGGATGTTCTCGACGCCTCGGCCCTGCGCCTTGTGGGATTGCGCCCGCCGCGCGTTTGCGGGCTTTGGCGCGACGAGCCCGGCCAGTTTCCGCCTCTGGATGTTTCGCTGCTGTATGGACCGCTCGGCTTCGTCATTGGCGGCGCCGCACCCGTGGCCGGCTCACCCGCGCCGGCGCAGGATGAATGGTTCGCCTTTCGCGCCATGCGCCGCGAGTTGGCTCTTGTGCCCGCCGCTCGTGCTGCGGAGACCGGGGCGCAGGTGAGCGTGGCCGAGAACTGCCTGGGCCAATGGTGCTGGCCGCAGATCACCCCGGAGCTGTTCCTCAGCCAGCGGCAGCGGTTCACCGCCGCCACCTGATGCCGGACCAGGCGCGCGCTCCGGTCCGCGCCTGAGACATACGCGCGCACTGCGCAGGCTCGCCGGCACGTAACGCCCCTTCAACGCGCGAGGCAGCAGCTCATGAGCAAAAAGCCCATTTCCGCCAAGTATCTGCAAACCATCCGTAATATAGGCATCATCGCGCACATCGATGCCGGCAAGACCACGCTGTCCGAGCGCATTCTGTTTTACGCCGGCCGCATCCACCGGCTGGGCGAGGTTCACGAGGGCACCGCCACCATGGACTTCATGCCCGAGGAGCAGGAGCGCGGCATCACCATCGCCTCGGCTGTCACCAGCTGCCAGTGGAATGGGCACACGGTGAACCTCATCGACACGCCCGGCCACGTGGACTTCACCGTGGAGGTGGAGCGCAGCCTGCGCGTGCTTGACGGGGCCGTTGGCGTGTTCTGCGCCGTCAGCGGCGTTGAGCCCCAGTCCGAGACCGTGTGGCGGCAGAGCGAGAGCTACCACGTCCCCAAGCTGGCCTTTGTGAATAAGATTGACCGGTTGGGCGCGGATTTTAACGCCGTGCTCGCATCCATGCGCGAGAAGCTGAACGCCGTGCCACTGGCCGTGCAGGCTCCGGATGGCGAGGGCGCGGATTTTGCCGGCGTGTTCGATCTGGTGCGCATGGAGCGCCTGGTGTTCGACGTTGAAAGCCGGGGCGCGGAATATGAACGCCAGCCGCTCACCGATGCGCAGCGCGGGCGCGCGGCCCCTTTGCGCGAGGCCATGCTGGAGACCCTGGCCGACGCTGACGATGCGATCATGGACGCCTACCTTGGCGGAGAGGATATCGCCCCTGCGGCCATTGACGCGGCCATCCGCCGCGCCACCATCGGGCTCAAGCTGGTGCCGGTGTTTGTGGGCTCGGCCCTCAAAAACGCGGGCGTCCAGCCGCTTATGGACGCCGTGTGCGCCTATTTGCCCGGCCCGCTGGACGTGCCCCGGCAAACCGGCATGGACCCGGCGACGCACCTGCCCAAGAGCTTCGATCCCGATCCCGAGGCGCCGCTGGCCGCGCTCGTGTTCAAGGTCGTCATGGAGTCCGGCCGCAAGCAGTCCTTCATGCGCGTCTATTCCGGCCACATCGCCGAGGGTGAGACGGTGTTCAACGTCACCCATGGTGATGAGGAGCGCGTGGCCCGGCTGTTCCGCCTGCACGCCGACCGGCGTGAGAAGATTGAGGTTGCGCGCGCGGGTGAGATTGTGGCCGCAGCCGGCCTGCGCTTCGGCCGCACGGGCGATACGTTGTGCCATCGTGACGATCCCATTTTGCTGGAGCAGATAGCCGCGTACAAGCCGGTCATCTCGCTGGCCATTGAGCCCAGGAACGCGGAGGAGGCGAACAAGCTCGATGAGGTGTTGCAGCGATATCTGTTGGAGGACCCCACCCTGACCGTTGCGCGCGACGAGGACACCGGGCAGGTCATTCTCTCCGGCATGGGCGAGCTGCACCTGGAGGTTTTGCTGGAGCGCATGACGCGCGAGCATGGGCTTTCGCCGCGCACCGGCAAGCCGCAGGTGGTGTATCAAGAGACCGTGCGCGCCCAGGCCGAGGCGCAGGAGGAGTTCCAGCGCGAGCTGGCCGAGGTGCCGCACTACGGCGCGGTGCGTCTGGCCGTGGAGCCGCTGTCGCGCGGGTCTGGCCGTGTGGTGCAGTTTGAGTTGGACCGCGCGCTCTATCCCGCCGCCTGGACCGAGTCGGTGGAGGAGGGCGTGAGCGACGGGCTGAACTGCGGCGTCGTGGGCGGCTATCCCGTGCAGGACGTGCGCGTGCGCATTCTCGACATGCCCCGGCGCGAGGGCGAATCCAGCGCTGCGGGCTATCGCATGGCCGCCGCCATGACCCTTAAAAAAGCCTTGGCCGCCGCCTCGCCCATGCTGCTGGAGCCCATCATGTGGGTTGAGGTGAGCGCGCCGGACGCCTTTGTTGGCGAGGTGGTTGGCCTGCTTGGCTCCAAGGGCGCAAAAATAGAGAACATCCACGACCGTGGCGGCGCAAAGCTGGTGCAGGCTTTCGCCTCCCTTGGGCAGATGTTTGGTTTCTCCACGCTGTTGCGCTCCGCAACCCAGGGCCGCGCATCATTTGTCATGAAATTCGCTAAGTTCGATGTCCTTGACTAGGCACGCCATAGCGGCGATAGCAGAGAGGATGCCTTGGATGACGTGCCGAGATTGCATTTTCTTTTGCCAGGGGCTAAGGTCAATATTGTTGGATAAATGGCCCGCAAAGCAAACAGCCGCGGGTGACGTTTGATTCATGACCAGCAAGCCGCGGCGGCGCAGGCCGTCGGTTGGAGCCCAATGTGATGTCCGACGATGAAAGCCGCGCCATATTTCGGGAAGAGGCTTTGGACCTCCTCGCGGAGTTGGACACGACTTTGCTCGAGCTGGAGAACCGCCCCCACGATCTGGATTTGGTGAATCAAGTCTTCCGCGCCCTGCACACCATAAAGGGCTCTGGCGCCATGTTCGGCTTCGACGACATCGCCAACTTCACGCATTCCCTTGAAAACGTTTTCGACAAGGTCCGCAACGGCGGGCTGGAGGTGAGCCGCGAGCTCATCAGCACCTCGTTCGCCGCGCGCGACCACATCCTGGGGCTGCTTAACGGCCCGGACGAGGAAGGCAACGGCAGCCCCGAGCGGGGCGAGGAGATCCAGGCCGCCGTACGCGATCTGATCGGCGGGGTGGCTTCCGC
>MNUQ01000114.1:51433-51874 GCA_001871085.1 Desulfovibrionaceae bacterium CG1_02_65_16
CCGAGCCGGCTGAAGCGGCCAAGCCCGTCTCCTACCGCATTCGCATCCGCGCGCGCGAGCCCAAGGTGGACAAGGAACTGAACCTCGACCCGTTGTTCGCGGACCTGCGCGACCTTGGCCGCTGCGAGGTGCGCGCGGACTCCAGCCGCCTGCCCGAGCTTTCCGCTTTGGATACGCAGATTTTGTACCTCACCTGGGAGGTGCTGCTCGATACCACGGCGGAGCAGTCCTCCATTCAGGATCTCTTTTTCTTTACGGACATCGACCTTGATGTGGACATCGCCCAGGCCGACGCCGACGGCTGCTTCCCCGAAGCGGCGAGCTGGGCCGAAGCGGCCGCGCCTGCTAACTCCGGTGCTGTCGGCAGCGCGTCCGCATCGGCTGATGCGATGGTGCCGGTGGCGCAGACCCCGCCCGTCGCCCACCTGGCAGTCGAACCGG